>JAOUMX010000143.1 GCA_029881275.1 Gammaproteobacteria bacterium | reverse complement strand
TGTTTATAATCTTTACTTTACATTCAACCAAATCACATTCAAAATAATCAACCTTATTGTTACTCTTGGTTATCTAATATGCAAATTGACGGCCCTTTCTCTATAAGCATAGTTAACAATGCTGAATCACATACACGTGAATTACATCTTAAGTTCTATGATTCTTTTCAGAATTCTTTACTTGATGACAGAATTGCATTATTCAGTAACTATATAGCTAGCATTAATACAAATCTCATAAATGAATTTGATACTCAGTCACGTCAAGGCATGGAAACCATATTGCAAATTTCTGAGCAGCTATTACCTCACATTATCAATGATGAAATATCACTTGATGAAACAATTATTATTGAAATAGGACCTAGCTCACCTTTCGATCATTTACTTAATAGCGCGACTTTAAAATAAACTAGTATTTATAATTTTATAAAGTTGACAACAGCACATCTTTGGCCCTGTTAATTTTCATGGCCAGATATTCAGAACCACCTCTATCTGGGTGCAGCTTTTGAATTAATTTACGATGGGCATTGATTATATCTGTTTTTTTTGCATTTTCTTCCAACCCAAGTATTTCTCTAGCCTCATGTACACTCATAAAATCTGGCTTATTTGACTTTTCATCATCGCTATTTTCATTGGGTTGTTGCCGTCTATGATAACGATCAAGATAGGCCATTAACAATGATTCTGTTTCCCTGTCTTCACATTCATTTAACATTTTTCTGATCTCAGCAGGCTTTAGATCACTTAATAGCTTGCCTTTAAACTCACCTCTTATTACTTTTCCATTCATATCGCCCGTGTCATGATCAAGCGTCATTATCAAATACAGTGTTTCAACACTTGATTGCTGTCCATGCATTTTACCAGAGGACATTCCCTCTTTATTTTGTTTAAATTTATTTATCAACATCATTACTGAAGATGCATTTCTAAATAACCAGCTCGCCATTTTAGGTAATAGAGGCAATAAAGTCCCGCCAACAGCAGCCAACCAGTTTAATCTACCTGCAATTACAAAACCTGCCATTACTATTATTAAAACAACAAACAAAGTTACTCTTATTATTTTTCTTTTTTTCACCACACTGGATTTTCTATAATAATTTACGAAAATTATCAGACATACTAATAGCAGAATAACCAACACAACACGGATCACATGCCTTCCTTTTTAAACATAAATATTTATCACAATCTAACCAGTTTAACCACAGGCTCATTCAGGTCTGGATCATCATTAAACCCTGAGACTAGCAATATACTATTACCTTTTTTTGTCTTTAAGCATTTATTTGAAATATCTCTACTTAATTCTTTCCAGTTACTTACTTCATCCTCCTTAAGATTGAAACTAATAACACCCCAATGCAACATCAAACGTTTACACACCATAATATCTGTACACACGGCTATTAATGGCGATATAGGGCGATCAGATGCAATAATAGCCGCCGTAATTCCAGTCCTCGTGGGTACGATTATCGCTTTTAAATCGAGATTCTGCGTCAGTGATCTAACAGCATATGAAACAGCTTCTCTTTCAGTCGTTATGCCAAACCCCTGTTCTACAGCATCATTTTCAACAAAACAGTTCTTATTAATCTGATAATTTTCAATCTCTCGTAAAATATCATCCATCATTTCTACTGATTTTACCGGATATTCTCCGCTAGCTGTTTCAGCTGATAACATCACTGCGTCAGCACTTGATAACACTGCATTTGCAACATCACTTACTTCGGCTCGTGTTGGACGCGGACTGGCAATCATAGACTCAAGCATTTGAGTAGCGACAATCACCGGGCAATTATTTCTTCTCGCAGCACTTACCAGGTCTTTCTGAATAATTGGCACTTTTTGTGCCGGTAGCTCAATACCCAGATCACCTCTGGCAATCATAATCCCATAGGATTCCTGAATAATCTCATCAATATTCGAAATCGCTTCCTTTCTCTCTATCTTCGCTATTACAGGAATTGAAACCTGCTTATTTTCCATATATTTTTTTATTTTTCTAATGTCTTTATTATTCTTTACAAAACTCATCGCAATAAAATCTGCATTTATTCTTATTGCAAAGTCTGTATCATGCCTGTCTTTCTCTGTATAACTTGTTGTAGATATTTCCGTATCTGGTAGATTCATTCCTTTTTTGTCCTTTAGTACCCCGCCATACTTTACCTTACATTCTATATCAATTCCGCTTACAGACGTCACTGTTAGCTCTATCTTTCCATCATCAAGAAATATTCTATGTCCTTTTTTTACATCCTTATATAAATTCCGATATTGTGAAGAAATTAACTTATCATCACCTTCAAATTCCTTACATCTAATAACAACCTTCTTATTATCAGTTAAAATTATTTTTCCACTTTTAAACTTCCCAACACGTATTTTTGGCCCACAAAGATCTACCAGTATCGCAACCTGCTTTCCTGTATCTGCCACAATTTTTTTTATATTGCTAACCAGTTGAAAATGCTCATCGTGGGTACCATGCGACATATTCAACCTGAAAACATTCACATTACTTTCAATTAATTTTCTAATGACGAAATACGATCCTGAAGAAGGACCCAAGGTAGCAATTATTTTTGTTCTACGCCAATCTAATGGTGTTTTAATATCTGTTTTTATTTTCTTCATATGGCGCCTCCGATAAATCAGCTGCTACCTTTTCCGGCCATCATGTTTTCAATAGTACTGAACTCGAATTACATATAACTCTTTATTTAAATTATTCTTTTATCAACAAAATTTATTTGAATATATTGCAACATCATAATTTGTCGTAATTCTTTTCCCGGCCGAAAAAAGACTACTAACCGTCAACAATACTGCAACCACCAGCAATACAATCAAACTATACTTAGCACTCATTACGCTTCCTTTTAAAACTCTAAATCATTTAATTACACAACTTCTTTATTTTATAGACTTTTATTATCATTTCTTACAAGTTGATAAGAATTTCGCCGAAGGACTATCGCATGGATTTCTAACAAACTTACCGTCCTTTTCCTGATCAATAACTCTTTTTTTACCTTCTGTCACCAGATTGCTCTTCTCCTTCTGATTTATTATAGAAACGTCTTGCACAACGACATTTTTTTCTGAGGTAACAGATGATAAACCTGCCGTTTTACTTTCTATCTTTCTTGCATTTTCAACATTTTCAATCTGCATCAGCTCTTTTTCCAGCCTTACTTTTTCCGCTTTCATTCGTTCCAGTTCAGCCTTTTCAAAGGCAAGCCTTTCTCTCTCTTTCGCTCTAACAGCATCTAACTCTGCCTGCTTTGCTCTTTCTTTGGCTCGTCTTACTTCTAATGCGGCTTTTCTTTCCTGTTCGGCGATAATTTCTGCTGCTCTTTTTTCTGCCGCACGCATTTCTTCTTGCACTCGTGCAGCCGCCAGCGCAGCGTCTCTTTCTCGCTCCAATATCCTGTTAGCTTCAAGAATTGCATCATGCTCTTTTTGAATTTTCTTCATGGCATCATCATCAACTGAGCTAACTGCGTTGATTACTGGCTTAGTCTGAATCTGTTTATCCATTGTGTTTTTTGCAACAATTTCTCCTTCTATCCCATAAGTAAATACAAACACTACTAAAAGTATTGACGCTAAAAACAACCCGGACGAAAACCCTATAACTACCCCATTAATATTTGATCTTCTTTTTTCTTCAACCTGAACCACAGGATACAGGTCATTTATTCTTCTATTTTCATGATTACCCTCATAACCATAATGACTCTCTGAATTTTTTTTGTTTTCTATATCAGAATTTTTAATAGTCTCTATCTTATCTGCAAAAATGTCATCTTCATAATTCTGGTCCACATTATCAATTTTAATACTTCCATCAGGCTTAATGCCTTCATCACCCCCCATGTGAATATTCAGGTTTTCATTCGATTCTTCTATATAACTATCAGCCTGCTCACTAACTTGATCATTACCTACATTCTCTGGAGCCTCTGCTGCAACATCTAGCGTTGATGTATCAAAATTTAATTCAACTTCAGCCTGTTTCAATTCATGACCGACAACCTCATCTATTATTTTTTCTTTGTTATTATCAGTCTTAATATTCTTGTTTTTTAAATTCTTATTTTCATTGTAAATATCATTCTCATACGCAAGCTTCTGCGAACCACTACTTTGAGGCTGTTGTTTTCTATAGGTTGGAACAACGCTATGACTATGTTGCTCACGAACAACATCATTAACAAGATTCACATCAACTATCTTTGTTTGCTCAGCAAAACCATAGACAAGTGAAGTGTCGCATAAAAGATTTATTAATCGTGGGGTACCTCCACTATAATGATAAATCGCAGCACAGGCTTCAGCTGTAAATATATCTCTTTCAGCACCTGCAACTTTTAAACGATGTTTTATATAAGTAGCAGTCTCTTCTTTATTCAATGCCTCAAGATAGTAGTCTACAGCAATCCTCTGTGCGAATTGCATTAATTCAGGTAATCGCAATGTTTCCCTAAGAGCAGGCTGCCCTGCAAGGATAACCTGAAGAACCTGGTCTTTATCGGCATTTATATTTGATAACATGCGAAGCTCTTCGAGAGTGTCCGCAGTCATATTTTGTGCTTCATCAACTATTAGTACAGCACGTTTATTTTTAGCATATTGCTCAACCAGATATGTAATAAAAATCTGATGCATTTGAGCTTTACTTTTATTTTCTGGATCCAATCCAAACGCCATCAATACCCAGTTAAGCAAATCTCCAAATGACTGATGCGTATTGGTGATCAAACCGACAACCGTATCATTCCCCATTTCACTTAACAATCGGCGTATTAATGTTGTTTTACCCGCACCTGTATCACCACATATCACACTAAATCCAGCATGATTCATCATTCCGTATTCAAGCAAGGTCAAAGCCCTCTGATGCTTTGTGCTTAAAAACAGATACTCAGGATCTGGTATCATTGAAAATGGCTTTTCCTTCAAGCCGTAAAACGCTTCATACATGACCTGGTTATTTCCCCGAAAGCATATTAAATTAGTTAATTAATTCACTCAAAAATAGCAACTTAATTTTTATGGTTATACAACAAATGATTCATTCTAATCTATTTGAAAAATTTATCATAATTCCTAATGATCATTGATTAGAATATCGCTAACTACTAAAATCATTAACATCCTGCCATTTATTCCAGTCCGTTCTGTTCTCTGCAATATGAAACAATGCCGCCACAACTTTTCTATCATATCTATGATCAGCCTGCTCGAGAAGAATATCGATTACCTCTTTTATTTTCCTGCCTTTCCTGTACGCTCTGGAACTAGCCATTGCAACAAAAGCATTTGCTACTGATAATATTTTCGATTCAAGCAATATCTCGTCAGCTGTTAGCCCTTCCGGATAACCACTACCATCAAGGTATTCATTTTTCTGCGAAATTATTTTAACAACAGGACCATCAAACTCCAGTTGCCTTAATATATCTACTGCATATGCGATATTCTTCTTAAGCTTTGCATCCTCTTCGTCTGATAGTTTTTCCATTTTTATTAAAATTTCTTTAGGTATAAATAATTTTCCAATATTTGCCAGCAAAGATGCCATTTCCAGTGATTCGCGATCATGCAAAGTCAACCTCATCTCCTCAGCAATAGCCAATGCTACTTCACGAGTTCTTGAGGAATGATCAACGCAATAAGGGTCATGAAGATCCACTGCTTTAACTAAAGTTGAAATAATACCTCTTGCCAGCCTGTCTCTTTTTTCCTGCTCCTTTTTTAATGCCGTTACATCATGCAGCACAAATAATTTTGCATCTTTGTAGTCTCCACTTGACAGAGTCACGGTTGAAATGTGGTAAATATTTTCTTCATGCCCTATTGGTATAGACAGCATACACTTACTTGTATTTGTCTTCTTTCCCTCACAGGACAGATCATTCAAAATACTAGCAACCTCTGTCCCTAATACACTAGCAGCTGATTTTCCTACCACATCATTTGGAATTACATTCAGGAATCTCGCTAACGACATATTCGAAAAAATAAAACTATCATTCTTATCTAACAAAAAAATATGCTCATTAATATTATCAGATACCGCATCTAATAAAGCAGTTCTTGACTCAAGATCATTTGTTAACTTTTCGAGTCGCTTACTAGTACTATGCCTCCAGATAGCCACAAACAGTACTGACATTAACAATATCGCCAACGTTAATGTAACAACAAGAAATCTTTGGTGCTCATCTGACTCCTTCAGTGCCTCATCTGCATTTATTTTCTGCATCAACACCCATTCTGTACCTTTTATTTTTCTGCCCAAAACCAGAACTTGAGTATCCTTATAATCTTTCTTAATTGAAAACTCACCTGGATTACTTATGGCGAAAACTGACGCCATATCACTATTATCCTTTGCTCTTTGATGAAATAACCTGAAGTCACCTATTAATGGACTTAAATATGTTATACTTTCTTCACTCTCTCTTATCAGCACCATCTCATCAGTTTGCATATCTACATGAATACTTTTTATTGTCTTATAGATTGTTTCATCCGCATCAAGCAATAATATTAATGCGCCCACAGGCATGCCTGAACCGGTTCCGTGTATTGGCATTATCGGTGCTACGTAGCCATGCAAAACTTGATTATTCTCCAGCTTGAACAAATCAATGAATTTAATTTCACCGCTTTCAAGCGTGGCCACCATTACATCTCTAAAATAATTATCATCCTTAATAAAGCCTTTCGTTGCCATTAGTATACGACCCTCAGAATCGACTAAAGCCAATCCCTTATTTATTCTGG
>JAOUMX010000142.1 GCA_029881275.1 Gammaproteobacteria bacterium | reverse complement strand
ACCTGAGCCCCCTAAAGATATTACGCTTTATGATATTGATGAAGTACAAAGTGAATTTGTAACATCACTGGACGAAGCACGTGATATTCATTTATTAGTCGAAGGCATACATTGTGCCGCCTGTGTATGGCTGATTGAGCGAACACTTTCCAAATTGTCCGGTATCATTTTTGTTAGACCCAATCTTGCTAACAAACGGTTACACATTCGCTGGCATAATGATCAAATTAAATTATCCGAAATCATTAATTATCTGGCTCAGGTGGGATATGCAGCTATACCCTTTGATCCTGAATCGGCCGAGGGTGTGATAAAAAAACACAATCGCGCACTGTTATTAAGAATGGCATTTGCCGGTTTTGCCATGATGAATCTGTTATGGGTATCGATTGCACTTTACAGTGGTGCCGGTGAAGGTGAATTCAGACAGATGTTTCAGTGGATTGGCTTTGCACTGGCAACGCCAACATTGCTTTACTCAGGATGGCCTTTTCTTAAAGGTGCATGGACAGGATTCAAACAGTTGCATTTAGGCATGGATGTGCCGATTGCTATTGGGGCTGCTGTGACCTATAGCTATTCTGTTTATATCATGTTGAGTCAATCACAGGTGGGTGAAGTTTATTTTGACACGGTTGTGAATTTTATTTTTGTTATTCTCGTTGGACGTTTTCTGGAAGCCAAATCAAAACGCCATGCTATTTCTGCAACTCAACGATTACTGGATCTTCAACCCCGCATTGCTCATGTTATTCGTAATGGTGAAACTCAGGCAGTTCCCATTCGTTCGGTAAAACAGGGTGAAACCGTATTAATAAAAGCCGGTGATAAAATACCGGTGGATGGCATTGTTATCGAAGGTACAACATCCATTAATGAGTCCATGTTGACGGGTGAATCCAGCCCGGTGAAAAAAACTACTGACCATCAGGTATATGCCGGCACGGTTAATATTGAAAGCAGTATTCAGGTTAGAGTTGAGTCAACTTTACGCAATACCACATTAGGGAAAATTATCAGTCTGGTTGAAGAAGCTCAGGCATCAAAAGCGCCCATACAATGTACCGCCGATAAGATTGTTCCCTGGTTTGTGGCTACTACATTACTGCTGGCTACGATAACGTTTACCTACTGGATGAATACAGATTTTGAACTAGCACTCATGGCAGCGACCTCTGTACTGATTATTACCTGCCCCTGTGCTTTTGGTTTAGCGACACCCATGGCCATTGCCGTTGCATCCGGTTTGGGAGCGCGTCATGGTATCCTGGTAAAAAATGGTGCCGTGCTTGAATATTTATCCGATATTAATCATATCGTATTTGATAAAACCGGTACTTTAACTGAAGGTAAGATGACGGTACATGACATTATCACCGCTGATATAGATCAACGTAAACTGTTAATGTTTGCAGCCCAGGTTGAACAATTGTCTGAGCATGCCATTGCCCGTGCCATTGTGACCAAAGCTAAAGATTATTCCATTCAACTGGATGCTACACAAACAAAACAATTTATTAATAAAGCGGGTTTTGGTGTTGAGGCTAAAGTTAACGGCAACATCATCGTGATTGGCACAGATGAATGGCTGGCGACACATCAGATTAGTCGTCATTCTGGGTTACAAAAAACAACAGCAGAATTTGAACCCAAAGGAATAACCTGTGTGCACATTGCCATTAATGGTAAACACCAGGGCTTAATTGCCATTACTGACAACTTGCGTCCGGATGCAAAATCTCTAATTCAAAAATTACGTATAGCCGATATCAAACTGACATTATTAAGTGGTGACCGTAAAGCAGTAGCAGCATCGATTGCCGATGAACTGGGTGGTATGAATGTTATTGCTGAAGTTTTACCCGAAGAAAAAGATCAGATCATTCAGCAGTTACAGCAAGCGGCTGAAAAAGTGGCCATGATTGGTGATGGCGTTAATGATGCCCCTGCTCTGATGCGTGCTGATGTGGGTATTGCCGTTGGCTCAGGTACCGATGTCTCAATGGAAAGCTCCGATATCGTCTTATTAAGTGATGAACTGGAAAAAGTTTATATGGCCACGCAATTATCCAGACGTACCCTGAAAACTATTAAACAGAATATCGCTATTTCGATTACCTATAATATTATTATGATACCACTGGCAATGATGGCCTTTATAACACCTCTGTTTGCTGCCATAGCCATGCCAATCAGCTCACTGGCTGTAATCGGCAATGCAGCAAGAATACGCAGTTTATTCAAAAATAAGATTAATTCTTAAAAATTATTACTCTGTTATTGCCAGCGCAGCTCGGCAATCTCAGTTTTTAAACAGATAGAAAAGGTAATTTATTAATGGAAGTCATCTATGGCTTAATTCCCCTCATGATCATTCTTGGCCTGGTTGGTGTGGTTATATTTTTCTGGTCTGTACGAAGCGGGCAGTATGAAGATATGGAAGGCGATGCTAACCGTATCTTAATGGATGATGATGACCCGTTATTACCTGATAATAATAAAAAGAATGAAGACGATAAACGTAATTGGCCTGATGCGGATTAACAGCCAACTGTACAACATCGGCATTTTGCTATATTAATTCTTATTAAAGCACTAATGTATTTCCAGGTATATACTCCTTCCGTGGATTAAGCTTCCACATCCATAATAATGACAAAGGAGATCTGTATGCTTGCAAGACATTTTTCTCATTTACTTTATGAACCCAAACAAAGTCTGGAAGAAGCTGATAAAGCCCCAGCAAAACCCCTGGAAATCATATTTCATACCGCACTACTCGCACTGATTCCTACAATCTGTGGCTACCTTGCCACGGTAAACATTGGCTGGGATCTGGGAGCCGGTGAACCCTTTACGATTGCAGCACACAAAGCCATGTATATTGCGATCGCGGCTTATGTGGGTTTCAATGTTGGCGTTTATGCCATGGGCTTTGGTATATGCTGGCTGGCAAAAACATTTAATGTCACGCCCAATCCAGTACATTGTATAGAACTGGCATTAATTACCTCTGTGCCATTGTTTCTGGCCGGATTTTCTGCACTCTACCCTGTGCTCATTGTAGATCTAATGATTGGTATAGCGGCTGTCGTTGCTTCCGTCTATCTACTGTATCTGGGTATCCCAATTTTTATGCACATTCCTGAAGAAGAAGGCTTTGTCTACTCAACCTGGGTTGTTTCACTCGGCCTGATTATGTTGATTGTGTTTATGGGTGTATCCGTATTTTTCTTTTCATGGTTAACCTAAAATAAACAATAACCTCTCCCTGCTTCAGGGAGAGGTTTTAATGTTATAAATTACGGCAGAGTTAAATAAGTGTCTGCTTTTCGACCCAAAGCGAACATTCAGAAAAGTAAAATACTCACTCATAAAATCATGTTTGTCTTTAGTATGCACTTTTCTCAATTAAAATTAGTATGTCTTTTTCTTCTCGTGCTTTTAACTTTTCTCATGATGGGGTGCACAACAACTAATATTCCTAATAATTACACTTTACCGGAAGATGCTTCCGTTGGTATCGCAACTGGCTCGATCACTTACTTAAGCAAGTGTGAACAAAGTGGAGTATATAAGGTAGTTGTTTCTAACATCGAAACAAACAATAATTACATAATCACGTCTGGTCCTTGGTATAGGCCAGTTGATGACGAGATTGGGGTTGGTTGGCCATTTGCAATAGAATTACCTGCAGGTAAGTACACTATTACAGGATGGGAAATCCAACACGGTTATGCTTTCCTGTATTCATCCTCAGCAATCTCAATACCATTTTCTATAGAAGCTGGGACGGTTGCATATTTAGGAAATTTTAACTTTTATGAAACTGGCCATACTTTATGTGCTGCCAAAGCAGCAATTGTGTCACTTGAAGACAAATCCAGGCGTGATATTTCAATTATAAAAAAACGACATCCGGCATTAAACGGAATTCCTTTAAACTATGTTATAGCATTGAACAAAAAAATAGATTCCATCGGTGGAAAAGGTAAATTTCAGGCGCCTCCACTACTTTTACCTTTAAATTTTTAGTGTTTGAAAGCGATCTAATTTAATTTAAATGTCTGCTTTTGGCGGCGGTTAGCCAACATTAGTTAAAAAATGCAGACAACTAGTCAAACCCAATTCCGTGGTTTTAAATATTTATCATACAATTCAGCTTCAGCACTACCCTTCTCCGGTTGCCAGTTATAACGCCACTTTACCAGCGGTGGCATGGACATAAGAATGGATTCTGTCCGGCCACCGGACTGTAATCCAAATAACGTTCCACGATCATAAACCAGATTAAATTCAACATAACGACCGCGACGGTATAACTGAAAATCGCGTTCACGATCACCGAAATTCGTATTTTTTCTTTTCTTCACAATGGGAAGGTATGCTTTTGTATAATGCTCAGCTATGCTTTGCATAAACTGAAGAGATTTTTCAAAACCCCATTCATTCAGGTCATCAAAGAACAGACCGCCTACGCCTCTGGGCTCATTACGATGTTTTAAATAAAAGTATTCATCACACCATTGTTTATATTTGGCATAAACATCATCACCAAAAGGATCACAGGCCTGCCTGGCAGTTTGATGCCAGTGAATGACGTCTTCATCAAAACCATAATAGGGCGTTAAGTCAAAACCACCACCAAACCACCAGATAGGGTCTTCGCCGTCTTTTTCAGCTATAAAAAAACGCACATTAGCATGGGATGTGGGAACATAAGGATTGCAGGGATGAATAACCAGTGACACACCCATAGCCTGAAAGGTGCGTCCAGCCAGTTCAGGCCGATGAGCTGTTGCAGATGCCGGTAAACTGTCGCCAAATACATGGGAAAAATTAACACCCGCACTTTCAAAAACAGCGCCATTTGTTAACACACAACTTTTTCCACCACCACCCAGTTCTCTTTGCCATTCATCGGCAATAAAAACTTCTTTACCATCTTCATTTTCCAGTGCACTACAAATACTTTTCTGTAGGCCCATTAAATATTTTTTAACTGCTTCTAGATCTGGTTGCTGGTTCATAATTTTTACTGTGGATTACTTTCTAATAATGGGGTTAGTATTCTGTTAAAATTAATGGGCAGAATGTATTGAATAACTTCTTTTTCTGTTTCATGTAACACAATATCGACACCCATATCAGGATAGAGCCAGTGCTCTGCACCGCTAATAGTATCGGTTATTTTATTTTCAGGCTGACCAAAGCGTTTTTCAATTAATTCAGCCTGAAGATTAATTGAAGGCAAATAAGTCATACTGGTAATGACTTTACTGCGCATACGGGTTTCATCATTCGAATCTAATGTTACTTTTCGGGTACCACTACCCAGCGTGCTGATTCTGATGCCCCGTTCAAACATAGCATTTACATCAATGGGATCAACTTCGAATGTAAGTACCATTTTTGCTTTCAGACCACCAATAAATAATTCATTAAAATAGGCTTCTATCACCGCATTACCTTCTGATGGCACAAATAAGGTTAAGGTAGCGCCTTCCTTCAATAAGGTTTCAGCTTCACCCAGGGTGGTGTGTCCAAGATTTATGTTAAATACCTTTGTTGTATCATCAGAGCGTTTTTCTATCTGCCATGGATAACCCAGACTGGTTTCTGGTTCCATGGTTGATGAAAGAAAAATACCGACCAGAACAGCAACAACACTAAATGCCAGCACTTTTAAAAATGTCATGATGGTTGTTGCTCTTCTTCAACAGGCTGGTATGAACCCTGTGGGAACTTTTCTTTTACCCAGTCAGGTAGTTTGCCAGCTTTGGCATGATGTAAACCTTCTGATTCCATTATAATCAATGCAAACACAGTAACCATGGCCGGGAAAAATGCAGCACCACCCAGAGCCCAGTGTTGCGGTTTTAAATTACCATCTGAAACAATATATAAAATTATAAAAATAGCGGTAACAATCAGAATCATGGTTAAAAAAATGCGGCTTCGCTTCGCACAAAGTTGCCAGTGACCATTGACATACCAGGTGGCATTATTTTTTGCCCGTGCAGCACCAATAAACAAATAAATCATACTCAGTACAGACAGAATGGGTACGATAATCACATATTGAGCAAGAGAGCTGGCACTTAATATGGCCACAAATATAAGTATGTGATTTAAGATCAGGTTAAGCAGAAAAATGTCATGGGGATGTTTGGCTTTTTTACTCTCTTCTTCAGAGATAGTGAATTGCATAGTCATGTTGGTATCGCTGTATCAGGCAAATTTGCCGACGAATCATAACATTTTTGCGTATCAATTACCTTTGAAAAAGCCGCCGGTAGTTTTGTGTTGACTGTTCGGCAATGATTTCTAACGACGTATTACGCACACCGGCCAGGCATTCAGCCACATGCTGTACCCAGCCTGGGTGATTCTGTTTGCCTCTATGGGGCACGGGTGCCAGATAGGGAGAATCGGTTTCAATCAGAAAGCGATCATCAGGCACCTGTCTGGCGACCTGTCGTAAATCATCTGCTGTCTTGAAAGTAAGGATACCGGAAAAGGAAATATAAAAGCCTAGATCAAGTGCCTGTTTTGCCATTTCCCAGCTTTCAGTAAAACAATGCATGACACCACCACAGCTATTTGCATTCTCTTCTTTCATGATAGCGATGGTGTCTTCACGGGCATCACGGGTATGAATAATCAGCGGTTTATTGAGCTGATTAGCTGCCTCAATATGCCGTCTAAATGATGCCTGCTGTTCGACTTTGTGTTCCGCTCCATAATAATAATCCAGCCCGGTTTCACCGATCGCCACGACCCGTGCATGACTACCAAGATCCATTAATGTCGCCACATCTACCTGCT
>JAOUMX010000141.1 GCA_029881275.1 Gammaproteobacteria bacterium | reverse complement strand
GCGATCATCATGCCAAATCTGACGCCACCGGTGACCACCACAGAACAGGCCCTGGCATATCGTCAGCGGATATTACAGGTCATTCCCCCTGATTCGAATTTTGAGCCTTTAATGGTTTTATATTTAACCAATAATACAGCTGCAGCCGACATCGAAAAGGCGGCAAATAATGAACATATTAAAGCCGTTAAACTTTATCCGGCAGGTGCGACCACCAATTCTGATGCGGGTGTTACTGATATCAAAAATTGCTATGCTGCACTGGAAGCCATGCAAAAACATCAATTACCATTACTGGTTCATGGCGAAGTAGTTGATGCCAATGTAGATGTTTTTGATCGTGAAAAAATTTTTATTGAAAAAGTACTTATGCCTGTCATTAACGATTTTCCCGAACTGAAAATCGTTTTTGAACATATCACCACTAAAGAAGCAGCTGATTTTGTTTGCCAAAGCAAAGATCATATCGGCGCCACCATTACACCACAGCATTTGCTTTATAATCGCAACGCCATTTTCAAAGGCGGTATACGTCCACACTATTACTGTCTACCCGTATTAAAACGAGAACATCATCGTGAAGCGCTGATTAAAGTAGCCACCTCCGCAAATAAAAAATTCTTTTTAGGTACAGACAGTGCACCGCATGCCAAACACAAAAAAGAATCTGCCTGCGGCTGCGCCGGTATTTTTTCTGCGCCACTGGCAATAGAGCTATATGCTCGTATTTTTGAAGAAAATAATGCGCTCGATAAACTGGAAGCCTTTGCCAGTTTTTATGGCGCTGACTTCTATGGTCTGCCCAGAAACAGCGAAACCATTACTCTGGAGAAATGCAAATGGACCGTACCAGAAGTCTATCCTCTGGGCACTGACACCATTGTGCCATTACATGCGGGGGAAGAAGAATCCTGGCGACTGGTGACTGACTAATACACGCTGCTAACAGAATAGCCCTGCAGCTCCAACAAGTGCAACACGCCTTTTTCACCGGGTAGATGCAATGCACCAATGGCAATAAACGCATTGCCAGTTTGTAAATAACTCTGCATACGCTCAACCATTCGAGCATTACGCATATCAATTAACTGCTCCAGAAACCGATCATCAATTTCAGAGTCATCATACATGCTCTGTTCCTGCATGATCACCAGTTTGGCCAGATCACGATCAATATAAGCGGTTACCATTTCGGAAAACTGCTGGCTGATCTGATCATATTCTTCAACGGTTTTATTTAACATCCATATTTGATCATCGATACTTCCAGCTTCTAACACATCGAGTTGCTCATCCGCCGTTTCCAGGCCGAGCAGTGGAATTTTGCGCATTGCCGCTCGACGATACAGAACCATATCCAGTGCAGAATTGTCTTTGCCCATTTCTTCTGGTGGCATCATTAACATGGTAAATACCATCCAGGGTCGCATATGCATGAACATATTTTCAGTCATTGAAAATTTCGACTGCATCAATTGGGACAATTTCTTAAAATCATCCGGCTGCATCAATGTTTTCAGTGTACGACCATCATTAAAGAAACTTCTGCTGGTAATCACGCCAACCGCCTGAAAGTTCAGTAACACCTCCATAGCAAACCGATCTGCATTGGCAAATGCCCGCTCAACCGGCTCTGCGAGTGTAACCACCTGTTGATGACTAACATGCATAGTGCCAAAAACAAAGCTTGGGCTGGCACCGGACTTCTCAATTTTCCACAACAGGCCTTTAGGGTGTAGAATGCGCTCCTTGTCCGCTGTTTGCTCGGCGGCAGATAATGATGTAGTCGATATAAAACATACGACAATGAGAAATTGTTTTATCAATCGTGCAAACATATTTTTTCCTTATTTAATTATGCATTTAACCGTATGAATATATCAGACAGCAAACCCGCCCCCATGTCACGACGTTTTCGTGGCTTTCTACCGGTAGTCATAGACGTCGAAACCGGTGGCTTTAATCACAAAAAAGATGCCTTGCTGGAAGCTGCCGCGGTTACTTTAAAAATCAATGATAATGGCATACTTGAGATCGATGAACAGGTTTCCCACCATATCATGCCTTTTGAAGGTGCCAATATGGACCCAAAATCACTGGAAATCACCGGCATTGATCCCTATCACCCGTTTCGCATGGCCAAACCGGAAAAAGATGCTCTCAACGATATATTCAAGATCATTCGTAGCGCCATGAAAAAAAATGAATGCAAACGCGCCATCATGGTAGGCCACAATACCATGATGGATCTGAATTTCATCAATGCCGCTGCCGAACGCAGCAAAATCACCCGCAATCCTTTCCACCCTTTCAGCACCTTTGACACCGTGTCACTGGCCGGCCTTGCCTATGGTCAGACGGTATTATCCAGAGCTGTACAGGCAGCTGGCATCGAATGGGACAATAATAGCGCCCATTCGGCTGCCTACGACGCCTTCAAAACAGCCGAATTATTCTGCAACATCGTTAATCGCTGGCGCAAGACAAATGGCATGATATGGTCTTCATCTGATTCAACTATCAAGGGTGATTAGTGTAAAATAGCCCACATAATAAACATGTATCTTTAATTAATGCCGTTGTTTCAAGATACCTGTTAAAAAAATGACTACAATCAGTGTTGGCGGGATCGATAAAATGCATACAATTAACGGACGAGCAACAAGGACTAATTTGTCAAACAATTCCAAAATAAGAACAAAATCGATTATGTCATCGCACAAAGACGTTTCAATCATCATTGTTGATGATATGCAATTTAGCAGGGTGGTCGTTCAGGCAGCACTGAAAAAAGCGGGTTATAGCAATATCCGCGTTGCCGAGAGTGCTGAAATAGCCCTTAAAATGCTGGATGATCAACATGCCGATGTGGTACTGGCAGACTGGGTGATGCCGGGAATGGATGGCCTGCAACTCACCGAAGCGCTACGTCAACGCGATGAAGAAAATGGTATTTATACCGCCGTTATTCTGTTCACGGCACAGGAAGGCATCGAGCCCCTGGTTGAAGCCTTTAATCGTGGCATCGATGATTACATCAACAAGCCCCCCAATCCCCATGAACTGGCTGCCCGTGTCAATGCCGCAGCCCGTATTGCATCACTACAAAATGATCTACTGGAAACCTCTCACCAGCTGGAAAACACCATCAAACAGCTGGAAGAAATGGCGCTGACCGACCCTTTAACCGGTGCCGGTAACCGCCGCCTGGCAACCAAACAGCTGGAAATGCATTTACTCGAAGCCTCCGCCAGACGCGGTGGGGTCTGTTTTCTCATGCTCGACATCGATCATTTCAAACAGATCAATGATACCTATGGACATGATGTGGGTGATGAAGTGCTGATCGGTTTTACTCGCCGCCTGCGCCGTACTGTTCGACCCACCGATCTGGTAGCTCGTATGGGCGGTGAAGAATTTGGCATTATTATGCATTACACCCGTGCTGAAAATTACAAACCGGCGTCACTTAACCGGGTACTGTCCAGCATCAATCAGCGCCCCTTTAAAACCTCGGCCGGTGACTTACCGATCACAGCCTCTATTGGCGTACATTTCTATGATGGGGTCGGCGAAGTACCGTCTGTTTTGAAAGTGGTTAAAGCCGCTGATGAAAAACTCTATGAAGCTAAAAATAACGGCCGTAACCAGATCGCCATTTAATTTTTAGTGTTTAAGCAGATAAAAAAAAGCCCTGCAATTACCTGGCAGGGCTTTTTTTAACTATCAAATAAAGGACTAGGCTTTAGCTGAAACAGCCTCATCAATCATTTTCTGTAATTCACCTTTTTCAAACATTTCACAGGTGATATCACAACCACCAATCAATTCCCCATTGATATAAACCTGTGGAAAAGTTGGCCAGTCCGCATAACGGGGTAAATTCTCAAATATTTCAGGATCTGCCAGAACATTGCAATATCCAAATTCATGGCCACACTGCTTCAGTGCTTCCGCGGTACGACTGGAAAAACCACAGGACGGGAACTGCGGGGTACCTTTCATAAAAATAAAGACGGCATGTTTTTTTACCGCTTCATCAATTCGTTCTAACACGTCCATACAACACCTCTAGAAATCTGATTGGATAATTTATATGGAGCCGATCTTAGCAATTTCAAGCACACATTAACACTTATTAATATACCGAGTATTCATCTGCTTAAGGTGCTGTTATAACCGCATAGTCCTCAGTCAGCCGCTTCTGGCTGATATAGGCCTCCAGATCCTGCCGCCTCACCAGACCCACCTGGCCGGCTACCAGCTTGCCATCGGGATCAATAATATAGGTGGTCGGCAGGGCAAACACACGACCCAGAGGTGTCGCCGGTACGGGCTGAGTTAATAACATCGGATAAGAAATCTCCTGTTCATTGACAAAATCCCTCAGCACATCGGGACTGATCGATTCAAAATTAATCCCCACGACCACAATATCTTTATCCCGATTGGCATTGTGCAGGGACACCAGATCAGGCAGTTCTTTCAAACAGGTTGTACACCAGGTGGCCCAGTAATTCACAATCAGCCACTTGCCCCGGTACTGCTCCAGTGACTGCATCTGACCATCCAGATCCGGCAGCCTGTAATCCACTGCCTGAGCCTGCATCCCTGCCAGGAGCAACATGACTGACAGGATATACACCGATAACGTGCTCATGACTTTCCACCCTCGCCACACCTTAAATAAAATACCCCTGATAGAAGATATCAGGGGAATGGACAGCTTCCTGCTGATGCATAATACTCATATCACTTATGCCACTTTCCGCTCTGATTGCTGATGTTTTGCTTTTAACATGCGCAACACCATTAGCCAGAACAATACGAATACATCTTTCCATTTATTCATCACGCAACTCCTGCAAACTTTTCTAAAAACACCCTGACCGAAGCCAGGGAGTAAACCGCACAACACATAATCAAGGAAGCATATTGATCACTTTACGCACCGGTGCATTCAAGCTAATACCCAGATTCACATCCAGTGCTGCCGCAACAATCTTTTGCAGGTCGTCATTGATAAGACCCGGAATCGCGGCGAATTTTGCTTTATCCTCATCGGAAATATCAGCAAACATGGCACCCAGCATAAAGGCGGGATCCAGGTAACTGATGACCAGTTTTTTGCCCCCATCGATAGTCTTGACGGTGATTTCACAGGGCAGCGCATTCACATGATGCAAACCGGTACCCATAGCCATCTTGGCATACTTGGGTGAGCAGGCTTCGATAATGTGGTTCTTGCCAGGAATCGTAATCGGTTCAATTCGCGCTGATCGCCAGCTGGATTTAGGACTCAGAATACTGTCCAGAGTATCACCATCAGCATTAATCACCGTGGAGTGTGTACCGGCATCAGCATTTCCATGAATACTCATGGTGTTGATAATGGTCTGGGCAACCTTCCTGGACTCCTCATCGGTAAATATTCCATTATCCTGTTTGGTATAGACCATGTGCAGATAAGGTGATTGCAGAGGCGAACTGGCGACAACATCAATCACATCATTAATGCTCTTATACTTGGGACCGATCTTCTGATCCATGGCTTTCATGTTTGGATCAAACTCGGATAAGGCGGCATGAATTATGGCCACAATCTCTGCTTTCACCTGTGGTGGCATAGCATTCAAGGCGTCCGCAAAAACCGGGTCCTGCATGTCGGCACTGAACAGCACATCACTGAAGAACAGGGTGAAAATAGCAGAAGGATCAAGCATATCCACATAAATATGCTCATCATCGTTCCATACCGAAACTTCACAGGGTAAAGCCGGGGCATGGGCATAACCGTTAACAATGACGCGGGTATCCACAATCGGCTCAACACCCATGGCCATAGAGGCATATTTCTTGTTACAGAATTCGACCACATTGCCTTTTTTGGTATTAGCTGGTGTCACCACCCCGGTTGCCAGATAAGTGGCATCATTGGGGTCGATGGGTTCAGGCGAAGGAATGGCGATAACATTGTGATCGATTTCTTCATCGCTACAGACCAGAGTAGTTAGACAGGTTTCACTGGTACCACCCAGTTTCCAGTCAATGCCCCTGATAACATCTCTACCCAGGGTATCGCTCTCACGAATGCGCGCAACATAGGTTGCAATAGCCAGTGACGCAGCCCGTGCCCTGGCATAGGTGGCTTTATGATCAACCTCGCCGGCACTGTTTCTGACGGCTGGCAGCCTGGCAACCCGGCTGAAAGGTGTAATAGTGGGAAACCCATCGTTACCGTAACGGTGCTGATATTGATAGCCATTGCCTGCCAGAGCTGACTCAGTCGCCATGCCCATGGTGAGACCCACCAAAGCACTACCCACTAATGCGTTTTTAATCCATCGTCCCAGAGTAGACGACTGCATTTCCGATTTATTTATGTTATTCATACAGCTTCTCCAACATTTCAACGTCTCAACATTTAAATCATCTACTCAGCGCAGATTTATGATTTGTATATCCAACTGTCATAGCAACAGATCAGATTCGCTCTCAAACTATCAAGCCGAATCACAACTTGCCAATGCTTTGTTCGTCAAAAATCGTGCGCTTTTCTTTAGTTTTTTTTATTCTATTTTTCAATGACTTAATTATTTAAAAAAACAATTTTGACGAAAATGTACGAAGCGTTTTCAGGTCTTTTCAGAGCCAACATAAAAAAGCCCTTCACCAGGTGAAGGGCTTTTTTTGTAACAACGTAATCTGAAGACTCATACAGCAGGTGTTTCACACCAAAGGCAACGCACACCTGCTGCGGGCTGTATCTCAGGCTGTTGCTCATTCAAAATAGCCTGAAGCCTCCTGTTAATTTACGCTTTTAGTCCTTATCGTCCATTCATATGCATCCTCGATCCAATCTTAA
>JAOUMX010000025.1 GCA_029881275.1 Gammaproteobacteria bacterium | reverse complement strand
AGGAACCGCTAAATGCGCCTCTGGATTTTCCAAATAAAATAGACTCTAAATTCTTTGCTTCAACTGCAGCACAATTCATGACTAAAAATGGTTTTTCATTTCGTAAACTTTGTTGATGCAATGTTTTTGCAATTAATTCTTTGCCGGTACCTGATTCGCCTTCGATAAGAATCGGAAAAACAGTATTACTAAACTGATTTATTTTTTCTCTCAACGCCATCATAACTTTACTTTCTCCTACAATGGCGGAATCTATATTTGAACTATCCTCTTTTTTCTCAACTTGCTGCAAATTTAGTTGATGCTGTATACACTCCTGTAACAAAACAGTCTCTGTTTTCGGGATAAAATCAGCCGCACCCAATGTTAACGCATGTTTTATATCCGCATATTTATTCTGATCTTCCAGAACAATTATTTTTATTTCTGAATCGTAGGCCAATAAATCATTTAGCAGGGCAAAACCTTCTGTTACCTGATGTGGCACAGGCGGCAATCCTAAATCAACCAGTGCAAGATGAGGCTTATATTCAGATTTTAATAATAATTTATGGGCTTCTTCACGCGACTCAGCACTGATAACAGTGTAATTTACTGAAAGAACCACACTCAGTGTTTCCCTGATCAGGGAATCATCATCGACCAGTAGCAATACGGCTTTTTTTTGTATGTCGTTTTCTATTTTCTGCGACAGATTTTTAGCCATAGCACCATAACCCGGATATTGGTATATATCATTTTTCTGACCTATCGCTTAGTATAGTCAACAATTAACTCTTTTTAATTATAGCTTTACATCAAAAAACATCTATAACCCATTGAAACTATAAGTAAATTATCTTCCATGTTTCATATTGTTCTTTTCGAGCCAGAGATCCCGCCTAACACTGGCAATATCATTCGTCTTTGTGCCAATACCGGCTGTCAGCTACATTTAATCCACCCGCTGGGTTTTAAACTTGATGACAAAAAATTACGCCGTGCGGGCCTTGATTACAAAGAATACGCGGAAATCTGTGAACATTCAGATATTTCATCTTTTATTTCAACAATCACTCCAGATCGGGTATTTGCCTGCTCCACAAAAGGCAGGCATCACCACAGTGATATTGAATTTAAACCCGGAGACACCTTTATTTTTGGCCCGGAAACACGCGGATTACCTGATAACTACCTGAAAAGCCTGGCTGAAACTCAGATTATTAGAATACCCATGCTGGCCGATAGCCGTAGTATGAATTTATCAAATTCAGTTGCAGTGATAGTTTTTGAAGCATGGCGCCAGAATGGCTACGCCGGTGCAATTTGATTAATCTATTCGTGTGTAGCTTCTCTTGCCAGTAAGGCATGAACAGCCTCTTTAGCTGATAAGCCTTCATATAGAACATTATAGGTCTGCTCGATAATGGGTAGCTCAACCTGAAACTTCTGGCTCAAATTGTGTGCTTCTCTCGCTGTTTTTACGCCTTCCACTGCCTGACCAATCTGCACTCTAGCCTGGTCTATACTCAAACCTTCAGCCAACTTCAAACCCATTCGACGGTTACGTGACTGGTTATCCGTACAGGTTAATACCAGATCACCCAGTCCGGCCAGACCCATAAACGTTTCTTTTTGAGCACCCATGGCTTCACCCAG
This sequence comes from Gammaproteobacteria bacterium, assembly GCA_029881275.1. GTDB lineage: Bacteria > Pseudomonadota > Gammaproteobacteria > SZUA-229 > SZUA-229 > JAPHQX01. The sequence goes on along the minus strand of JAOUMX010000025.1, from coordinate 24,374 downwards.
ACGCATAATCTCAGCCAGACCTCGGGTAATCAACGCTGCCCGTGTATTAGCACCAAATCCCAGGCCATCTGCAATACCGGCAGCGATAGCAAGCACATTTTTTAAAGAGCCTCCCAGCTCGACGCCAATGATGTCATCACAGGTATAGGCTCTGAAATTACCATGATGCAAAAATCCAGCAACTTCACCCGCCAGTTGCTTTGAACTCGCTGCCACGGTCACGGCCGTGGGTAAATTCATGGCGACTTCCTTGGCAAACGTCGGACCTGAGACGACAGCCGTGGATTTATTACCCGGCAGCTCCTCAGCAATTACCTGATGCATCAATTTACTACTGCCTTCCTCCAGCCCTTTGGTAGCCCAGACAATATGTTGATCATTACGAATATGCGCTTTTGCAGACTGAATAAAACTTCTTAGCGCATGACTGGGAATTGCCAGCAACAAGGTATCTGCCTTCAAAGCTTCTATTAGATCGGGCTCAAGTTTAAGAGCATCAGGGAATGAAATGTCGGGCAAATAGAATGAATTAGACCGCTGTTGTGCCATTTGCAAAATCTGGTCTGTATCTATACCCCACATACAGACATTCAGATCACCAGCTCTGGCTATTTGAATCGCCAGTGCCGTACCCCATGATCCCGCACCCAGTACAGCTATGCGCCTGGAAGCAGGTGTCATTTAATGAGATTTCTCTGCTTGTTGCTGCACCTGTTGCTGATGCTGCATATATAGCGCATTGAAATTGACTGGTGACAACAATAATTGAGGAAAGCCCCCTTTAGAGACCAGATCCGCGATGGCTTCACGGGCAAACGGAAACAGGACTTCAGGACAATATGCACCCAGCATACCGCCCAGCTGCTCAGGAGCAAAACCTGTTAACTGAAATACTCCAGATTGTTTAACCTCAACCAGAAAAGCGGTTTTATCACCTTTTTTTGCTGTCACAGTGACGGCCAGGGTGACTTCATGTATGCCTTCTGCAATCATTTTACCTTCGGTGTTTAATTGAACATTTATTTCAGGTTTCCATTCAGCATCCTGAAACACGGCAGGAGCATTAGGCGACTCAAATGAGACATCTTTTAAATAAATTTTCTGTATTGCGAACTGCTGTTGAATTTGTTCTTCACTCATTTTTTTTATTAACTCTAAATATGCTGATTAATCCAGCCCAGAAGGCCACGTAAATCCAGTGCGCCTGACATTCTGGCTGCTTCCTGGCCCTGTGAGAATACCACTAATGTAGGGATACTGCGAATTCCAAACCTGGCAGCCAGTGACTGTTGCTCTTCAGTATTGACCTTTAATAGTCGTGCTCGAGGCTCAATCTGTGCTGCTGCCTGCTGAAATACCGGCGCCATCATCTTGCAGGGGCCGCACCAGGCAGCCCAGAAATCGACTACCAATGGCAAATCGCTTTTCAGTAACTGACGTTCAAATTGTTGTTGATTGACATCCTGCGGTGCGGCCAGAAACAGGGGTTTATGACATTTACCACACTGACCTGATTGTGCTGGCTTATTCTCAGCGAGACGGTTAATAGCCAAACAATGGGGGCAAACAACCTGCATAACTAACTCGGAACTTGAACACTCTGCAACAAAGGGTCGAGATCACCCTGTCGATCCAGTGCGGAAAGGTCATCGTAGCCGCCCACATGATAATCACCCACAAAGATCTGCGGCACGGTATTTCGGTTACTGCGATCTTCCATTTCGCTTCTCAGTGCATCATCATCTTTTACATTAATGAGCGTATACTTAACGCCCTTGTCATCCAGTAACTGCTGTGCCCAGGCACAATAAGGGCAAAACGGCGCATAGTAGATGATTACTTCGGAACTCAACATACAAATTTACTTCCTGGTTAGTGGCAGATTGGCACTTTCCCAGCCAATAACGCCTCCAGCCAGATTGTTCACCTGATTGAAACCTGCTTTTTTCAATACACGACAGGCATAATTTGAACGACTGCCAGAACGGCAATACGTTAATACCGGCTTATCCTTGTACTTTTCCAGTTCATTCAGCCGGGTTTTAATGGCCGTCATAGGGATATGTGTCGCACCTTTAATATGGCTCTCACTAAATTCCTTTGACTCACGGACATCAATAACGATGGTCTCATCGTTATTCATTAATCTTACTGCATCTGCAGCTGATAATTGCGTGATGCCACTGAAGCGACTTTCAAATTCCATTTTGATAATCATGGTCAAAACAACAACAAATGCACCTAATAACACTAAATGGTTATTAGCAAACTCAATAAATTGTGACATTTTTTAGAACCTGAACAGACGTACTAAACCGGTACCGGAATCGATACCGGTTGATTATTCGAAAAACTACTCGTCAATACCGCGCACTGAGCAGAATACTTCCTGCATCATGCTGATTAACCGTAGTGTACGAGCATCACCAACACGATAAAAAACTCTATTAGCATCTTTACGTGAGGCCAGAATACCCTTATCTCGTAAAATAGCCAGATGCTGTGAAATATTACTTTGTGATGTTCCAACGTTATCAACTATATCCTGTACACTGACTTCCTGATCCTGAAGTGTGCATAAGATCTTTAATCGTAACGGATGAGACATTGCTTTTAGGGACCTGGAAGCTCGATCTATATCTTCTTCCCTGGTCATCAATAGTGTTTCTTCAGCCATATTTGCAACCATGAGCTAACCTTCGCAAGCTATAATAGTTAGTAACTAAGTAATATTAGTAAACTATCATAAAATAATACATACTTTTTTAATGTTTTTTTTATTATTATTGCTTTTTATCTAAATACTTTTTATAAAACTTGCTATCTATATGCAGAAATACGCCTTTTCACTCAAGCATTTTCTAATTGTTAGCCTTCTTTCTGCTTTTCTGGCTACAACCAGCCTTGTACGTGCTGAAGACGAAGATCATATCGACTACAAAAATAAGCTTGAAGACGTCAGGGCCAAAATTGCCCGGGTTCTCGGCAATCTAAATGAAACCCAGAATCAACGCAACAACATCAAAGATCAGTTGCAAAAACTTGAGCGTAAAATCGCCAAAACGTCAAAAAATCTAAGACAAATTCGTCGAAAACAGGCAAACTCAAAGAAAACACTTAAACAGTTAAATACTGATCTTACTGAACTTAAATTAAAATTGTCCCAACAAAAGGATATTCTGTCCCGGCAAATACGCTCTGCCTACGCAATGGGTCAACAAGCCCATCTAAAAATGGTACTAAATCAACAACAGCCTACTGAAATGGGCCGTGCTATGATTTATTTCAATTATCTCAATACTGCACGTACCCAACAGATTTATGACTTTCTGGATAGCATCGATAAAAAGCAGAAGCTGGAAATCGCCATCATTGCAACTAATCAGGAACTTGAGCAATTAGCCAAACAATCTCTGGATCAGAAACAATCACTAACCGGAGACAGAACTAATCGAAAACAACTCCTTGCAAAGCTTAATGAAGACATTAATAACCAGAAACTTACCTTATCCGAACTTGAAAATAGTCGTAATCGTATAGAATCACTCCTGTCATCTTTAGGCGAACTCCTGGCTGATATTCCCAACGAAACACAACTGGAAAAGCCATTTTCTGACTTAAAAGGCAAAATGCCCTGGCCTGTTAAAGGTAAGTTTCTTGCACACTTTGGTGATTCTCGTAATCAGGGGGACCTTACCTGGAATGGCGTTGTCATCAAATCTGCCTACGGAACACCTGTAAGAGCGATTAATTATGGACGAGTGGCTTTTGCTGACTGGTTACAAGGTTTCGGCTTTATCACTATAATTGATCACGACAATGAATATATGAGCCTTTATGGTCATAATCAGGCCTTATATAAAGAGGTAGGCGACTGGGTTGAAGCCGGTGAAATCATAGCCACTGTCGGTGATAGTGGTGGACAGGAACATAGCGGTCTATATTTTGAAATTAGATTTCAGGGAAAACCAATCAATCCAGATAGCTGGTGCTCCGCATCTATACGATAAATATCCTGACTAAATATTTATATAAGACTCACAATTTCAAGCGCTTTGACTTGATTGGTAACATAATTAAAATTATATAATTCGGAGCTTTTCATGAAAATACTGCTCAATTCATTTTTTATCCTTTCTTTTATCGCAGGGTTAACAGGCCCAGCGTATGCAGAGCAGACCAAATCTAAAAGTGAAGGCATCCCTCTTGAGCATCTGCGTAATTTCTCAGATATCTTTGCTCGTATCAAATCAGACTATGTTGAAGAAGCTGATGATAAAACCCTGCTTGAAAATGCCATTAGAGGCATGTTATCTGGACTAGACCCCCATTCCACCTACCTTGACCCAGAGGAATACAAAGAACTTAAAATTGGCACAACTGGACAGTTTGGCGGCCTTGGTATTCAGGTAGGCATGGAAGATGGCTTTGTTAAAGTTATATCGCCTATAGACGATACTCCCGCTTTTCGTGCAGGCATTAAAGCTGGCGACCTTATTATTCGGTTAGATGAAAAACCAGTGAAAGGCATGACACTTAATGATGCTGTTAATTTGATGCGTGGCAAACCTGGTTCAGAAATTACTTTAACAATCATCCGTGGTGATTCTAATAATCCTCTCACATTTAAAATTAAACGCGACATTATAAAAGTTAAAAGTGTCAAAAGTCGAATGCTTGAAAAAGATTATGGTTATGTACGAATTTCAACTTTCCAGTCTCGAACAGCCTCTCACTTAAAAGAGGCCATAGAATCACTGTCAAAAGAAAACAAAAATTCTCTCAAAGGTTTAATTCTTGATTTGAGAAATAATCCTGGCGGTGTTCTTAATGCGGCAGCAGATGTCTCCGATTTATTTTTGAATGACGGCTTAATCGTTTACACGAAAGGCCGCGTTCAGAATTCATATTTTGAGTTTAAAGCCAAATCAGGAGATCTTCTCAAAGACGCACCACTTGTTGTATTAATTAATGGCGGATCCGCTTCCGCGTCTGAAATTGTCGCTGGCGCACTACAGGATCAAAAACGTGCGGTTATCATGGGTTCCAAATCATTTGGCAAAGGCTCTGTTCAAACCATTCAGGAATTACGTAATGGCGGCGCAGTAAAATTTACTACTGCTCGCTATTTCACACCCTCAGGCCGATCAATTCAGGCGGATGGTATTGAACCTGATATATCACTTGACCATTACAAACTGTCTGCTTCAGAAGATAATAATTTAAATCGCATTAAAGAAGCCGATCTTGCTGGTCATTTAACGAACCCGAATGGTAAAGAAGAAAATCAGGAAATAGTTACTGATAAAGCCAATAATCAATCATCTCCTCCTGAGGATTACCAGATTAATGAAGCACTCAATCTGTTAAAAGGTCTGAGCATCTTTAGAGATAGATAAATCTAAGGCAATATTTATGACAAATGCGCTAGTTCCTCTTGCTCAGGGCTGTGAAGAGCTTGAGGCCATAACGATTACTGACCTACTCGTAAGAGCCGGCATAAACGTAACCACAGCAGGCCTTGATGATCAGCCCGTTACTGCGTCTCGCGGCATGCGTTTACTACCTGACACCACGATTGATAAACTGCTTAACAACACCTATGACCTTGTTGTTCTGCCCGGAGGGTTGCCAGGCGCAGATCATTTGCGTGATAACCCCCATGTGCAACAGATTTTAAAACAACATGCTGCTAACCATAAACTGGTTGCCGCCATATGCGCTGCACCCAAGGCCTTAGCCGCTGCCGGTTTACTCGATAATAAAACCGTTACCTGTTATCCCGGCGCACTATCTTCATCACCATTAACCAACACCACGGTTAACTCATCTGCCATTGAAATCGATGGCAATATCATTACCTCACGTGGACCCGGAACGGCCATGGACTTTGCCTTAACACTGATTGAATTACTTGAGGGAAAAGAAAAACGTCTTCAAATCAATCAACAGCTGGTACGTTAAACTCATATATTTATATTTCAATTTACTAAAAACTATAAATCATTTTTAAAGTACTCATTAAATCAACAATACATTACTCAATTCTTATATTTTATAAGTTTGATAAAAATCTATAATTCCTTATTTAACTTGCTATTTTCACTTTTAATCAATTAATTCAATTGCATTATCTGGTCAATCCCTTTTATATATAACAAGATTAATACTCATTCGGCCTAATTTTCACGATAAGGTGCAGAAAATGATAAAAAAACATTTCAGTAAGACCCGTACCAGACACTTAACTTCTTTATTATTTTTCTTTATTACATTCAATTTATTATCCAGCTTCAACACCTATGCTGTACCCGCTTTTGCCCGACAAACCGATATGACCTGTAATAGCTGTCATTTTCAGAGTTTTCCTGCCCTGAATTCATTTGGTCGTGTATTTAGAGCTGGCGGCTACACACTGCCGGGTTCTCAAACAAAAATTGAGGGGGATAATGAACTCTCCATGCCGGGCATACTGAATGCTACCGTTATTACAAAAATTCGCTACATGCTGGATGACCAGGTCGATGAAAACCGGGGTGAAATCCAGTGGCCGGATGAAGCGGCCATATTAGTCGGTGGCCGTGCGGCAGAAAATATTGGATTTTTAATGGAGCTGGGACTGGGACCGGTAGGGGCTCATGCTGATACGGGCACGGGCGCCCTGACTTGTACAGATCCGTCAAATGTAACAACCTGTACTGCTGATACAGGTACTGGCGAAGGCGACACCCATGGCACATTCCTGTCAACCAAGTTTCATTTCAAGATTAACGAACAGTTTGCCATCATTCCATTCTCCACTGATGGCCTGGGTGTTGGCTATGGTTATGAACTACTTAATACCGGCGCACAACGATCACAACGCCCCATAGAAAATCGTAAAGGGTTCAGCGCCGGCCAGTTACTGGGCACAGCATCAGGCGAAGCAACCGGTGTTGCTTTTATTTATCAAACACCTGACTGGGTCATCAACTATTCACACTGGACACCCACATGGGGAAATGACCACGTGAATATCTTCGGTGGCCTGGCCAATTATTTGCGTATCATTTATATGCCCAACTTCGGCGGCTGGGATACCGGTTTCGGCATTTCTTCCATCTCTGGTGATGTCGAATCAGGTGATACCAACCCGGGGACTATTACCTATCTTGATGGCTGGACACTCGATGCTCAGATCCAGGGTGAATTTAATGAAATGTCTTTAGGTGTCTATGCCAGCTATGGCGTTACACCAAAAAGTTCGCCAACTGAGACTAACAAATACAATAGCAGCCTCACTGATGATGCAACAGCCTACGGCCTGGCCGCCAAACTGGGTGTGATTCCGGGCAAAACACAGGTATATGCAGGTTATACATCACATGAAACAACCACTGAAATAACCACCTATACCATAGGCATACAACAAATGCTGACCCAGAATGTAAAAATTGAATTCTTTACTGTGTCTTCAGATAGCACTAAACCGTCAGATGATTATTCAATGCTGATGCTATTTGCCGGTTTTTAATCTATTTCTAATGGTTACCCTCTAATTCTTTACTGGAGCAGGGATATGAAACTTACTAAATTAAAACTGGCACTGTTATTTGCCAATATACTGCTGGTTTCAAATGTACAAGCTGACTTTTCTAAAAGTTTTGAAGGCTACCAGGTTTTTAATACTTACTGTTTTATCTGTCACGGCCAGGATGGAAAAGGTGATGGGCCTTTGTCGAAGAAAATCGGCTCACCACCAACAGACCTGACTAATAACGGTATTATGAACACTCGATCTGACAAACAATTAATACGTATTATAGAAGGCTCATCACCCCACGGTAAAATGCCTGACGACAATTCCATGGACAATACTATTCCACGCTGGGGTGTTGCCATCTCTCACTCTCAGGTTCGCTCGCTGGTTGCCTATATCCGATACCTGCATCGAAGCAAACATAAACTAACGGGCGACCCTCTCGCAGGCAAAAAAATCTACGACACTTACTGTATTCAGTGTCATGGCACATATGGTGAAGGCGATGGTGTTCTGACTCGCGTCTACCCAATGGAACCCGCTAATCATACTAATGCTGTGTCGATGGATAAATTCAGCAATGACAAAATGTATTCCATCATATTAGATGGTGGAACCGGGTCTAGCCTGATGCCTGGCTGGAAGAACATCCTAACCGAGAAACAAATAAACGATACAATTAGCTATATACGCTTAATTGCAGCTCACTAATCGGAGACATCAGACCCTTGCGAGACAACTGTGCTTGTTTTTAAGCTCATTTGTCTTCGCCATTCAAATAAAACTATCCCAAGGGCATGGCTTACATTCATTGACCCATTACACCCAAACATAGGTATATGAATAGCCTGACTGCAAAGATCTAGAATCTCTGCATCGACTCCGTATTTTTCATTACCTATTACAAATGCACATTCTTCTGGCAGCGAAACACTAAACAGATTTTTTGATCTCGCAGTAATATCTACGGCCATTAATGGCTGAAATTTTTTATGCTCTTTGATAAATTCTTCTCGTGACATTTTCTCAATAGTTAAAAACTTTTCAACAGCTCTTGCTATTTTTGATACCTTCCTGGTGTCATGGCTATTTTTATCGCCGACAAGTACGATTGTTTTACAACCCGCCGCATCTGCCAGTCTAAATATACTGGCAAGATTTTCCGGCGTCTGAATATCCAGGGCGATAATTTTTATATTATCCGAATAATTTTCGGCTAATTTTTGCTTACTATAAAGATCCTTACCTCTTAGTTGTTTATCTGTCTTATTTACAGTATTCATAATCATTACGTTTAAAAGCCTTATTTATTAATAACCAATCATAATGTATTAATATGCGAATATTTCGAAAATTTAACCCCTTTTTATATTGATTATTATCAAACTAAATAGCTTGCAACCCCCCTAAACAGGGGTGACACCTATATCTTTTATTCAGTAATATATGAAAATATGAATAAATGATAAAGGTTGTCTTATGAAGTTTACTGTTAATCAACATAATGACACTAGCGTGTCTATTATGACCGATATGGGTTATGTACTAGGCTATTTCGCATCTGTTGATGAAGCCCTGAATATTTGTGACGAATGGTATTCAATCAATAATCAGGAATATAAATTTGATGTGGATGTCATACCTTCAGTAGAACAAAGTATCAGTAATAAACTACTTGGTTATTTTACCAGCTAGCCCTGATTATTTTTTCGCTGTAATAATAACTTTATAACCAAAAGTGTTACTGGTGTAGCATGCATCACCAGGTCAAAAATATCTATTGGCCTAATTAAATCACCTGCTACCAGCATTTTCAATTTCTCCCACAGGTGAGGCTCTGGCACAAATGGTGCTAAGCCTAATAATAGACTAGCAATTACTAAAATATCGGTCGGGATCTTATTTAACAATTTATACATATTTTTCTGTCTTAATTATTTTGAATAATTTAATACTGATAAATTACCTGTTACTGAACTGACTACTCCAGTTCCAGACTTTAGCTATTTTTTCACCTGATAAAGCATGCCAGTTAACCTTCATCTCAGGTAATTCCAGTATCGCGCAACTGTGATTAAATTTACTACTTCCAGGATTAATGACTAACGTATTAGCAATCATTTCATTAAAAACCTGATGTGTATGGCCAATAACAATTACATCATAATCATAGTTTTCCAGTAAACTATGCCAGTTAATTATCTGCTCTGTCATTAACATGCCTTTTTCATCCAGTAGCCTTATACCACCTGTATATGCATCTGGTGGATGCGCATGAACCATTAAAATCTTTCTGTCTTCTACCTCTAGTTCCACAGTTAGTGGCAGATCTTGCAGATATTTCTCAACTAAAGATGATGTTTTAGTTTCATTCTTTTCCATATACCAGATATCATGATTTCCCTTTATCGCTTTACATTTATAACGCTTCAGCAATTCAATTGTTTCATCAAGTTCATCACCATACCCTGCAATATCACCAGCACATAGAATTATGTCCGTTTTTTCCCTGTTAAAGATTTCAAATGCCTCTTTAACAGGTGCGACGGTAGCATGAACATCACTAATTAATCCTACTTTTATCGTCACTGTTTTTCTCAACAATGAATTTAACTAGATCTATTTGTACCCAGAGTACCAAACCAGAAATCTAAATTCTTATCTAGAAACTCATCATAACGCATGTAGTGTGAACCATCACATGAAAAATTAAGACCCACCATTCCATTAATGACATTTAATGAACCGGCTCGTAAGTAAATATTATTATCCGCAAACCGCAGGCTACGAAAAATTTCAAAAATTTCGATAACCTTTTCTTTAGGAACAATGGCACGCTTATGATAATCATAACGCGGATAGGCCAGGCATATATCAGGATCAATTATTTCTTCAAAATTCAGAATACGGTAATTATACGGATCATCTGTTAACCAGATAGTTGCTCTACTACTTGAAAAATGCAACTTACCGTGAAATACACCATGTTCGGTAATTAGCTCACTCATTATCGGCAGAACTTCATCTAAATGCTGATCCATTTGGCTATCTATTCTCTGCTGATGAAAGACAACATTTCGGATTGCAGGATCACCTTTAACCTGTCGCCAGTTAGCTGGTTCTACATATCTTTTTTCAATATCAGGTAATTCACGCAAATCAAAATCTGCACCTAAAAAACCTATACGCTCATTTTCCGAATTTCTTATAACCTGAACAGCTGTAAATGATGGCCTTTTTTTATTTCGACTTATATAGGCTTCTGATAATTTAAAATCTGTTGTACCGATGATACCTTCCATATAGGGCCGATCCATTCGATTCCGCCCCATATAGCTTTCATCTTCACCATTCTGAGTTACATTTTTAGTTATCTGAACGCCTTTAGCATCCATTACATACAGGTGTTTACAGTATGATAATTTTGGCAAATCATGGTGCAGTAACTTTTCAATTTCATCTTGCGATTCCATTACGCTCGCGCACTCAGCTGCAATGCCATGCATTTTCTCACTTAGCATGCCAGTGAGTTTTTCACGCTGAATACGGATACTTTCTTTTAGACTATTAGCAGTCATCTATATAACCCTGTATTTGTAACAAAATCTTCACATTACTGTCATTTAAAGACAACTTCATGATTATACAGTTTCATCAACTTTTAAAAGGAACCTGACTATGAAATTCTATATTAAAGAAATAAATGATCATACTGTCACATTAATGACCGAAGCAGGCCATGTCCTGGCTTACTTCCCAACTGTTATAGAAGCCCTTAACGCATGTGATGAGTGGTATATGGTTAATCATAATGCACCCGATCATCAGATAAAAGTACACTGTCGTAATATAAACAATCAATTTTATGATGATCTGGAAGTTGCCTGAATCATTTTGTTATTCTGATTCTGTGCTAACTATCCTTACCTTATACAATTAGACTGGATTGCCACTTTCAAAATAAACTTTTATCAACTACTTGCCGATACTATGCAATCTTGCATCATGTGTTTTGAAATGATTAATAAACCAGTCATTCAAAACTTGCTGTAACCTGGGTATATCCTGATCAGACTCATATGCTTCTGTAATATCACCTATTTCATCCAGGAGTTTTGCGTGATCCTGCCTGTGCACTTCATATTGATCATAGCCGTCATTTTTCATAATGTTTTCTTCTAAAACAAAATGCCCTGCTATTTCCGCATAGATTTCGTTTAGACTTTCAACAATATTTTGCTTATCTTTTTTTTCTTCCGCTTTTTCAAATAAAGCGTTTATAAGCTTAATCAATTCTTCATGTTCATAATCAATGCTCTCAATCCCTGTGCAAAAATCTGCTCGCCATTCAATTAATTGCATATTACACCTGTTATTTTTTCTGTGGCCGTTTCCAGCCATTAATATGTCTTTGTGGAACACGACTAATCACTAATGCATCATCTTCAACATCTTTGGTGATTGTTGCTCCTGCGCCGATAGTGACACCTTGACCAATGGTAACTGGTGCCACGAGCTGACTATCTGAACCTACAAATACTTTGTCTTTAATAATGGTTTTATGCTTGTAAGCACCATCATAATTACATGTTATTGTACCTGCACCTATATTTACATCAGCACCCATTTCGGTATCGCCAATATAACTTAAATGATTTACCTTACTGCCTTTGCCTATTGCTGATTTTTTAATTTCTACAAAATTACCAACTCGGCTTTTCTCATGTAAATGTGTTTCTGGTCTTAGGCGCGCAAATGGACCAACATCCACGTTATTTTCGATTATTGTGCTTTCAATTACACAATTAGATTTAATAACAACATTTTCTCCAATGGTGGAATCAATAATAACAACATTTGGTCCAATGGTAGTTCCTTTGCCAATTTTAACATTACCTTCCAGCACAACGTTTACATCGATGAAAACATCATTACTTATATCAACATCACCACGCACATCTAATCTGGCCGGGTCAGCCAGTGCAACGCCATTAGTCATTAATTCATTTGCAATATTCATCTGATGTATACGCTCAAGTGTTGCCAGCTGAAGACGATTGTTTACACCCTCCACTTCCCAGGCACCTGATGGATGTGATGTCACTACTTCAATGCCATCATTTGCAGCCAGTGAAAATATATCTGTTAAATAATATTCTCCCTGGACATTTTTATTATCGATTCGATTCAGTAAATCGTTTAATGTTCTACCCTTTGCTGCCAGAATTCCTGAATTCACTTCAGCTATTAATTTCTGCTCATCACTGGCATCTTTCTGCTCTACAATCGCCACAACTTTATCATGCTTATCTCTAATGATCCTGCCATAACCGAAGGGGTTATCCAGCTTTACTGTCATCAGTGCAATTTTATTATTAAAGTCTTCCAGTAATAACTTCAAACTATCTGTCGTGGTTAGCGGCACATCACCATACAGGACGAGAACATCATTTTCGAGATTTACTGCTTCCAGTCCATGCTGTACTGCATGACCCGTACCCAGTTGTTCTTTCTGCTCAACCCACCTGGCATCAAAGTGATAACATTTTGCTTTTACCTGTTCACCACCATGGCCGTAAACAATGACAATCTCTTCCGCACCAAGTTTTTTTGCAGTCTCATATACATGCTCAACCAGGGGTTTATTTGCCAACGGATGCAATACCTTTGGCAAGGCTGATTTCATTCGGGTACCTTTTCCTGCGGCAAGGATGATTACACTTAATGCCATTTTTTATCCTCTTCTCCACTTCTTTTATCGATTACTAGCAGCTTTCTATTTCAGCACTGATCATAGCAGACACTATTGCCATATGGTTTGACCATGAGCAAATCCTTTTTTCGGAATATACCCCTGTTTCAGCTATGATTTTAGCTTGTGCATAAAAAAACCGGGCAGGCCCGGTTTTTTTATATTAGATCAGAAACTCTGCCTGACAGACTCCATCGCCTGTTATTTACGACCGCGAACCTTTTTAATGGTCTCAACCATAGCCGCTGCTTCTGCCAGCTCAGCCTTGGCTTTCGCAAAATCCATATCGGCATTTCTATCTGCCATGGCTTCTTCAGCTTCCTGCCTTGCTTTTAAAGCTGCCGCTTCATCCAGATCCTCTGCTCGGATAGCCGTATCTGCCAGCACAGTCACAACATGTGGCTGAATTTCCAGAATGCCACCTGAAATGAAAAACGATTCCTGATCGCCATGCTGATCCTGAACACGCACCTCACCCGGCTTCAATCGTGTCAGTAAAGGGGTATGGCGAGGCGCTATACCCAACTCACCCATTTCACCCGGTGCAAATACCATAGTCGCAGGTCCGGACCAGATTTCTTTTTCAGCGCTGACAATGTCAACGTGTATTGTCATAGCCATAATCTTGGCCTCACTTCATTGCCTTAGCTTTTTCTGCAACTTCTTCGATGCCACCAACCATATAGAATGCCTGCTCGGGCACATGGTCATATTCACCATCTAGAATTGCTTTGAAGCTGGCCAGGGTTTCTTTCAATGAGACATATTTACCAGCAGAACCTGTAAATACTTCAGCAACGAAGAATGGCTGTGACAGGAAGCGCTGAATCTTACGAGCACGAGCAACTGTCTGCTTGTCTTCGTCTGACAGCTCGTCCATACCCAGGATAGCGATAATGTCTTTCAGTTCTTTATAGCGCTGCAATGTACCCTGAACACCACGGGCAATATTGTAGTGATCCGCACCAACCACCTGTGGATCCAGCTGACGTGAAGTTGAATCCAGTGGATCAACCGCAGGGTAAATACCCAGCTCGGCAATCTGACGTGACAATACTAATGTTGCGTCAAGATGCGCGAAAGTCGTTGCAGGAGATGGGTCAGTTAAATCGTCCGCAGGTACATATACCGCCTGGAAAGATGTGATTGAACCGGTTTTGGTTGACGTAATACGCTCCTGAAGAACACCCATTTCTTCAGCCAGTGTAGGCTGATAACCTACCGCTGATGGCATACGACCCAGCAGTGCTGATACTTCAGTTCCCGCCAGTGTATAACGATAAATATTATCGATAAACATCAGTACGTCACGACCTTCGTCACGGAAGTATTCCGCCATGGTCAGACCTGTTAATGCTACACGTAAACGATTACCTGGAGGCTCATTCATCTGACCATAAACCAGGGCAACCTTATCCAGTACGCCGCCTTCTTCCATTTCATGGTAGAAGTCATTACCTTCACGGGTACGCTCACCCACACCGGCAAATACTGAGAAGCCGCTATGCTCTACCGCGATATTACGAATCAGTTCCATCAGGGTAACGGTTTTACCAACACCCGCACCACCGAACAGACCAATCTTACCACCCTTGGCGATAGGCATGATCAGATCGATAACTTTAATACCGGTTTCCAGAATTTCAACAGCTGATGATAATTCTTCATACTTGGGAGCTGCACGGTGAATGGGTAAAGAAGATTCCGCGCCAATTGGGCCGGCTTCATCAACGGGCTCACCCAGTACGTTCATTACACGACCCAGGGTCTTTTTGCCCACAGGTACAGTAATAGGTGCACCTGTATTAACGACTTCCAGGCCACGTTTCAAACCATCGGTTGCACCCATGGCGATTGTACGTACCACACCATCACCGAGCTGCGCCTGAACTTCTAATGTCAAACCCGCGCTCTCAATTCTCAACGCATCGTAAACCTTGGGTATACTGCCCCTTGGGAACTCAACGTCAATCACCGCGCCGATGATTTCGATAACTTTTCCAGCACTCATAGACTGATCCTCTAACTAAACTTAAATTCTTTTAAGCGACTAAACCGCTGCCGCACCTGCAACAATTTCAGAAATTTCCTGAGTAATTGCTGCCTGACGAGCTTTGTTATACATGGTTTCAAGTGAGCCAATAATATCGCCAGCATTGTCGGTTGCGCTCTTCATGGCAATCATTCGAGCTGACATTTCACAGGCAATGTTTTCAACAACACCCTGATAAACCTGTGACTCAACGAAACGCATTAATAGACTATCTAAAATAACCTTTGAATCTGGCTCGTAGATATAATCCCAGTGATGTTTTAACTGGGCATCTTCAGGGCCGGCAACTGGCAGTAATTTGCTTATATTTGGTGTCTGCGTCATGGTGTTTACAAACTCGTTGTTCACCAGATATAGCGCATCAATGTTGCCATCTGCAAAAGCATCCAGCATGACTTTAACCGTACCAATTAACTCTTCAATATGGGGTGTATCACCCAGATTACTTGTCTGAGCAACCATATTTGCATTCTGACGCTTAAAGTAATCAACCGCTTTACGGCCAATCGCGACCACATCAATCTCTACACCATTTTTATGATGCCCGAGCATATCACCGATGGTTTTCTTAAACAGATTAACGTTTAAACCACCGCATAAGCCACGGTCTGATGTAATAACAATATAACCAACACGTTTAACTTCTCGCTCAATCATAAACGGATGTTTTATTTCCGCATGGGCATGAGCCAGATGACAAATCACATTACGCATTTTTTCTGCATAGGGACGTGTTGCTGTCATACGATCCTGAGCTTTACGCATCTTACTGGCAGCAACCATTTCCATAGCTTTAGTAATCTTCTGAGTATTTTTAATACTCTTGATCTTACTTCGTATTTCTTTTGCACCGGCCATGCTTTATCTCCGTCTACCAGATACCATTGGCTTTAAATGATTCAACCGCAGCTTTCATCTGATTTGCAATATCATCATTAAAATCACCAGTTTCATTGATAGTGTTCACCAGGTCAGCATTATTGCTCTTCAGGTGTGACAGCATGGCTGCCTCAAAATCAAGAATCTTGTTAACTTCGACGTCATCCATAAAACCTTTATCCACTGCAAAAAGTGTAAAGGCCATATCAGCGATATCCATCGGTGAATACTGAGACTGTTTCATCAGTTCAGTTACGCGTGTACCACGCTCTAACTGTGCACGGGTTGCATCATCAAGATCAGATGCAAACTGAGCAAATGCGGCCAGCTCACGATATTGAGCCAGAGCCAGACGAACACCACCACCCAGTTTTTTAATGATCTTGGTCTGTGCTGCACCACCTACACGTGATACAGAAAGACCCGCATTAATCGCTGGACGAATACCGGCGTTAAATAAATCTGATTCCAGGAAGATCTGACCATCAGTAATTGAAATTACGTTAGTTGGTACGAAAGCAGATACGTCACCGTCCTGTGTTTCGATAATTGGCAATGCCGTTAGAGAACCGGTTTTACCTTTTACAGCGCCATTAGTATGTTTTTCAACATATGCGGCATTAACACGTGATGCACGCTCTAACAGACGTGAATGTAAATAGAATACATCACCAGGATATGCTTCACGACCTGGAGGACGACGTAACAATAATGACACCTGGCGATATGCCCATGCCTGCTTTGTCAAATCATCATAAACGATCAGTGCGTCTTCGCCGTTATCACGGTAGAACTCACCCATGGCACAACCTGAATAAGGCGCAATGTACTGCATCGCTGCAGAATCAGAAGCTGCCGCTGCAACAACAATGGTATGCTCCATTGCACCGTGCTCTTCCAGTTTACGTACCACGTTAGCGATAGTTGATGCTTTCTGACCAACCGCGACATAAATACATTTAACACCGGTACCTTTCTGATTGATGATGGCATCAATCGCTACCGCTGTTTTACCTGTCTGACGGTCACCGATAATCAGCTCACGCTGACCACGACCAATTGGCACCATAGAGTCGATTGATTTCAAACCGGTCTGTACTGGCTGATCAACTGACTTACGTTCAATTACACCGGGTGCAATTTTTTCAATCGGTGAAGATGTTTTTGTATCAATCGGGCCTTTACCATCAATTGGCATACCCAGTGAATCAACAACTCGACCCAGTAGTGCATCGCCTGTAGGCACTTCTAAAATTCTACCGGTACATTTTGCGGTATCACCTTCACTCAGATGATTATATGAACCTAATACAACCGCGCCGACAGAGTCGCGCTCAAGATTCAATGCTAATGCATAAGTATTGCCAGGCAGTTCGATCATCTCGCCCTGCATAACTTCTGCCAGACCGTGAATACGGATAATACCGTCAGTCAGACTTACAATAGTACCTTCGGTGCGTGCTTCCGCATGCGACTCAAAGCTTTCAATTCGTTTTTTAATCAGTTCACTGATTTCTGATGGATTCAGTTGCATTCTCTTAATCCTCTAATTAATGGCTTAGCGTATATGCTAAGGAATCAAGCCTTGCTTGCGCAGAGCCATCAATAACTAAGTCACCGGCTTTAATCACTACGCCACCGATTAATGTTGCATCGATTTCGGTTACCAAAGTAACATCACAGCCGAGTTTTTTCTTTAAGGCTTCCGTCATGGCTTTTATCTGTATGTCGGTCAATGGATAGGCCGATCTAACTGAAGCTTCAATTTTACTTTCGGCTTCAGCACGTAACTCTTCATACAGCGTAAAAATTTCTGTCATTAAAGACAGACGACCATTTTCGGCTAACAGTTTTACAAAGTTGCGGTTACTGTCTGACAACTTGTCACTGCATATATCGATTAAAAGCCCACCTTTGGCAGCAGCACCCATTTGCGGCATCTGAAGGACATCTCTCATTTCTTCATTGTTAACAACATCAGTCAACAATGCGAGCACATCACTCCATTCTTTCTGTTTTGATTCAGCTTGTGCCATTTCAAAAACAGCTTTTGCATAAGGTCTTGCGGCAGTAGTGTTATCCGACATAGTTGCCTACCTATATTTGCGCAATTAAATCATCAACGATATCGCTATGTGCTTTCTCGTCAATTTCGCGCTTAAGAATCTTTTCAGCACCGGCAATAGTAATACTGGCAACCTGTTGTCTTAGATGCTCTTTGGCACGATTCACTTCCTGATCGATTTCTGCAGTAGCGGCTTTCTTAATACCATCCGCTTCTTCCCTTGCATCACCTTTTGCTTCTTCAACAATTTCAGTTGCACGCTTTTGCGCCTGCGCCAAAATTTCAGCTGCCTGATCTTTTGCTACCTTGATATGTTTCTCAGCAGCTTTCTCAGCCAGTTCCTGTTCATGCTTGCCTTTCTCGGCAGCAGCTAGTCCATCGGCAATCGTTTTCTTACGTTCGTCCAACGCTGCAATCAGCGGAGGCCATACGTATTTCATTACGAACCAAACGAAAATGAAAAAAGCTATCGATTGGCCGATGAGGGTTGCATTTATATTCATGCTATATCACCTCGTAAGTGTTTAAACCAAATCACCGTGTTTGATTTATCCACCAACAACTGCGAACAGAACATACAGCGCAATACCAACAGCAATCATTGGAACCGCGTCAACAAGACCCATAACGATGAAGAACTGAGTACGTAACATAGGAATCAGCTCAGGCTGACGAGCAGCACCTTCAAGGAAACGACCACCAAGGATACCGATACCGATTGCAGCACCCAGGGCACCCAGACCCATCATTAAAGCGCCAGCGATATATAGCAATGCAGTTGCTTCAGTCATTATTTAATCTCCTGTGAGAAAAGTTTTAAATTAAAAGTTAAATTCTTAATGTTCTTGATGCGCCATATCCAGATATACAATGGTTAACGTCATGAAAATGAACGCCTGCAAAGTAATAATCAAAATATGGAAAATCGCCCAGCCTAATTGTAGAACGCCGCCAAAAAGACCTACTGCCCAACCGGCACTGAACATCAGAGCGATCAGAATAAAAATAGTTTCACCTGCATACATGTTGCCAAACAGTCGCAACGCCAGTGATACAGGTTTTGAAATCAGTGATACACCTTCAAGCACCAGATTGGCAGGCATACCCACTTTACCAAAAGGCTGGAAAGCCAGTTCACCGAAGAAACCGCTAACGCCTTTAATTTTAATGCTGTAGTAAAGCATTAACCAGAAAACACCCAGCGCCATACCAAAGGTAACATTTGGATCTGTGCTTGGTACTACTTTGAAATAGACATGATGTGGATCAGCACCAAAAGCCGCACCAATTTGCTGAGCCAGCATTGGCAACCAGTCAACCGGTACCAGGTCCATCAGGTTCATCAGGAATACCCAGGCAAAAATAGTTAATGCCAGCGGGGCAACGATATCATTTCTTCCACTGAAAGAACCGCGAACACTGCTGTTCACAAATTCAACAATCATTTCAACAAAATTCTGAAAGCCGGAAGGCACGCCGGTGGTGGCATTTTTGGCTACTTTACGAAATGCAAAAAAGAAAATCAGCGCCAGGGCTATAGACCAGCCCAGTGAATCGACATGAAATGCCCAGAAACCCATTTCTTTGGCCTCTTCAGGTGTATGGGCAAATATCCAGCCATGATCTGGATGATTGCCATAAGTCATATTCTGAAGATGATGCTTTATATACTGACCTGAGGTCAGGCTGTCACCTGCCATTCTTTAATCTCCAAGTCTTGCTGTCGTCATCAAAATATGACACCAGCCAGGGAATCATTGTGTTTACCAAATACACCCCTATAAGGGGAATCATGTTCAAAGGCTTAATGATTACAATCGCGCCTGCGAACAACATTACAGTCAAAATAATTTTGCTAACCTCGGCACGATAATATGTAGCCAGGATTTGCTCAGGCTCAGATTCCTGCTGTTTAGCAAAAACCTTCCATGCAAAATAGGCATTAGCCAGAGTTGCGATCAATCCACCGGTCAAACCAGACCAGACGTAAACTGTACCCAATACCAGCAATGTTACAGAGAGGGCAACCGTTGCCACAAGTTGTATCATCAGGATACGACGGACCTGAATTGTGCTGGCTTTTTGCATCATTTAAGACCTTTCCAGACACTGATAAGGCCGCACCAAAAATGCGCGCAAATTATAGTGGAGTGTCTTGTTCAGGGTCAAGTTCTAATGCCGTAATAAGCGCTCTTTATTTTAGTAAATAAGCAAACATTAATATACATGAATTAGTCTAGGTTTTAAAGGTATTAATTACTACATTCATTCGAGTGATTTTAGTGAATTTTAGCTAAAATCCCGTCCAGTTCATCGAGGCTATTGTAGCTGATTACCAGCTTGCCTTTACCATTGCTACTGTGTTGTAAATCGACAGCAGCGCCCAGTCGCTCACTAAGGTCATCCCTAAGTCGTTTTGTGTCTGGGTCCAGTACCGTTTTCTTTACAATGTATTTTTCCGGATTAAGCTGTCTACGCACCAATTGCTCAGTTTCACGTACTGACTTGCCCTGCTCGGCCACTTTATGGGCTAACTGACTTTGCTCTGTTCCGGTTAATGCCAGCAATGCTCGGGGATGACCCATTTCCAGCTTACGCTCATCAACCAGTTTTTTAACATCTTCATTTAAATCTTTTAAACGCAACAGATTGGTCACGCCTGTTCGTGACCGACCGACAACCTCTGCTACTTCCTGGTGAGTCATAGAAAATTCATCAATTAATCTCTGCAGGGCACGGGATTCTTCCAGGGGATTAAGATCTTCACGCTGAATATTTTCAATTAATGAAATGGCTGCTGCTGTCTGATCATCCAGATCACGGATAACCGCCGGAATTTCTGCCAGACCGGCCAGTTGGGATGCGCGCCAGCGACGCTCACCTGCAATTAATTCATATTTTCCAGATCCAATGGAGCGAACCACGATGGGCTGTATAACGCCCTGACTTTTTATAGACTCTGCCAGATCCTGCAAAGCTTCGGGCTCAAAATGCACCCGGGGCTGATAGGTACCCCGCTGAATGAGGTCAACACCAACGGTTTGTAACCCTGCCGACGAGGATGAATCGAGCCGAGTGGGCGCGGGCGAAGGATCTGTCAGTTGCTTTACTTCAGAGGCATTACCCAGTAATGCATTTAAGCCGCGACCCAGTCCTCTTTTTTTAGCTGACATGAATTAACCTTTATGCGATAACTTCAGCGGCGGCTGAATTACCTTTAACCTGTTTACGAATAATTTCACCGGCCAGAGAAAAATAGGCCAGAGCACCACGGGATGTTTTGTCATACTTTAAAACGGGCAGGCCATGACTGGGCGCTTCTGCCAGCCTGACATTTCTGGGTACAACGGTACGATATACACGATCACCAAAATGCTCTATTAACTGTGCTGAAACATCCATGGCCAGTTTATTGCGTGGATCAAACATTGTTCTTAACAGGCCTTCGATGCGCAAATTCGAATTTACACTGGCACGAATCTGCTCAATGGTTTCAACCAGAGCGGATAAACCTTCCAGTGCATAATATTCACACTGCATGGGAATAAGAACACCATCTGCTGAAACCAGCGCATTCAACGTCAACATATTCAAAGACGGCGGACAATCTATAATTATAAAGTCATAATTTAATGTGATACTTGCCAATGCATCTCGTAAACGGCTTTCACGATTATTCGCATTCATCAGCTCTACTTCGGCCGCTGTCAAATCACCGTTCGCCGGTAGCACTGAAAATCCAGACTCTTTTACATAACGAATACAGTCTTTTATGTTTACATCACCCAGTAATACATCACAGACCGTTGAATCCAGATTATATTTATCCACACCACTACCCATGGTAGCGTTGCCCTGAGGATCAAGATCAACCAGTAATACCTTCCGCTTTACTTCCGCCAGTGAAGCTGCCAGATTTACGGAAGTGGTGGTTTTACCCACACCACCTTTTTGATTGGTTACTGCAATTACTCGAGTCATGTTGGTCTGATATCTAAAAGTCGTCGTTCTTCATCCAGCCAGGCTACAGCTAACTGATGATTATCTATCTGCGTAAATCCCTCAACCAGTGCTGGCAAGTCTTCTTTTCCTTTCATTGCCAGTATCCGGGTTGTTGATGTTACCAGATGTTGGGTGCGTTCCAATATAGTATTTAATGCCGCGAATGCACGACAGATAATGATTTCGAACTTTACATCCGGCTTGAAATCTTCCACTCGACTGTGGATAACTTCAATATTTTCAATGCCTAATTCGATTTTGACCTGGGTCAGAAACCGGGTTTTCTTGCCATTACTGTCGAGTAAAAAAAATTGTTTTTCCGGCTGTGCCAGTGCCAGTGGTATTCCAGGCAAACCTGCGCCAGTGCCCACATCAAGCACCGGTGTGGCATTTATATAGGGTAAAACAGCAAGGCTATCGAGCAGATGGCGTATCACCATCTGATCCAGATCCCGAATGGCGGTCAGGTTATAAGCCTTGTTCCACTTTTGCATTAACTGTAGATATTTCAACATCGCCTGCCGGGTGTCTGCTGAAATCTCCAGCCCCATAGAATGCAGGCCCTGCTCTAAACGCTGTTCCGGCTGCATTGAATTACCTGGTAACAACCTGCTCAGTCATGGTGGCCACTGTCTGAGTCATTTTGCTAATAAGATTACACATACTTAAAATTATTTATCTCTCTGGAATTAATCAGGCACTTTTTGAAAGCAACTGTCTTTTCTTTAAATGCACCAGCAATAATGAAACCGCCGCAGGGGTAACTCCGGATATACGGCCAGCCTGGCCCAGAGTCTGTGGCTTATGCGCCATTAATTTCTGACGCACTTCATTGGACAGGCCGCTGACCTGGGAGTAATCCATATCATCGGGAATCTGCTTTTCCTCGTGACGACGGGTCTTCTCAATTTCATCCATCTGCCTACTTAAATAGCCTTCATACTTGGCCTGAATTTCGATCTGTTCAGCCACTGCCTTATCCGCAACACCCGGACCCAGAGCCTCGATTCCCGTCAGCTTGTCATAATCCAGTTCCGGGCGGCGCAGTAAATCGGCCATTCGTGCTTCACGACTGATGGGTTTTTCCAGATAGACGTCCAGTTGACGAGCTATATCTGACTGGGGCTGTACCCAGACATCCTGCAACCGTTGCTGTTCTTTCTCTATCGCTTCTCGTTTTTCTACATAGGCGCGCCACTGCTGTTCTGGCAATAACCCCATTTCATGGGCGAGCTCGCTGAGA
Source organism: Gammaproteobacteria bacterium (assembly GCA_029881275.1). GTDB lineage: Bacteria > Pseudomonadota > Gammaproteobacteria > SZUA-229 > SZUA-229 > JAPHQX01. The sequence goes on along the minus strand of JAOUMX010000025.1, from coordinate 861 downwards.
CGGATGTCCGCATTATCTTCCCGCAGCATTAAACGGTATTCCGCACGTGAGGTGAACATACGATAGGGTTCAGAAGTACCTCGAGTAATCAGGTCGTCTACCAGCACACCGATATAGGCCTGATCCCGTTTTGGATACCAGTCTTCTTTTTCCTGAGCCTGTCTTGAAGCATTAATAGCCGCCAGCATGCCCTGAGCCGCCGCCTCTTCATAGCCGGTAGTGCCATTGATCTGGCCGGCAAAAAACAGGCCTTTAATAAATTTGGTTTCTAAAGAGGCTTTCAAATCCCGGGGGTCAAAATAATCATATTCAATGGCATATCCGGGTCGGGTAATATGGGCATTTTCAAAGCCCTTCATCGAGCGCACCAGTTCAAACTGCACATCAAAAGGCAAACTGGTGGAAATACCATTGGGATAAATTTCGGTACTGTTTAAACCTTCCGGCTCAATAAAAATCTGGTGTGAATTTTTATCGGCAAACCGCACTACCTTATCTTCTATGGATGGACAATATCTTGGGCCCACCCCTTCGATCACCCCTGAATACATGGGCGAGCGATCCAGCCCGCCTCGAATAATCTCATGGGTGCGTTCATTAGTATGAGTAATGTGACAGGAAATCTGCTGCGGATGATCTTTTACTGAACCAGTAAAAGAAAACACCGGTGTCGGTGTATCACCTGGCTGTTCCTGTAACTCTGAATAATCAATGGAGCGGGTATCTATACGCGGAGGGGTACCGGTTTTTAAACGGCCCACCCTGAAGGGCAATTCCCGTAACCGGTCTGCCAGTGCAATGGATGGCGGATCACCGGCTCGGCCGCCGGAGTAATTGCTCTCACCGATGTGTATCAGTCCG
>JAOUMX010000140.1 GCA_029881275.1 Gammaproteobacteria bacterium | reverse complement strand
GATGGCCTGTTACAAAACAAAATCACCGACCCCAAACATAAATTAGAAAAAACCTACGTTGCCCAGGTAGAAGGTGAAATCACCCAAGAAGCCATTATGCAACTCCAAAAAGGCGTAAAACTCAAGGATGGCATGACGCGCCCAGCTAAAGCCAGCATCATCGAAGAACCCGAATGGCTATGGACACGCAAGCCACCGATTAGAGAACGCAAAAATATTCCAACTTCATGGATAGAGCTGAAAATATCCGAAGGTAAAAATCGGCAAGTCAGGCGCATGACCGCAGCGGTAGGTTTTCCCACATTAAGATTGATTCGGAAGAGCATTGGTGAATGGGAATTATGCACTCTTAGTCCCGGCGAGTATAAAATAATAGATAAAAGCTAGCATCACGAGTCACTCTTATTTATTCTCTGATTTTATTTTTCTTGCCAATTGACTAGCCATTAAAGCCATTAACCCCACTCCAAAGAACAGAGTTAACCAAAGCAAAATCGTCTTTAAATCATATTTCATATCTATTGTTTCATCACTGCTCGCCAATACATTTATATCATTATTTTTTTCTTCTGGCAGCAGATCGACAACTTCCAAATTCTCGTCCATAGCAACTAAATGACTTGGGAATACTGCCTTCTGCGGAAGCTCAGCGTTACCTGCCAGTAGAAAAAATGGCCCGGCCCCTTGAGCAATAAAAATAACTTGCGGCGATTGCCAGCCAAACTCGATTCCAGGCAATTGTGATACGTCTGCCATTCTGGGCTGATTAAAAACAAACTTCCAGGTTTTACTTTGAATGGGCGTAAGCTGTATATCTGAACTCTTTATTGAACCATTATCAGTCTGTATTTTATATTGTGCAAATATACTGATATGCTGCCACGGACTCACAGATTGAGCATGCGGATATTGCACCGCATCTTTTATTAAATGCTTGATCTTTTTTTTGGCATCTTCACGAGTTTTATGCTGGTCAGAATCAATAACAGGATCTAGGTATCTCTTTATAAATATCGAGCCCTGATAATAGGCAATATCGCTGGCCGGTGTGAAACGTATACGGGAGACAGGCCGAATATCTGATAATGACATTGACCATTCGCCTTGTTCATCAAGCGACCGCAAACTGTCAGCATTGAACCACTGCATAGGCGAGTCAATATATTTCGTTACCTCATACTCCCCAGTAATACCAATTATATTAGTATTGAAATCGTCAATATTGCTTAAAAATGCCAGTCGTAAATATTTTTCATCGCTTGATGATGAAAACTTAAGATCATTGCTTTGCATATTATTATGCTTCCCTGGAAGATAAAAAATATTCTGAGGACTAAGCAACGTCGACCAATTCTGCAAATCACTGCTCGCCTCTACAACAACAGTAGAGCTAACCGGATCAGCCCCTGTCCTGTAGTTTATAATAATACTTTTTAATCTTCCTTTTGTTTTATTCTGCTCTATTATCACCGATGAATAGTACGAGTTTTTATTTACCCACTGCACGTCACTTTCACTTCCTGAAGCAACCCCTGTAAGCTGTGCAATTCGTCGAATTTGATCGCCCGTTTTATAAGTACTAGCAGCAGGTTCCTGATAAAAACTAATCTCTTGCTTGTATATGCTTACATCAACCGCCTGAGATGGAGTTGATATATGAAAGGGTACAATCTGGTGTTCGCTGTTAACAATGACCAGGTCTTTATGATCACTATATTTTAAGCAGCGATAAACCTCCGAAATCATCGTAAACTTCCGAATAGATTGCTGTCCTTTCGATATGGGAAACGAACACTGGAACCCATTCATGTTATTGGCATTAACTTGAGAAGTAAAAACAATGGTTGAACCAAGCAAAAATACACTGAATAGACGCATATTCTTCACCTTAAACACCCTCTATTTTAATTATTTTTTTCGGAGGCAATGGTGAGAAATAGCCCACTAGCATCAACAATATTCCAACGCCAGTAAATGAAACAATTCTCTCAATGGTTTCACGCGCAGACAAATCAATCAAAAACAACTTACAGACAACCACACCAAGCAGTGCTGCGCCAATCAACCAATATGTTCGTTTTTTTCTACGACTGGAATACAGCGTTGTCAACAGGCCACATAATGCCCAGAACAATGATAATACTGTCTGTGAAATATTAGCACTCATAATATCAGGTATCTGCCAACGAATATCTGCCCAGTGGTAAACAGCTCTCAATAGATCAATATTCATCCATAAAAACATATACGCAATCAAAACGTGAATTATGGTCTGTTTTGCAGGCTGCCATTTATAGGCGGACAGAATATCACTCATCCACAGCAATATACCAATAACAATGATAGCTTGAACTATATCTATAGGATTAAGCAACGGCATCCATGGCAGCGGCATGCTATCACCTGAGGATAACAGCTGTAAAAAAGACCATACAATAGGAACTAGCGATATAATCGGCAGCGCCAACTGGTAATAACTACCCCTATGTTGTTTGAACGGCCAGCAATCAATTTTCATAATAATCGCTATCGCAAGTAAGGCCATCAATGGTAACCACGCCATGTGCCACGCATTCATAACGCCTACTAAATCTAAAATGTGCCAGGACGCTTCGCCTGTTAATAAAAACACCGGCAACATAATTGACAGACTTTGTAATACAGGAGGCGCCGATCTTTCCTGATTATCATATTGTTTATATATCCAGAACAAACATGCAAAGGCGATTGGCCACAGCGCATATCCCAGCTCCATACCGAACTGTAAATTCAGATTGTAGTCCTGAAGGTAAAAGGTATGGAAGCCGTTATCAAGCAGGTTTACAAAAGCGGTTAACAACATTAAAGGTAGCAATGCTATTGACGTTAAATACATCTCATGCCATGAATAATATCTCCACAGCACATTACACAAAAGACTAAGCAGTGAAGCTCCCAGCAATAATGGCCATGGTCCAAGCCAGAGTAACAAAGCATAAATCAGTGCGGCACCAGCGTAATGCATGTTACTAGTTGCGTATTCACCAATTCGTGGATTCTGTCGCAACAGATAAAAATACACCACAAAACCAAATGGCCAAAGGATATATCCCGGTGGAAACGACCACGTAATATCTGAAGCTATACTGGATAAATCAATCAGATTATCATCAACAACAATTGCGCCTGTACTACAGATCACCAATACTGGCAAAAATCCAAGAGCAATCACTTTCAATTGAGGCCAGCTTAGTTTTGTGCTCAGGTGATTAAAAACTACGGCTAATAATGAAAACGACAACAACAATTGCCACAATCCGTCCCATAACAATAAACAAACAACGATTACTGCAACAAAGATATGCGCCATTAGCAATGGTTTTTTATCAACCACATCAATCGATCTCCTGAGTCCATAAAAATAAAGCAACAGGCTGACCGCCCAAATTATATACCCGTAATGTTCTGAGAGCTGAGGCTGATAGGCATAACAGATCGCGGCCGCAAAACCCATTGGCACAACGCTAATAAGACTGATCCAATGCGCCCGATCCCATTTCAGCCGGTCGCCCGCTACAGTGTAGCAAAGTACGCATAAACCGCTTAGGCCGACGAGCAGAACACCATGCACCTGATATAGAGCAAAGTCCTTTATCTGATATTCGAAACCTGAAAACAGAACAAACAATCCATATACAAGTAAGGCAGTAGACAACGAACGCTCTAACTCCAACTTTCCTTCATAATCACGTGATAGTAACCAGCTACCACAACTAGCCGCTAGAGCAATAATTAAACAGCCTATAAATACACTATTGGCAAATGCATAGTTGAAAATGGCGCGGGACAACAACAACTCTGTAGCTAACATCAAACCTGCGGCAAATATCAATGTAACACCAAATAACCGGCGATATTTTTGTTGCTGAATGATGCTGATCCATAATATACCTGCCCCTTCTATCGCCCATGTAGCTCCCGTTAAGGTACCATCTATGGCAAACGGTATTGCAAGCGTCGCGAATACAACTCCAAGAGACAGAAAACTCTCACTAAGCAAACGCAAACTATCAGCGTATTTTTTCCATAGATAATTTGTTAGCAGAATATAAAAAAATGCCAGGCTAAAAGCGCTAATTGCAATACCGTATTCATAATCTTTCACCATGGCACATTGCAAACCAAAAGCCAGTAAAGGTGTGCCAAATATCAGCGTGCTATCGACATAATTTTTATAGAACTCAGCTTGATCACGGGCATATAAAATACCTATGCCAATATAGAGAAGGAAGAACAGTATTAAGAAAGGCTCGGTTGTAGAAAAATACTCTGCTTTATAACTCAGCACACCCCATGTCGTTGAAATGACAAAGGTAAACAGGAAACCAACAAGATTCAATATTTTCCACGACCTGAACCAGGCAATTGTGAATATACCGAGATTAAGAATAGCGTAATAGCTAAACAGACCGATATAGTTATTACTGCCACTGGAAGTTAAAACAGGCGCCAGAAAACCGCCTACCGTAGCGAACAGTGCCAGCGATTTGGCATCCTGATATACCGCCAGCATGGCTGCCAACGCGACCGTCAATGCCAGCAATACAAAAGCCGCTCCCGACGGAATTACATGATACAGGCTAAAGCCAGCAAAAATAGTCAAATAAAATAAACCAACTCCTCCACCCTGAACAACCAATGAAAATGTTTTACGTGATTCGCGTTGACACCAGCCCCAGTACATCAGGGCAATCGCTACTGCGCTAACAGCTGCAAGTCGTAATTCTATTGGAATCAAATTCTCTCCTATAGCATAACGAATTAAAAACGTCATCCCCATAAACAAAACGATAATACCAGCACGCACAAACACATTGCCGTCGGTGATCCAGCTCCATGCAAACATTAGCAATTTTTCAATAATAGATGGTCCTTTGGGCGGTATAGATATAGAAGGCGTGCTCGTTGACGGCGCGGCTTTTGATACGACAACATTTGGCACATCATCATTTTTACTGCTTTTTTCTGGGATAACAGGTACTGTTCTATTATTTAATTCTTTAGCCAAACTATATGTCTGTGAAGATTGCATCGCTACAGGACCATCCTCATGCATACTTGATGTTATTACATCTACCTTCTCAGGCGGAGGGACATCTTCTTTTATGACATGCGTATCATCCGCATCCTTTCTGACTATCTTTGTCTGCCACATTGACTCAGACAACTCCGCCTTTTCCATTTTCGTTATTACTGCTGTGAGCGTGGCGAGACTTTTTTCAATCGACGTTGTTGACTCTTTAAGAACTTTTATCTTTTGCACCAACATCCATACAATCACGAGCAAGCCTGCAAGGACAGCACCTATCATTGGTCTGTTATCGAATATAAGAATAACGAAAAACCCTAATACAAGAAGCGCTGTGGTTAGCATATCAATTCATCCTTTTCCCTAGATATTTATTATTAAGCTGTATTTGCACCGCATCTAAATAAAAGCGACATGAATACAATGGTCATCACTGCACTCTTTTTAACGTATATACCAATAAAAAGAAAGGTATCTATAATTCGATATTATCAAAACAAGGTGCTAAGTCATAAAGAAGACATAATCCTATCTTCCACAAACAAGAATGATTTATAAGTACGCATGGCTATGGCCACGCAATCCACCGATTAGAGAACGCAAAAATATTCCAACTTCATGGATAGAGCTGAAAATATCCGAAGGGAAAAATAGACAGGTTAGACGCATGACCGCAGCCGTCGGCTTTCCGACTTTGCGCCTGATTCGCGAAAGGATCGGCGAGTGAAAACTGGATGGACTGAAGCCTGGAGAATTTAGCCTGATTGATAAATAATAAAGAACATTTCAGGCCGGTAAAATATCCGCAAACACAAACCTATCACGATTAACAATTTCGCCTACCGAGATCGCGATCTTTTCTTTAAACATGGGCACATCGAACACAAAACTATGGAACTCTCCATTCTCACCACAAGGATCTATGGTCTCGGGCAGCGACGTCAGAAAATCCCCATTAAACTCCCTGCCTGCAAATTCTTCTGTCAGCTTCCTCGGATCTATACAGGTAATTACCGTTCTCAGACCGGCGCTGATCATCTCTCTTGAAAACGTCTCTGTAGGTATTTCCCAGATTGGAAACAGGGCCTTGATGCCTGAGCCTTGTAGCTTTTCTTCCCTGTAGTTACGAATATCTTCAAGGAACAAATCGCCGAATGCAAAATACTTGATGCTATTATTTTTTGCCCTGGCGACGAACTGGCCCATTATTTTTTCATATTCAGCGTTGCTACATGGATTGGGGATTTCAATGACTTCCAGAGGCAGACCGACACTTTCCGCCTGCTTCTGTAAAAGCTCAAGCCTCACACCATGCATGGCAACTCGGTTGAATTCTTTATTCACTGTGCAGAAAAGCCCAACCACATCAACTTCTTTATTCTGTTGCAGTTGGTACAACGCCCACGCACTGTCCTTTCCGCTACTCCATGACATAAGAGTTTTCTTTTTCATAACCTATCGTCCGCGCCTGCAGGCATAGAGAAAAATCAGAGCCAAACATTGCAACGAGCAATCACACATCTACAGACAAGCTTTTTAAATCTGTGTACAAAAATTCGGCAGTTAAATTCTTCGCGCGGTCCTTGCTCGATACATTGAACACACCACACTCTTCGATCCAACCTGCGCCGTGCACTCTTTCCGACACCTGCTCACTGCCCTGCATCTGTCTCGGCAGCATGTAACAGACGCCTTTTCGATACAGCAGGTTATACGGCTGATTATCGGCATGAAACTGTTCAATCATCGCCCAGCATTCATTCGATGACAATGCTTTAATGCATTTCATTGGGTATTGATGCCTGCCACCATTATGCAACCACAGTGGTTTTTCTATTGGTAATGCATTTTCATTAACAAATGACTGGAAGTGTAATTGATTCACCGAAGC
>JAOUMX010000024.1 GCA_029881275.1 Gammaproteobacteria bacterium | reverse complement strand
AATTATTGCCGATGATTTCATTAAATTAAATTCTTTTGCATCAATCAGGTTTTCGGTTTCCCTGGTCAAAGGACAATGCAATGATAAAACATCAACCTGCGGCAACAACTCATGCAATGCAATACGACCGCCACGAACATCCTGTTCATTACGCTGCGCAATTAACACCTTCATACCCAGTGCTTTTGCGATTCCAGCAACAGCCTGACCCAGTTCACCATAACCAACTATACCCATTGTTTTTCCCGCCAGCTCATTAACCGGGTAAGTCAGTAATGAAAAACAGGGGCTTCGACTCCATTCGCCCTGACGGACGGCTGATGTTAATTCCAGTAACCGTGTCTGCAACGTCAGTATTAACGCAAACACATGCTGCACCACGGACGCTGTTGCATAACCAGTCACATTACAAACCCGGATAGCCAGTTCATGTGCAGCCTGTAAATCAATATTATTAGTACCGGTTGCGGCTACACAGATTAGTTTGATCCCTCGATTACGTTCCAGAATATCCCGGGGCAGTTTTACCTTATTGGTGATAATCACATCATAATCACTGAGCTCATCTTGCATATCCTCAACAGAGGTGACTGACAGCAACTCCAGATGATCGAGTTGCTGTTGTAATAATGAAAAATCCAGATCATTTGCATTCACTGAATTTATATCAACAAAAACACCTGTTCTTAGAACATCTTGCTTTTTCATTGGTCTATACTTCACCTATTATTTCCTGGAGTTAGATTATCGTGCAACAGCCCCCTGTAATCAAAACCGATCAAATGTACCGTTTACTTAGAGACGGAAAAATTAAAGAATTCAACACCCTCAAAGACAGTGGTCAGAAATGTGATTTAACCGGTGCTGACTTTAGAGCCGTTACACTTGTCGGTCTAGATGCAGATGGCCTGGATTTCTCAAACTGTTATTTTAGAATGAGCAATCTCCGCGGCATCGATTTTAGCAAGGCCAAACTAGAAGGTGCCAGTATTCATGGTGCTCAGATATCCGGCGTTAAATTTCCAAAAGAGCTGGCCCCGGAAGAAATTAAACTTTCCCTGGAACATGGCATACGGATGCGTTACCGAGAAGACCCGCTTTGATATTTACTCATTACACCGACTAACCACATTCCAGAAGGCTGAATTAACCGTATTTTTACGTTATGTATACCTATATAACTGACAAACGGCTTTGAATTACTACCTCGACTTCCTTGCAAAACCGCCAACCCTGAACCACACTTTATTACCACCATGCGGTAAAGATCTTATGCAGGAACAATCCTTAAAAACTGAATTTGAACAACTTTTGAGCCAGCCCGATAACCAGATTAATCTGGCTGAAGGCGCGCTGCTGGTTGCTCGCCTCGAATATCCCGAACTGAAAATTCAGTCGCAGCTGCAACGGATTACCGAACTGGCTGAGGAAATTCGTAGTCACCTGTCTGAAGAAGCCAGTGCCGCTGAAATCCTCACGGCCATCAATAAAGTACTGTTTCTTGAAAAAGGCTTTGAAGGTAATTCAGAACACTTTTATGACCCCCGAAACAGTTTCCTGAATGATGTACTGGACAGAAAGCTGGGTATACCCATCAGCCTGTCTATTCTCTATATTGAACTCGGACATCAACTGGGACTGCCATTAAGCGGGGTTTCACTGCCCGGTCATTTTCTGGTTAAACTGGAACTAAACGATGCCGCCATTGTTCTGGATCCTTATTTTGGCGGCATTTCGCTGAATGAAGATGATATTGAAGAGCGATTACAGGAATTTTATGGCAACAAACTCAAACGTCAGCATTTTAGCGGTCTGCTGGCAACCACACCCAATCGCGATATCATCATGCGTATATTACGTAATCTACGTAATATCTACATGCAAAATCAGGACTGGGGCAAGGCACTGGGCATTGCAAACATCATGATCAATCAGGACTCTGACAAACTCGACTCCATTAAAGCCAGAGCCTTTATTTATGATGCACTGGAATGCTCACGACCTGCACTGGAAGGCTATCAGGAATACCTGCACATTTCCCCGGAAGCCGAAGATATACAGGTCATTCGTAACCGCATCATTGAACTCTCGGAAACCTGTCGTCATATCTGCTAGTCTGGATGTACTCTGTTTTAAAGAGTAACATTTCCGCATGAACAGCAAACAAGAACTCATCCAGTACTATCAATGGTTAAGGCGTTACGGCTATAACGACTCCCACAGCGGCAATGCATCCATTCAGGATTCTGAATCCATATGGGTTACACCCACAGGCGCCTGTGCCGATACCCTTCAGGCTGATGATCTGGTGGCATGCAACATAGATGGCACACTGGGTCACAGGGCATCACTGGATGGACCGCTGCATCTGGCTGTATACCGAAAAAATCCCAAAGCCAGAGCCGTGTTACACAGTCACGGCGCCTATAGTGTGGCAGCAACACTGAATGGCCATGACTTTATACCGGTGGATTTCGAAGGTCAGTATTATTTCGAGAAAATTCCGGTGATCTCCATTGCCTATGATCAATACCTTGAACAGGCTGCTGAAGCAGTTTCCGATATACTGGCAGATTATCCCGTCATGGTGGTTCGTGGACACGGTGTTTATGCCACAGCTGAAACCATGAACCTTGCCTATAAATGGACCTGTTCATTTGAGCTCTCGGCAAAAACCTGGTTACTGGCCAAACAGGCGGGGACACTTTAAATCATGTCACCAGACGCTCAGAAACCCGTTGTATTGTCTTTTTCCGGCCTGGATCCCACTGGTGGTGCCGGCATTCAGGCAGACATCGAAGCCATCAGTGCCCAGGGTGTACATACCGCCCCAATTGTCACTGCCCTCACGGTACAGGACACCCACAATGTAAAATCGTTTCAAAGCATTAATGCCGACATCATCATTCAGCAGGCACGTGCCGTACTCGAAGACATGCCCGTCACCGCAATCAAAATAGGCATGCTCGGCAATATTGAAATTGCACAGGCGGTTCACAGCATTCTCAACGATTATCCTCAACTACCGGTTATTTTTGATCCCGTACTGGCCGGTGGCGGCGGCGGCAAACTGGCACAACAATCACTGGTAGATGCGATTAAGCTACTGATTATGCCACTCAGTTATATTGTTACGCCTAATACGCTGGAAGCACGCCAACTGGCAAAAGAATCTGACAATCATGAAGCGGCCGCGATGGAATTGCTGGACATGGGCGCTGATTACATATTACTGACCGGTACTCATGCAAAAACAAAAGATGTGCAACACAGTTTATTTTCCAACAACCGACTGATAGAAACTTTCACCTACGCACGTCTACCAAATGAGTTTCATGGTTCCGGTTGCACACTGGCATCAGCTATTGCAGGACTTATCGCCCAGGGCAATGAGCCTGTCAGCGCTATACATACCGCCCTCGACTATACCTACAAAACATTGCAACAGGCACAGCATCTGGGTATGGGGCAATTAATACCCAATCGTTTTTACTGGGCAAAATAATCATGACACCACTGGCCGGTCTATATGTCATCACTGATGAACATTTAATTCCTGAACCACAATTTATCCAGCAAATTGAATTTGCACTGCAGGGTGGTGCCAGAATTGTGCAGTACAGAGATAAAAGCCAGGACAAAACAAAACGCCTGAAACAATCGCAGGCACTAAAAGAATTATGCCATCAATACCAGGCACCTTTAATTATTAATGATGATATTGAACTGGCAATAGAATCAGGTGCGGATGGTGTGCATATCGGCGCACATGACACACCACTCACGGAAGCCCGCAAAAAACTGGGCGCCAACAAAATTATAGGCGTCTCCTGTTATAATGATTTTTCACTGGCTGTCACGGCACAACAACAGCAAGCCGATTATATTGCCTTTGGCAGTTTTTTTTCATCATCAACAAAACCCGATGCAAAAAAAGCAGAAGTTGCTTTACTAAGCAGAGCCAGACAGGAACTTCAGATACCGGTTTGCGCCATCGGCGGCATTACATCCGACAACGCAGGGCAACTGATCAGTGCTGGCGCCGATATACTTGCCGTCATTAACGATATTTTCTCACACCACGACATTAAAACGGCAAGTTTAAAAATCAGTAACCAGTTCATCTAAACACGGCCATTTGTTTCCACCAACCGTTATTCATTATGATGGATTATAGCCATGAGCAGAACTTCGTTTGTTGTATTTTCGCAATCAAACAGTCATGCAAGTTACATCTATTTCGAATTCATAGTTATTAACAAATAAAACAGCAAGATAACCACTAAAGCGATAGAAACATAGTGTAACAGTATGCAAAAGCCGGGCAGGTCACCACAGGATTTCTTTAATCCACAGCTTTCACAAATCTTTTCTTTTATTTTTGAGGATTTTAGAATCATTTTTATATTTTCTTGGAAATGTAGTTATAAAAAATACCCGGCATCAAAGTTTTAGATCACTTGCTCCTGTTATTTCAAGAAATCAAGTTAATAGAATAACCACAAAAGACAATGCCGTAGCGACAGTCATTAACAATCAGGTCGTAGTATCTAAAATAATCAAAATATCACTTATATTTTCACCCCCCGACACAGAACCAGTTTAATATTATTAAATTAGACTTTAGTAAACTATGATCCAAATCAATTTTTACTATTGTGTTAAAAGAATATCTTTATGACCTATAAGAACCGAAGATAGTCGCTCAAATTTCAGATTCAAATCTGACTATTTTAAGGTCAACTAACAGCTGTGACCTCAATTGATCAACGTAACACCACTTGTCAGATTGTCCCTACAAAAGCCAACCCAAATACCTGATTACTTCTTTACATATCAGGCATAAAATAAAATTTGTAGAGAAATTTGTGGTGGGCTAATGCCTTCATAGCATGCACCGGACGTACCCACAAATAATCCGGTAGATGCTCTCCTGTTTTATAACAGGCAGATTTCACCGGGCTGGTTGCCCCCGGGCATCGAAAGGCAACCTCAGGCGTGACATGAAATTCCGCAAATGGCAGCCATGGCTTTTCAGCTATCGTTATTTATTTAATAATTTTTAACCCCGATCCAATATAACTTATAGCAATTAAATTGAGCCGCTATTTTCTTGACTGCCTGATTAACTCATAAGCAGACTTTATTTCATGTGTTTTTTCATTTGCCAGGCTTATCATTTCTTCAGGCAAGCCTTTGGAAACCAACTTATCCGGATGATGCTGACTCATTAAACGTCGATAGGTTTTTTTCAACTCTGCATCGCTGATATGTTTATCAACACCAAGCACTGCATAGGCATCACTAATACTGGAGCTGGCGTTTTTTTGAGGCCTGTCGTTAAACTTATACTGGGCATTAATCATATTAAGCAACTGGTCGATATAATGTTTATCAAACCCTAATTGCTGGCCTATGCTGCTAATCACTTTACTTTCTTCTGCATGCAGAACACCATCTGCCATGGCAGTTGAAATTAATATTTCCATAAACATACGTAACAAGCTGGTTCTGCGATGACATTCCATGCGGAACTGCTGTAACACTTTATTCAGAGGAAAGTCCGATGCCTTGCCTTCATTAAACAGGGCAATCGCTGCTTTTTTCTGCTCTGCAGATAAATTCATCTGCGCCATGACATGCTGTGCCATGGCAATTTCGTCTTTAGAGACATGACCGTCAACTTTCGCCAGAAACCCCATAATAGAAAAAGTTGCGGTAAAAAAGGCGGCCTGTGTACGTTGCTGATCACCAACACCAATGCTTTCTAGATTACTAAGTCCCTTATCAAAATGGTGACCCAACGCCGCGCCCATAATAGCCCCCAAAGGGCCGCCCAACATAAATCCAAAACCACCACCAACTACTTTTCCCCACCAGCTCATATTTAAAACCTCAAAAATCCATCATTAAATAATCAATCACAATTATAACGATTTAATTTAATAAAATATGCCAATCATTTTTTCAAACAATCCGGCTTTTACATCCCTGACTTGATGAATATCCGTATTAATCAATATGTCAGAATAATCATTGGTCTGCCCGGCAACTGATCAATACCCTGCACGCGATAATCTGGCAAAACAAATACTTTTCCGATAAAACAATAATCACTGTTTTTTATAATCGTATAGATTTGAATAAGCGCTTACCCTGTTGCTCATTGCAAACTCACTGGATACCTTACGCGCTTTAATGGCTTGTTTTAATTGCTCAACGCTTAATGAATATTGTGTATCTGATAAAGCAGTGAACAATTCAACTTCATCTCCAGAAAAACAAAAAATAACATTCAGATGGACCAGCTTTATCTGTCTGAATATACCTTTGCTCATTATTATTCCAGATTTAGCCCCATAACCAGGCAGCACCCCTGACACCACTGGAGTCTCCAAATCGGGGTGCTATTAGTTTTGTAAAAACCTTATCTGAAAAAACATATTGCCCCCATTGCGCTGGTACGTTGACATACAGTCGCTGAATATTCGACATACCCCCACCGAGCACAATTACATCGGGATCCAGAATATTGATGACATGGGCCAGACTTCTGGCCATCCGATCTTCATAACACCGTAATATTGTTTCCGCCTGTGCGTCACCCTGTTTAGCAAGTGCAACAATCTGTTCTGCATTCAATTGCTGACCTGTTCTGTTCTGATAATCCTTTGCCATTCCAGGGCCGGATAAAAAGGTTTCAATACAACCCTGTTTACCGCAGTAACATTCTGGGCCGGGACGCTCATCATCTGCCGGCCATGGCAAGGGATTATGCCCCCACTCACCGGCAATTGCATTAGGGCCGGTGAGCACCGTGCCGTTAACCACTACGCCGGCACCTGTTCCGGTACCGATAATCACACCAAATACAATATCGGCACCCATTGCCGCACCATCAGTGGCTTCTGACAACGCAAAACAGTTAGCATCATTGGCGATACGAATCTCACGCTCTAACAGTTTTTCCAGATCCTGTTTTACCGGCTGATGATTTAAACAAACAGAGTTGGAGTTTCTCAACAAACCCGACGCGGGTGACAGTGCTCCCGGTGTACCTACACCAATGCTGCCCTGCTGCTGCGTTTTCTGCTCAACAAGATTAACAAGTTCAACAATAGTATTTAATACCTGCCAATAATCATTAACAGGTGTTGCCACACGCTGACGAAACAATTCGTCACCGGCTTCATCCAGTGCAATGGCTTCTATTTTTGTCCCGCCAAGATCAATACCAATTCGCATAATTATGATTGATTATTTTTTTAGTCGCTCTGATTGCCAGTAAACCTCTGCTTCACCCGCCTCACGACTCAATACACGACAGGCAACAAATAAAAGATCAGATAAACGATTAATATAAGCTTTTATATTGTCACTAAATTCATGTTCTTTCGCCAATGAAAAAAGCGTTCGCTCTGCTCTGCGACAGACTGTTCGAGCAAGATGGCAAATAGATGCTGCTTCACCACCGCCAGGTAATATAAATTCTTTTAGTGGTGGCAAGTCCTCATTCATGGCATCCAGCTGTTGCTCAAGCCACTCTACCCGTTGCTCTGTAATAAGATTACACTCCGGAATACTTATTTGCGCACCCAGATTAAATAAATCATGTTGTACGGTGAATAATACTTCATTAACAACGCCTGGCTGGCACTTTGACAGCACCATCCCGAGCACACTATTCAATTCATCAACATCGCCCATTGCGGCAACTCGCAAACTGTCTTTTTCAACTCGACTGCCATCAGCCATGCCAGTAGTACCTTTATCACCGGTACGTGTGTAAATTTTTGATAATCGATAACCCATTGTCTTACCCATAGCAATATCTGGTTTAGATTCAGTTTATAAGCACTTACTCGTTCCTGCACTGTTTACTCAGTTTACATGTAGCTTATAATCACAACTTCTTTTACTAACTACTTTTCACCATGCTCAGACCCATGACACTTCTGGTTACACTGATTATGCTAAGCATGGCCACATTTATGTTTGCCTTTTCAGTAGGCAGTATACAACTTTCATTCTCACAAATTTGGTCTGCACTAACGACTACAGACGCCAATATCGCCCATACTATTGTCTGGGACCTACGCGCACCTCGCGCCTATATCGCCTTCGTCACTGGCGGTTTGTTATCACTGGCCGGTGTTTTGATGCAGGTACTGTTGCGCAACCCATTAGCCGACCCCTATATACTCGGTGTTTCCGGTGGCGCATCAGTCGCCACACTCATTGCCATGTTAATGGGCGTTTCGAGCTCATGGCTATCCGGCAGCGCATTTATCGGTGCGCTGATTTCCATTGTGTTAGTGTTTGGCCTTTCCCATGGCAAGGGCAGCTGGAATCCCGCCCGTTTATTGCTGACCGGTGTTGTTATTGCTGCCGGCTGGGGTGCAATGATTAACTTTATTCTATCTATTGCACCGGAAAAACCCCTGCGTGGCATGTTATTCTGGCTCATGGGTGACATCAGTCATATCACAGCCGACCCCACCAGCCTTGTTGCACTTGTCACAGGCCTGATAATCAGTTTCTTCATTGCACGCCAGCTGAATATTCTATCCCGTGGCGAACTACAGGCCAGTGCTTTAGGTATATCGGTAACACCATTACGCATCAGTTTATTTATTCTTGCATCACTGCTCACCGCCTTTGCTGTTACTCAGGCCGGCAGCATTGGTTTTATCGGGCTCATCGTACCTCATATGCTGCGTCTGTTATCCGGCAGTGACCATCGTTTATTGATCCCTGCTTCTGTTTTACTGGGCGGCAGTTTATTACTTATATCAGATACACTGGCACGTACCATCATAGCCCCACAGCAATTACCCGTTGGTGTTATCACTGCATTTATTGGTGTGCCTTTCTTTTTGCTATTACTTAACAAAAGTTTTCAGCGACAAACTGTCTAATGTCCTTACTGCAAGCTAATCGTCTTACTATTCGCATTGACAGCACCCGGGTTTGCACGGATTTAAACCTGACCATAGAACCCGGTCAGATCTGGGGCGTACTGGGCCGTAATGGCATTGGCAAAACG
This sequence comes from Gammaproteobacteria bacterium, assembly GCA_029881275.1. Classification (GTDB taxonomy): domain Bacteria; phylum Pseudomonadota; class Gammaproteobacteria; order SZUA-229; family SZUA-229; genus JAPHQX01. The sequence goes on along the minus strand of JAOUMX010000024.1, from coordinate 17,098 downwards.
ACCCTGTTACACACACTCGCCGGATTACGCCAACCGGACTCTGGTGAACTGATCATTGCCGATAACAATATCCATAACATGAGCCGTAAACAGATTGCGCAGAAGATCGGACTGCTGTTACAACATCATGAAGATGCATTTCCTTCTACCATTCTGGAAACCGTTCTCATTGGTCGTCACCCTTATATATCTCAGTGGCAATGGGAAAGTCAGCAGGATCATGACATCGCAATGACAGCACTGAATCAGGTCGATTTACATAATCTTGCGCATCGTCAGATCAACCAGCTTTCCGGTGGTGAGAGACAACGGGTAGCCATTGCCACTTTACTAACCCAGAATCCTGAACTACTCCTGCTGGACGAACCCAACAGTCATCTGGATTTAAATTATCAAATCAGCATACTTGATCATATCTGTCAGCATGCAAAACAACATCATCATGCTGTCATCATGAGTTTGCACGATATTAACCTGGCAGCACGTTTTTGTGATCACGTACTTCTGTTAACCGGAGACGGAAAACAGCAACACGGATTAACCAGTGAGATACTTCAGGAACAACTACTGGAAGAAACCTATCAGCATCCTATCAGCCTTATCCAGACTGATAGACGTAAAATCTATATTGCAGAATAAAGGCGGGCCACTACCGGCCCGCCAGTATAATTACTGAGCAAACGCCATATTAATTGGGCTTAACACAGTTGATACAGAATCAATCAATGTGTCATTAACCGCATCAATAATATGCACAGTAGCATTAGTTGCATCTGCTACCCACAAACGACCATTAGCATCAAATGCAATCGATGCAATATTGATACCTTGCACAGCTGTTACTGTACTTAGCTGGATAGCACCCGTTGCCGGATTATATGTGTACAGATAATTATCACCCCAACCAACGTAACTGACAAAATACCCACGTGTCGCAGACGAAATAGCCAACCCGGAAATAAAACCATAATCATGGGTAATTTGATCACCGTCATCCAGCTCCAGAAGCGTATTATAGGTATCTGGGTCAATTGATTCTATTCCACCTGTATAGTTACCCCCGAAATAATCACCCTGCCCCTGAACAAATACTTTATTCAGTACTGCATCATAAGCAATATCAGTGTTTGGATTTATTATTTCCATGGGAATACCCATAACAGCATCGCCTGGATAATTGGTGTCAATTTCCTGATCTGTTGTCACATCAAATACTGCAACATAAACAATATTAGTGTGCGACCAGAAGTTATTTCTATCAAGACGCTGCATTGTTATAAAAAGTTTATTGCCAACTATAATGCCATTTGCCATTTCTGGGATACCATCTCCATCATCATAAGCAGTTAAATCCAGCTCACCTGTTTTAAAATCACTTTCTATAGTAGCAGAAGGATTAACAATCCATGCTGTGGCTTTTCCATAACGCAGGATATAGGCTTTAGTTTCATTAACAAAAATCATTGCGTATGGATTGGCACCTGTATCGGCCGCATCATTAACACTAAACTGCCAGACTGGTGTGGTCGCATCTGTATACGAATATTTGGTTACACTTGCATCAGTTTTATTGAAAAAATAATAATGAGCCCCATACGCAGCAACAAAAACATCAGAGGATGTTGGAGCCAGCTCATTAGTTGCCATAAACGAATTAGCCGCAAGTTCATTAATTACCGAATACGCACCACTACTATAATCAGGCGCCCTGGTTGCAACAACCACATCCACATCCACCACAGCCTGATGACTAACATCATTTGAACATGCAGACACCAGTAAAACTGCCAATAAAAGAAAATATATTTTCATTGTTTACCTCTAAATTTTAAGATTATAAGTTAAGTAATAAGAAATTCCCGGAGCAGGCTGATACTGAAAATCCATAAACGCTTTATCCAGTGAATTTTTTACACTGAACTCAACACTGCTGCTTTTCCATGATTTAAGAATACTGAAATTCAAATTTGAAACATCCGGCGCCTGTAAAAGATTCGCCCTGTCGTAGAACATAATTTTTTTTACATCCCAGTCCATACTAAAAATCCAGCTCTGCATTTCATAAGAAACATACAGGTTGTAATCCTGTTCGAACTGCCCCGGCAAACTGTTGCCATCATAGGCCAGAACATCACTAGACCCTACAGACTGAATTATCGAAGTATTAAAAAAAACCGAGAAACTACCGGGATAAATTTTTAAATCAAACTCAACACCCCGAACATCAGCATCTGCTATATTTTTTGAAACGCCAACACCAAAGGAGTTATAATCTCTAACAATTAGATTATTGACCCGATTAAAAAAATAACCTGAATAAAAACGCGCATCATGCAACCAGCTGCCCGGTTTATACCATGTATAGGCATACCCAATATCCGAATTGAAACCTGATTCATTCAGCAGATCAGGACTTCCCCTGAAATAGCCGAGATCACCAAATAACTCAAAAAATGAGGGTATACGAATATAATCAGCAAAATTAACAGTGACAAACGACTGCGCATTAAACCTGTATTTTGCACCTAGTTGAGAATTGCTTTCTGAATATTTCTTTTCGCCAATATCAATCTGATTACCAAATACATCTAATACGGCATGTATCCTGTCTCGTACACTTATATTCCTGAGCGACGCATTTACAATAAGATCCTCATTAAACAAATATTGTTTATATTCAATTCCCTGCTCCAGCAGACGACGATTGTTATCCCTGTATGCCCGATTATTCAACATATCCTCAAACTCAAAGGCTTCATCCTCAAATAACACCCTGTATTTTAACTGTGCGCTATCGAATTTAGCCGATGAAAATAGTTCACTACCATTCTTTTTCGAATTCATATTAACTTTCTGACTGAGATAACCAATTTGTATTAGCTCGTCATTAAATAACTCATCTTTTCTACGCGTAAAAATCTTTAATCCAACATCCATAGAACCATTAACCAGGCTCCTGTTATTAAGTTGAGTTACAAAATCATAAACACTGGTATCGAAACTGGCCTGAGCCAGAGGATAATTCTGACGATGGGGTAATTGCTTTTTTTTATCAAGATACTCAAAACGCGTATCAACATCATGATTCTGATTAAACTGATATTGCCATTTGGTTAGCAGTGACTTCTGTAACAATGCATTGTTATAACGTGGTTCATAACGATCATCCGAAGGATTGAGCGGGGTACCATTATCATTAAGAATAACAAAATCATTATCACTGGATATTGAATTAGCAGACAACAGAAAATTATTTTTCTCATCACCTGTGTTGCTGGAAAATACATAGGACTGCAAACCAAAACTACCCAAAGAAACTTTTAAGCGCATATTGTCAGCTGAACTTCTCTTACTGATAATATTAACAGCCCCGCCCATTGAAGCATTGCCAAGTTCTATAGGCACTGTTCCTCGATAAATCTCGATACGCTCTACATTTGCCAGTGGAATCAAGCTTAAATCTACAGCACCTCCGGATGCCTGATTAAGTAGCATGCCATCAAGATAGACCATCACCTGTTCACTGCTGGCTCCGCGCAAGCTCACCGTAGAGAAACTGCCCTGACCACCGGCAGATCTTACCTGAACACCCGTTTCATGCTCAATCAACTTGGCAAGGTCTTCATGCTTTTCTTCGAACTGCTGTGATTCGATAACAGAATAAGAACTGGTCGCACTTGCCAGTTCAACTTCACCAACATTTTTATGCTCAGCAGATGATTTAACAATAGTAACTTTTAATGCTTCAGCAACGACATGGAATGACAGGCACAACAGCATCAGAGTAAAAATAAATTGTAAATTAAACTGTTTGATCATCCGTCGTCACAACTTATGAAATATCAGCAATTACGACAGGAGAGATAGAGAAAGACGGATCGCCAGAGTCGGCAGCACACGATAATCCTCAAAGCCGCCCTCCGCAACTCGCTGGTTAATAGTATGGGCAGGTCTCCGGGCTTATGAGGACATCGTCTATGTGAATCACCTTCCCGCTTACGCAGTGGCTGGTTACACCTGATTCACTTTACTCATTTACCGTTGCGGGGGCAGCGTCAGAATCACTAATGTTCACTGACTTCCCTATTATCCTGTTGCTTCAGGACCCATAACAAGTTCGAGGAATATACTCCAACGACAGGATGATAACAAATCCATTTGTCGAAAATAATAATTTATATTTTATATAAGCTTAAATTTCATACACTTATAAACCAGATATATTTTCTATAATCTGACATCATCAAGGCATTTACATAATATCTCGGCGCCCAATAACAGTCTCGGTGTATGCCTCACAATCAGATCGGCATTGATGGGAAAGACATGATGTTTTTTTACTGCTATTAATTCTTTCCACTGCTGCCACTCATCGAGCCAGTCCTGTCGATCATCATTCATGCCAACAACAATAACCTGCGGATTTCTTTCAATAACCGCTTCTACGTTTACCTGGGGCACAAATGTTTTAACATCGGCAAACACATTTTCACCGCCGCATAACTGAATCACATCACTGATTAAATGTTCGCCATTTATTGTTAATAAGGGCTGATTCCAGACCTGATAAAAAACGCTTACTTTTGCTTTTGCGATATTGTCTTTTCGAATTCGATTTAAACGATGCAAATAGTCTTCTGCGGCCTGATCAGCAGTGCCTGTTGTTGCCATTAATTTTCCCAATTGTTTTAAACTGGTTGCCACATCATCCAGTTTTCTCGGTTCACTATAATAAACATTAAAGCCAAGCTTAATCAGTTCTTCTACCTGCTCATCCGGATTACCGCTTTTCCAGGCGACAATTAAATCCGGCCTTATTGAAACAATTGCCTCCATATCAAATTTGTTATAGTTACCCACCTGTTGAATTTTTTTTGCCTGTTCAGGGTAATCGCTGTAGCTGACCACACCCACCATTTGATCGCTGGCACCGGCAGCATAAAGTAATTCAGTTACATGGGGTGCCAGGCTGATAATTCTTTCGGCTGGCTTTTGCAAAATAATGGTTCGACCAAGATCATCTTCTACCAGTATTTGTGCCTGAACTGTTAACACAATAAGATATAACACCAGACCTGATACTAAACGCATACAATACATCGCTATCAACTGCTCGCTAATAAAACAAACTGAAATTCTAACATGATTAACAACACACTTATGATTCAGGGTACAACATCGGATGCCGGCAAAAGTACACTGGTCACAGGCCTGTGTCGGGTACTGAAACGCAAAGGCATATCTGTTGTACCGTTTAAACCACAGAACATGGCATTGAACAGCGCTGTTACTATTGATGGCGGTGAAATTGGTCGCGCCCAGGCTGTTCAGGCACAGGCCTGTGGACTGGAAGCGCACACTGATATGAATCCGGTGTTATTAAAACCCAATTCGGACACCGGCGCCCAGGTCATAATTCATGGCAAGGCTTTACGCGACATGGAAGCCAGCACTTTTCATGATTATAAAACCACCGCCATGGCAGCGGTGCTTGAATCCCATCAACGTCTCAGCCAGCAATATCAAACCATCATAGTTGAAGGTGCCGGCAGTCCGGCAGAAATTAATCTTAGAGACAGGGATATTGCCAATATGGGTTTTGCCGAAGCAGTCGACTGCCCGGTACTGTTAATTGCCGATATTGATAAGGGTGGTGTCTTTGCCCATTTAACCGGCACACTCGCCCTGTTGTCTGAATCAGAACAAGATCGCATTAAAGGCTTCATCATTAACCGCTTCAGAGGTGATATTGAATTACTAAACCCCGGACTCGACTGGCTGGAAAATAACACGCGCAAACCGGTGCTCGGTGTTTTACCTTATTTACAAGGTCTGCACCTCGAAGCCGAAGATGCACTGAATCTTGACTCAATTGTAACCGATAATAATGCATTAAAAATTATTGTCCCTGCATTGCCACGCATCAGTAATCACACTGATTTCGATCCCTTACGCCTGCATCCCAAAGTTGATTTCCAGTTCATTGGTCCTGATCAGACAATACCTGACTGTGATCTGGTGATTCTACCTGGCAGCAAAAGTGTTCGTGCCGATTTACACTGGCTATATCAACAGAACTGGCATCGCTATTTACAACGCCATCTGCGCTATCATGGAAAAGTATTAGGTATCTGCGGCGGCTTTCAGATGCTGGGCCATACAATACATGATCCACTGGGTATTGAGGGCATCAGCGGCTCCAGTGATGCACTGGCCTATTTTGAAATGGAAACCGTGCTGCATCATGACAAACAGTTACATAATAAAAGTGGTCACCTATGCCTGAACCATGCCCGGGTTACCGGTTATGAAATACATGCTGGCATCAGCACAGGCATTGCACTGGAACGACCCGCCATTATGACTAACGGACAGACAGATGGCGCCATTTCAAACGACGGACAAATCATGGGGACCTATTTTCACGGTTTGTTTGATCAGCAATCAGCCTGTGATGCTATCCTGCAATGGGCAGGGCTTGAACAGCCAGAATCGAAAAACTATTTCCTGTTAAGAGAGCAGAGTATTGATCGATTAGCCGATGCAGTTGAGCAACATCTTGATATCAATGCCATAATGGAGATGCTCCAGATACAGGAAAATAGCACTGTTTAATTATCATTTGTCCAAAAATTGATCATAAACATATTCAGAAACCTTATTACATAATAATCTTTAGTCTGCATTTTTCCATGATCAATACTGGCAATGACTATGACTCAGCACACCTCACTTAGCCTCTCTATCCATGCCGATGAACTTAACAAATTTTGTGAGAAGTTATTAAAACGTTCACGGGACATCAGTAAAACACATGACGCCCTGAGCACACTGGAAGCATTTATTACTGTATTTTCCAATACATCCAATCATCCTGAGGCCTGTAAGACCATTGAAAATATTCTTCATACATTCTCTGAAAAGACTCGACAGGCACTGTTGACCGAGAAAACCGCCGCACTGATTGATGCACTTGAACAACTGGATATCGCAAAATTAGCCGCTATACATTGCCACTTATCACGTAATGGCTTTTATCAAATACTGACCATGGCCACCCAACAGATAGAACAGAAACAATTATCTAACCTCAAACATTGGTGTCATCACTGGATCAATAAAGCAAAACAGGCAGCCGAACAGGCCAGTGGCTATCCTGAAGCCTATGACTTTCACCAAGCCGGTATCGATATCAAGCAATTTCAGGCGATGAAGGATGTTGATCATTTCATCAATTCAGCTGATTAAACCCTGCCAATCACACCTATATCTATTACGCAAATTTGCTAGAATGTGAATTGGCACGCAGCAATAACAAACAAAATCAGTAGATTACAAAACTAACTGGTCAACTACAAAATGAATATCATGTATAAATACGCAATATCCTGCAGCTTTATTTTTAGCCTGCTTGTTTTACCCATCGGCGATAGCCTCGCAGGCTCAACTCGCTACGTCACCGACGAGCTGACAATTCCGATGCGCACCGGCACCACCAATAGACACAAAATCATTAAATTTATTCCTAGCGGCACCAGACTAAGCATTCTGGAAACATCAGAAGATGGCAGTTATATTAAAACACAGATAGATGATACTGAAGGCTGGGTTGAAGCCAAACTGTTAATGGATAACCCCGGCGCAAAAGAACAACTGGAAAAAGCAAATCGTCGCCTCGAAGCCATCACACAGGATAATGCACCGCTCAAACAAAAAATTGATCAGGCCAATAAACTGATAGATGACCTAACCGGTAAAAACCAGGAATTACATCAGGAAAAAGAACAACTACTAACCACACTGACAAAACTCAGAAACTCCGCAGCAAACCCGATTAAAGTAGCTGAAGAAAATGAACAGCTGAAGCAGGAAATAGAAACCAAGACCCATAAAATTAATGCCTTAATTAATGAAAATAACACATTAAAAGATCAAAACATAAAAGAATGGTTTGTGATTGGTGCCGTAGTATCGCTGGGCAGTCTGATTTTTGGATTAATCATTCCAAGAATTTCATGGCGCAAACGTAAGAGCTGGGGAGAGTTTTAGTCGAGCTTCTTTTCCCAGAAAAGAGCCTGCCCCATTTCAGGATCAAGCTGATAGGCTATAAAACCAGATTTACGATAAGCTGCTTTTGCAACCTGATTACCTTCGAGCACTTCGAGAGTCAGCTTGCAACAGCCTCGCCACCGTGCAATAAATTCTACTTTTTGCAGCATTAATGTTGCTATCCCTCGACCTCTATATTCAGGATGAACAATAACATCATGAATATTCATTAACGGCTTACACAGAAAAGTAGAAAAACCTTCGAAACAATTTATCAGTCCAACCGGACGAAGGCCGTCAAATGCCAGAACAACGAGACTATCTGTTCGTTTACCAAGTTCACCGATTAAATTTTTCTTTGTATGTTCGGATAGCGGCACACCTCCACCCATAGGATCGAGCGCATAAATTGATAACAGAACAAGAATGGCATTCGCATGTTCCACAGATGTCAGATCTGCTTCGCATAAATCAATCAAATTATTCACTATTCAGCAACCAGGACATTGCCTGATCAAAATCTTTATAAAACCCATAATCAGGCGAAGTCACGGACTGCTCCTTTCTTAAAGCAATAAACAATTCTGTTAGTTCCTCTAACTCTGAATCCCCTGTCAGCAAGGCCACTTTAATATCTTTAAGAAGAGGATCGAAGACCTGCCTGGACAAACTGGCGGCCTGAGAAATATCATCCTTGCTAAGCACTATGTCACTCACATTTCTAAAATCATAAAGCACATAATGATCAGTGTGTGTCATATGATAATTATAAGACAGCATATGTCTCTTCAGGGTTGATAAATCAATAGTGCCATTCCATGTTATATTGATTATTCGATTTTGTTCATCAACTAGAATATCGTAACTCATAGCAAACCCATACTGCCTGAATCACTGATACTTTATCCGTACATCAACAACTCATACCACGGCAATAAGATGCCTGATCCTGATCATCTTTATTATTATTTTTGATAAACTATAAAAGGATATGTCATCTATATCAAGACTATTAGCCTATAAAATATCATCTTCCTCTATTTATGAAATCATAAATTGATATACAGATACGGCATTTAAGCATTTAACAACGACAAAAACCCGTTCATTTTTTTAACCACACCTTAAAACTAAATTAAATTTCTATTGTCTTTTAAGGCACATATTGTTATCACTCTTGGCGTAGGGCCATCTAATGCCTAAAATAACGCTCAATATCATAGTTACTCAGGGGAATAAACTTGTCACGACAACAGGCAATTCAACAATTAAAAACCTATGTTAGCCAGCACATTATTGGCCAGACCATGCTGGTGGATCGCTTACTCATTGCCTTACTCGCCGATGGCCATTTATTAGTCGAAGGCGCCCCTGGCCTTGCAAAGACCCGCGCTATCAAGGTGCTCAGTGAAGGTATTGAAGCTAATTTTCATCGCATTCAGTTCACCCCGGATCTACTGCCGGCCGATCTGACCGGTACAGAAATTTACCGCCCACAGGATGGCACATTCAAATTCCAGCAAGGACCGCTATTTCATAATTTAATACTGGCAGATGAAATTAACCGGGCCCCTGCCAAGGTACAGTCCGCATTACTCGAAGCCATGGCTGAACGGCAAATCACCGTGGGTTCACAAACCTACAAATTACCCGACCTGTTTCTGGTCATGGCAACACAGAACCCGATTGAACAGGAAGGCACATACCCGTTACCAGAAGCACAACTGGACCGTTTTTTAATGCATGTCTTCATTGATTATCCAGACGCAACGGCGGAAAAAGAAATTCTAAGCCTGGCCCGTAATGAAGCACGCAATGATTTACGTGAGCAGGCCAGACCCGCCAGTACTATTTCGCAGGCAGATTTGTTTACTGCCCGTAAAGAAGTGCTGGATATCCATATGGCTGATAATCTGGAAGAATATTTACTACAGCTCACCCTCGCCACGCGTAATCCTGCGGTCTATGGCAACGACCTTGCCAACTGGATAGAGTATGGCGCCAGCCCCCGTGCCAGCATTGCACTTGATCGTTGTGCCCGGGCCCATGCCTGGTTAGCAGGAAGAGATTTTGTTGCGCCGGAAGACATTCAAACCATGGCACATGATGTCATGCGCCACAGAATTATCCTCAGCTTTGAAGCAGAAGCAGAAGGCATTACCACCGATCGTTTCATTCATGAATTAATTGCTCGTATTGCTGTTCCTTAACCATGCCTGTTAGCCATGACGAAATAAAAGCCGATGACATTGTCCGCGTTAAACAATCAACGCTTATCAGCTTACATCGCGCTGCGGAAAGCCTGCCATTAAAATCCGGGAAGGTCGCAGCCCGTCTAAGTGGCAACTATTTATCCGCCTTCAAAGGTAGAGGCATGGAGTTTGATGAAGCACGACCTTATCAGCCGGGTGACGATATCCGCAGCATTGACTGGCGAGTCACTGCGCGCACAGGAAAAGCTTATACCAAACTGTTTCGAGAAGAACGTGAACGCCCGGTATTATTATGGGTGGATTATCGCCACTCCATGTTCTTTGGTAGTCAGAATTCATTCAAGTCAGTAGTAGCTGCAAAAATTGCTGCCCTGCTGGCATGGAGCGCAACACAACACAGTGATCGCATTGGTGGTTTAATTTTTTCTGAAGCCATGCATCAGGAACTGCGTCCGCAACGAGGAAAATCTGCCACCTTACATTTCATTCAGAAACTGGCCGATCATCCGGCATGGAATAATTTCAAAAATCCAGTTACAGATAACACCTCAGGCCAGCACGCACTGAATCGCTTACGCCGTGTGGCACGGCCTGGCAGTTTAATTTTTCTGATCAGTGATTTTCGCCATATGGATAATGATATGCAATCAAGTCTGGCGCAGCTGACACGGCATAATGATGTTGTTTTACTTTTCATATCAGACCCGTTAGAAGCATCATTACCACCAGCAGGATACTACCGGGTCAGTAATGGCATAGAGGAAATTGGCATCAACACCCGTAACGAAACATCACGCAGGCATTACCAGAATAAATTTGCAAGCCATGAAAATAATCTGCGCCAGTTATGCAAAAGACTGAATATGTTTTTTCTAAACATAACCACAGATCAACCGTTATTAAGTAGCCTGCAAAAAGGGCTTGGGCTTAAAAAATAATGAATCCGTTAGAACAGTTACGAGATATTCATTTACCAGAACCTGTTTTCTGGTGGCCGCCCGCGGCAGGCTGGTGGCTGCTTGCTCTGATTATTATCGCTATTGCCTTTCTTATTCCAAAAGCAATTAAACGCTTCAAAAATAAACCGCTCAAAAAAATTGCGCTCCTTGAATTTAATAAAATTCAACAGGCGTTTAATAATCATCAAAATACTGCGCAACTGGCACAGGAAATTTCCGTATTACTACGCCGCATATGCATCAGCTATAACCCACGATATGAATCTGCCAGCCTGACAGGTAAAGACTGGCTCAACTACCTGAATAAAATGGCAGGTGACAATATTTTTTCCGATCAGATGGGTGAAATTATTTTTACTGCCCCGTACCAGAAACAGGCCCAGTTTAACGGTGACGACCTCATCCACAGCTGTAAAAACTGGATCGATCATTTGCCGCGGAGAACCATTAAATGATTCAGTTTGAATGGCTCTGGTCACTGATGTTATTACCGCTACCGCTGATTGTGCGCTTTCTGCTACCCGCTGCACAAACCGTAGAAGATGCCGCACTGCGCGTACCTTTTATTGAAGACTTTCAGACCGAAATAAATTCCGGCACATCCCGGAAAAAAAATAACTGGATACGGCTGCTGTCGATAATGGCATGGACATGCCTTGTTATTGCTGCCACACGACCACAATGGTTAGGCGAACGCATCGAAATCCCGATCAGTGGACGAGATCTGATGATGGCTGTCGACTTATCGGGCAGTATGCAGGTGGAAGATTTCAATATTAACGGTCGCACCGTTAATCGCCTGGAAGCCACCAAACATGTGGCTAAGGAATTTATTCAGAAACGGGAAGGCGATCGACTGGGGTTAATCCTGTTCGGACGTAATGCTTATCTGCAAACACCATTAACGTTTGATATTAAAACAGTCAATACTCTATTACAGGAATCAGTGATCGGCCTGGCCGGACAGGAAACAGCCATAGGTGACGCCATTGGTCTTGCCATAAAACGTTTACAGGATAAAGCTGCCAGTAGCCGTGTACTTATTTTATTAACTGACGGTGCCAACACGGCTGGCGAAATCACACCCTTAAAAGCTGCCGAGCTGGCTGCCGAGCAGGGATTAAAAATTTACACCATTGGCATCGGCGCTGATGAAATGGTTCGCTATTCCATTTTCGGCGCACAACGGGTCAACCCGTCTGCTGATCTGGATGAAAAAACATTAACCGCTATCGCAGAAAAAACCGGCGGCAAATATTTTCGCGCCCGCAGCACTGATGAACTCGACAAAATTTATCAACTGCTTGATCAACTTGAACCGGTTGAACAGGAAGCACAGAGTTTCAGGCCAGTAACCGCACTTTACTTCTGGCCGTTATCACTGGCGCTATTACTTGCCATGGTGATTACCCTTTCACGATTAATGGGCATTTCAAGATAATGACAAATTTTCATTTCATTCGCCCTGAATGGTTTCTTGCCTTACTGCCGTTGCTGCTTTTCAGCTGGCTACTGCTGCGTAAAAAATTACGTGGTGGCCAGTGGCAATCAGTTATTGACCCACAACTGCTGCCTCACTTATTAATTGGCAGACCTGGACAAACCAGTTACTGGCCAATCACTTTATTTATAACCACAGGCATGCTGGCCATTCTTTCACTGGCAGGCCCGGCATGGGAACAATTGCCGCAACCCGTATACAAACAACAGTCAGCACTGGTAATCGCTCTCGACCTGTCACATTCAATGGATGCTGCAGATATCAGCCCCAGCCGACTGAGCCGCGCACGTTATAAAATTGCCGACATTTTAAAACAACGCAAAGAAGGCCAGACTGCATTAATTGCCTATGCCGCTAACGCCTTCACCGTCACACCACTAACCGATGATACCGACACCATTAATATACTTGTTCCGAGTTTAACCACTGATATTATGCCGGCACAGGGAACCAATACATCCAGTGCATTAGATAAAGCCGCTGAGCTGATGAAAAACGCCGGCATTACAAAAGGCGATATATTTTTAATTACCGATGGTATCGAAGCATCTGCGTTAAATACCATTAAGGACCTGAGTAATCAGGGATACCGTGTTTCTATACTCGCTGTTGGCACAGCCGATGGTGCCCCTATTGCATTAGCTGATGGTGGTTTTTTAAAAGCCGCTGATGGCTCTATTGTGATTGCCAAACTGGATACAAAAAGCTTACGTAATGCTGCCTTACAATCCACTGGCCGATACAGCTTATTAAGCGCGGATGACAGCGATATAAAATACCTGCTCGGACAGCTGGATAGCAGTGGCTTATCAGCCAAAGCCAGTGATACTGAAAGACAGGCCGATGTCTGGCGTGAAGAAGGCCCCTGGTTATTATTACTGGTTATTCCACTGGCCGCGATAGTATTTCGTCGTGGTTATCTTGTCCTGCTTGCCGCATTGCTATTGCCTTACCCTGATAGCGCCAGTGCTTTTGACTGGAATGAACTCTGGTTAAACGATAATCAGCGTGCCGCTCAACAACTGCAACAGGGCAACCACCAGCAGGCCGCAGACTTATTTAAAGATCCGGAATGGAAAGCAGCGGCGCAGTACAAAGCGGGCGATTATCAACAGGCAGCAGAACAATTAAAAGCAATCGATCAGGCAGATGCCCATTACAATCGGGGTAATGCACTGGCTAAACTCGGTCAGTCAGCGGAAGCCATTGATGCCTATAATCAGGCATTAAAGCAAAATCCCGACCATGAAGATGCCGCATTCAATAAACAGCTGCTTGAACAACAGCAGCAAGAAAAAAATCAGTCAGGTGAAGGTGACAAATCCAGCCAAAATAATGATCAGCAGTCACCATCAGATCAGCAACAAAATTCTGATCAACAGAATCAGAACGATACGGATAAACAACAAAACACTAACAACCAGACGGAGCAGCAAAACCAGCAGAATGAACAGTCCTCACAGTCTGACGACCAGGAAACACAGCAACAGGAACAACCATCAGCGCAAGACAGTAACAGCGAAAAAGACAATCAGGCCGAACAATCACAGCAATCAATGGCCGAATCAGAACAACAGGATTTATCAGATCAGGCCGCAAAACAATGGCTGCGTAAAATTCCCGACAACCCCGGCGATCTGCTAAGACGTAAATTCAAGTATCAATATAATAACCAGCAATCACAACGTAATGAAACACAGCCCTGGTAACGACAGATGATGAAACAACTGACCTTCTTACTATTTTTATTTTTACAAACCACATTTAGTGTTGCAGCATCGATTACTGCACAGGCCGACCGTAATCCCGTACATATCAACGAATCATTTAATTTAATTTTTGAAGCCAGCGGCTCTGTAGATGATGAACCCGATTTTTCAGTCTTAAAAAGCAACTTTAGCGTTCTTAATCAAAGTCAGAGCAGCAGTATTAGCATTATTAACGGCGCATACAGCAAGACCACCCGCTGGACATTATTATTAATGCCTAAACAGGCTGGCGTTTTCACTATTCCCTCCATTGCCTTTGGAAAAGACACCAGCCCGCAGTTACGCATGACCATAAAACCCGAACAGCCATCATCAAATGGACAGACCGGTGACCTGTTCATGGAACTGGATGTGTCTACCCGGAAAACATGGGTGCAGGGGCAAATCATACTTACTGTCCGCCTGTTAAGCGCAACCAATATTTCTCAATTCGGCATCAGCAAACTGGAAACCAACTCGATCGACCTGGTAACAGAAAATCTCGGTGAAGATAAGCGTTATCAAACAACCCGTAACAATACGCCTTACCTGGTCTTTGAACGTAAGCTTGCCATTTTTCCACAACAAACCGGCACACTGCGTATCGAACCCTTCCTTGGTGAAGTTGAAGTCTCCACAGGATCAAATTCCTATTTCGACCCTTTCCGTCGACAAACAAAAATTAAACGGGCTCGCTCTGAAGCAATAGAAATTGAAATCGCCGGTATTCCAAAAAGCTTCACCGGTAAAACATGGCTACCCGCATCGGAACTGAAACTGGTTGAGGAATGGTCAGATGATCCAGCCAGTTTTAAAGTCGGTGAACCCATTACCCGTACCCTGTCACTGCTTGCCAATGGCCTGACATCTTCCCAGTTACCCGAACTCACTCTTCCAGCGGTAAATGGCTTAAAGCAATACCCTGATCAGCCTTTACTGAAAGATAATAAACAGGGTGACGGCATTATTGGTATACGCCAGGAAAAAGTTGCCGTTATTCCCGCACAATCCGGCCCATTTATTTTACCGGCCATTGAAATACCCTGGTGGAACACCACAACCGGTAAAATGGAAATTGCCCGCATTGCAAACAAAACCATTGTAGTGGCTGCAAATGCTTCCACTCAGGCAACTGCTCCAACGATCTCAACGAAACCGGACCCAGCTATGGATAAACTGCCGCTTTCACCTGTTGTCACGCAAACACAGGATTCAGCCTCTCTCTGGTTCTGGTTAAGCCTTATATTTGCCACAGGCTGGCTAAGCACGGCCTTATTATGGTGGCTTTCAGGCAAAACAAAAAAAGCACCCGCAACAAACGATACCAACATGACAACTTCGATTAAACAGGCAGAAAAAAGTCTTAATAAAAGCTGTCAGAATAATGATGCACGGGCCTGCAAACAGGCACTTCTCAAATGGGGTAAATTAATCTACAACAAACCACTAACCAATCTTGGCGATCTGGCACAACTGGCGGGTGAGCCACTGGCATCCAGAATTAACACCCTAAACGCAGCGCTTTATAGTCAATCACCTAGCAGCTGGACCGCTCAGGACATGATGCAAATTATTCGCCAGATACAAACTGATAAATTACAAAAAAAACCTGTCCCCAAAAATACTCTTGAACCTATGTATAAATAAATTCTCAGTTGATTTCGACGCCGGTATACGGTTATCATTCTCGAACAATAATTAAATCGGCAATGAACCGGTAAAAAAACTTCCGGGTATTCATCTTAACCGGAAGCATCATACACATCTTTACCAGTATGCATTTCACAGGGATAAATAATAGATATGAACCCTGAAACATCAGGCTTCAATATGCTTTTGTTTGGACTATAACTCTTGCAATCCTAACGAGTTATTCGTCATTACAGATTGTTATACACTGAG
This sequence comes from Gammaproteobacteria bacterium, assembly GCA_029881275.1. Taxonomy (GTDB): domain Bacteria; phylum Pseudomonadota; class Gammaproteobacteria; order SZUA-229; family SZUA-229; genus JAPHQX01. The sequence continues at coordinate 726 of JAOUMX010000024.1, read as the reverse complement.
GAAAAAAGATGTCATTTCAAAGTTTTGCAGACGCACACTCCGCCATTATCTGGGCCGGTTTTATTATTGCATTTATTATGGGAGCAGTGGCAACCAAAACAAATTTCTGCACCATGGGTGCAGTATCCGATCTGGTTAATATCGGTGACTCAGGGCGAATTCGCGCCTGGTTTCTTGCCATTGCCGTTGCCATGATTGGTGTCACCATTATCGAATCCATGGAACTGCTCTCCTTAAATAACACCCGTCCGCCTTATCGAGGCAGCAATTTCGCATGGCTGGAGTACATTATTGGCGGCATTATGTTCGGCATCGGCATGACCCTGGGCAGCGGCTGCGGTAACAAGACCCTGATTCGTATTGGCGGCGGCAATCTAAAGTCCATTATTCTCTTTATTGTCATCGCTATTTGTGCCTACTTCATGGTCAATCCCTTTCCAGATTCTGACAAAACCATTTATTCGGTTGTTTTCTATAACTGGACCAATGCAACCAGCATTTCCCTGTCAGGTCATCAGGACCTGGGCTCAATGCTAGCAAGGCTTTTTGGTGCTGAAATATCCAGTATGCGACTGATTCTCGGTTTGCTCATCGGTACGATCATTCTTGCACTGGTCTTTAGATCGGCTGATTTTCGTAGCACCAAAAACAATATTCTGGCTGGTGTTGTGATTGGCCTTTGTGTTGTCGGTGCCTGGTATGTCAGTGGCAGCATGGGTGAATTCA
>JAOUMX010000139.1 GCA_029881275.1 Gammaproteobacteria bacterium | reverse complement strand
AATCCGTATAACACACTGTTATGCTCAATAAAAATATATGGAAATATTAATAGCTATTATCTCAACTGGAATTCTCTATCTATGGGTTAATTTTATAGGTAAAAAAGCATTATCATTAAATAAAACTGATCCTGAAAGAAAATCAAATAAGTGGCTACTAGGCGAGCTATCTAATATGTTACTAATATTCATACTTTGGGTAGGCCCAGTCATACTATTTAATGTAAACTTAATAAATTACTATATATTGTTCTTTATTGGTTTTGGTTTTAACTTTTATATCTTTTACAAACATTATGCACCTGAACTTAGAGCAACTATTGAACAACAAAAAAACAAATAGCATAACAAGTCATTCAAGCGGGACAACCAAAAAGCGGGTTGCCCCTTAATTTAGGCGTTAAAGGGGTCAGTGACAAATGACAACCAATTACAGAAGAAAACGATTCTCGTTTGTCACCAACCCCCTAAATTCCGACCCCTTAAATTGATTGGGATCTGCCTCCTCTTAATTTACAATAACGAACTTTTATTTATTTCAGGCCACGAATATGAACGACACTAAATCGCCACCCGCTTTACCAGATCGCCTTTCAGTCAATCCCAGTAGTCCGTATCATGTGGCAGAAATTTTCGAGCACAGCATTGGCATTCGGCTGAGCGGCAAAGAGCGTACCGATGTCGAGGAATATTGCATTAGTGAAGGTTGGGTAAAAATCGCTTCTCCTAAGGCGTTGGACCGTCGGGGACAACCGCTTATGATTAAGTTAAAAGGAGTTGTTGAGGCCTTTTATAATTAAGCACGGCGGCCTGGTTAGAATGTTTTTCATGGCGCCCAACATCGAAACAATCATAAAACTGTTGGGTTTCGTGCCTCACAACCTTTTGTATTGAGCTCGGGCAGGAATTACATTTCGGATACCGCCGCCGGGATTTTCTACATCTCCTTTAAAACGGGGCAACATAATGACATGCAAGTGATCGATGCTTCGTCCCGCTTCTCTTCCATCATTGTTTCCGAGGGTGTAGGCATTAGGCTGGTCTTCCAGAAACGGTAATTTCAAAATCGTTTCAATATGATCTCTGGGTCGATCTTTAAGTGAATCTCTTTGGAGCATCTCCTCGTAGAGTGATTTCATATCCGTTGATTCGACAATCTCCTTGACACCATAAATTGCATCAAAATAGTCATCGTGTTCGTATTTGCTCAGGCAAAAAATTGAAGCGACATGCCTTTTGGGTATAATTAGTGCGTGACCAGGATTCACTGGATTAGTATCAAATATACTCACGAATGATCGATTCTCGAATATAAATGGATCGGCTTCGCCATTGACGACTTTGCAGAAATAACAATTTTTCTCTGGGTGAGATGAGCTCATAATGTTTTCATATTATTAAATGTATTTCGAGTATTGTACCGTAACATCAATATAAATACCTGTTGCTGCACCTTTCGAATTAAAGGCGTCGGTGACAAACAACAAATGGTGACAGACCACATTTCTCCACGGCTTAATCTAATTAATCCTGGTCTGCCCCCTTTTGAAAATACTCAATCCTTTACCTCTGTGACCAACCTGAATCAAACCAGAATTAATTGAATCATCTTTAAGGAGAACCACATGGACAACTACCAAACCAGTCAGGTTATTATCGTGGATGTTAAAATGCCATTTGTTTCGATGGTTGTATTAATGGTTAAAGCCGCCATTGCCTCTATTCCGGCATTTATCATTTTAACCACAATTGGCTCAATATTTTTTACTCTACTGGGTGGCCTGTTTACTCACATGGGTCATTTCTAAATATAATTGAATACAGCGAATTACAGTATCATACTTACAACTGGCGAGTTGAAACCTGTCAGATTATGATAGAACGGCGCTCTCCTGTTGGCACCCAATCATAATTATGCTATCTGAACCTTGCGAGGCGCTTATGAACTGTCCAAAATGTAATTCTGAAATGGAAAAAGTTGTTTTTGAGCATATTGAAGTCAACCGTTGCAGTCACTGTCAGGGCATCTGGTTTGATTTACACGAACATGAAATTCTGAAAAAAATACCTCACTCGGACACTATTGATATAGGTGATCCGAACAAAGGCAAGGAATACAATACCATCAGCAAAATCAGCTGCCCTGTGTGTAAAACACCCATGATCCGCATGGTCGACAATCAACAACCCCATATCTGGTATGAATCCTGCGCCACCTGTTACGGTGTTTTTTTTGATGCCGGTGAATTCACAGATTTAAAGCACCACACGCTGGTGGATTTTATAAAAGACCTGAGAACAAAAGAAAGAACCTAACCCGTAGAATAAACATCCCCAGAGAAAAGCGAATGAATCACACACCCTCTGGATGGCACGGCATGGTAAACAGTCTATATGCGGCTATCTACCACAGCGTGCTTTAACAATTATTCATTCCAGTCCATCTCTGACAGTTGTTTAAGAAAATTATACCGGTGTTTGACTTCATGCTCGGCCTGTTCGAGAAACTGTTTGGCATCATCGGGATGACTTTTCCAGAGCGCACTAAAGCGACCTTCGGTTTTCATATAATCTTCATAGGAAATACTCGGCTCAGCCGAATCCAGCTTTAAGGGATTCGCACCCTGCCCGACCCGTTTCGGATCAAAGCGGAACAGTGGCCAGTGACCACTTTGTACGGCCATGGACTGATGACGGTGGTTATCCACCAGATCCAGTCCGTGTGCAGTACAGGGAGCATAGGCAATGATTATCGAAGGACCGGGATGGGCTTCGGCTTCGAGGAAGGCGCGCAGGGTCTGCACATCTTTGGCACCATAGGCAATCTGTGCCACATAGACATTTTCATAATCCATCGCCAGCAGGCCGAGTTCTTTTCTGGCCGAGGCTTTGCCGCCAGCAGAGAACTTGGCAATGGCACCACGGGGTGTTGCCTTGGACGTCTGACCGCCGGTATTGGAATAAACTTCGGTATCGAGTACCAGGATATTCACATCCTGACCCGAGGCCAGCACATGATCGAGGCCACCAAAACCAATGTCGTAGGCCCAGCCATCACCGCCAACAATCCAGACACTTTTCTTGCTCAGGTAATCCACCAGTTGTAACAACTTTACCGCCCTGGGGTCATCGATGGTTTTTAGCTGCTGACTTAATGTCGCGATTCTTTCTCGTTGACTGTAAATTTGTGCTTCATCATTCTGCTCGGCGTTGAGGATATCATCCACCAGTTGCGCATCCAGCTGGCCGTTCATCTGCTGGCGCAGTTGCGTTAACAGGTGCCGCGCCTGATCACGATGCTTGTCGACGGCAATACGAATACCGACACCAAACTCGGCATTGTCTTCGAACAGGGAATTATTCCAGGCAGGGCCCCGACCTTCATGATTGGTGGTATAGGGCGTGGTTGGCAGATTACCCCCGTAGATCGAAGAACAACCGGTAGCATTGGCCACCAGCATGCGATCACCAAACAACTGGGTTGCCAGTTTAATGTAAGGGGTTTCACCACAACCGAGACAGGCACCGGAGAATTCAAACAAGGGCTGTAATACCATCGCCCCTTTAATGGTGCTGGTTTTCAATTCACGTCGGTCATATTCGGGTAGCGATAAAAAGAATTCCCAGTTCTGTTTTTCCTGTTCACGAATCGGTGGCTGCAGATGCATGTTCAATGCCTTACGCTGCGGGTCTTTTTTATCGGTAATTGGGCAAATGTCGACGCATAACTTGCAACCGGTACAGTCTTCCGGTGCGACCTGATAACTGATATGCATGCCTTCGGGAAAACCTTTGCCAATCATCGGTGCATGCAGGAATGTAGCCGGTGCATTTTTTAAATGGTCTTCATGGTAAATCTTGCTGCGAATCGCACTGTGCGGACAGACCAGCGGACACTTACCACACTGGGTACAGAGGTCGGCTTCCAGCAGCGGAATTTCCTGTGCCAGATTGCGTTTTTCATAGGCCGCGGTACCCACCGGAAATGTGCCATCCACCGGCATAAAACTGACCGGTATTTCATCACCATGACCGGCAATAATTCTGGCAGTTACATTTTTAACAAACGCCGGTACCGCATCACCAATGCCTTCCTTAATATCAAACGCACTGGTGGCCTGCTGTGGTACTGTGACCTCGCGTAAATTCTGCAGACTTTCATCAATAGCATTGAAATTAATGCGCAGAACTTTTTCACCTTTTTTACCGTAACTTTTCTCAACGGCTTTTTTAATCAACGCAGTGGCATTCTCTTTTGGCAAAATATCGGTGATGGCAAAAAAACAGGTTTGCATAATGGTATTAATGCGTCGTGCCAGACCATTTTTTTCCGCCACGGCATAGGCATCGATAACGTAAAAACGAATTTTCTTTTCGATCATCTGACGTTGCATACCGGCTGGCAACGTATCCCAGACATCGTCCACCGAAACTTTGGTGTTCAACAGAAAAGTTGCCCCTTCTGCAGCTTTATCCAGCATCGGATACCGTTCCAGAAACACCGACTGATGACAGGCAATAAAATTGGCGGCATTGTCTTCAATCAAATAGGTCGAGGCAATGTGCTGCGGACCAAAACGCAAATGCGAAATAGTCACAGCACCGGATTTTTTCGAGTCGTAAACAAAATAACCCTGCACCCGTAAATCGGTGTTTTCGCCAATGATGGTAATGCTGTTCTTGTTGGCACTGACGGTACCATCGCTGCCGAGACCATAAAACAGGGCCTGACAGGTTTTGTTATTGGCATCGGTACGGAACGTTTTATCCCAGTCTAAACTGCTATGGGTTACATCATCGTAAATACCAATGGTGAAATTATTTTTTGGCTGTTGCTGATTAAGCTCATCGAATATCGCCTTGACCATGGCCGGGGTAAACTCTTTCGATGACAGCCCATAACGCCCACCAACAACACGGGGCATCTGGCTGAACTTGATTGCATCGCCCTGCATCATATACTCGGCCAGGGCGGTGACTACATCCTTATACAAGGGTTCACCGGCAGCGCCGGGTTCTTTGGTTCGATCCAGAACTGCAATTTTTTTACACCGGGCAGGAATCGCATCGATCAATGCCGCAGTATGGAAAGGACGATACAGCCGCACCTTGATCAGACCCACCGATGCACCCTGACGATTCAGATAGTCTACTGTCTCTTCTGCGGTTTCTGCACCTGAACCCATGAGAATAATAATGTGCTCGGCATTCTGGTCACCGAAATAATCAAACAGATGATACTGACGCCCGGTTAAGCGACCAAACTCATCCATGGTCTGCTGCACAATCGTCGGCATATTCTGGTAAAAAGGGTTTACTGTTTCGCGGGCCTGAAAATACACATCTGGATTCTGTGAGCTGCCGCGCATCACCGGGTGATCCGGTGACATGGCATTATTCCTGTGAGCAGCAATGGCATCTTCGGGCACCATCTGTTGCATAATTTCGTCGCTAATGGTGGTGATTTTTCTGATTTCATGAGAGGTTCGAAAACCATCAAAAAAATGCACCATGGGAATCCGGCTTTGCAAACTGGCAACCTGGGCAATAAAGGCAAAGTCCAGCACTTCCTGTGGGGCGTTGGAACAAAGAAACCCAAAGCCGGTCATTCGTGCCGACATAACATCACTGTGATCACCAAAAATCGACAAGGCCTGACAGGCCAGTGAACGCGATGCAACATGAAACACTGCCGGGGTCAGTTCACCGGCAATCTTGTACATGTTCGGAATCATCAACAGCAGTCCCTGTGATGCGGTAAAGGTTGTGGTCAGGGCACCGGCCTGTAAGGCGCCGTGAATCGCGCCGGCCGCCCCCGCCTCACTCTGCATTTCCACCACCTGCGGCACCGTGCCCCAGAAGTTGGTTTGCTGTTTGGATGACCATTCGTCGGCCCACTCACCCATGGGGGAAGCCGGCGTAATAGGATAAATAGCAATGACCTCATTCAGCCGATGAGCAATGAGTGCTGCCGCCTGATTACCGTCAATTGTAATTTCACTGTGTTTAGACATAACGCTTACCTGATGTCAGGTTATATATTTTTAAACATACGCCAGTTATTTATAATTACAATTGATAATGATCATAATTTAGAATGTACTAATACTAAAGGATAATACCGAACAGAGATAAAGGCGGATAGTGAACATGTAAATAGACAATCAGTCAGACATTCACACACATTTAGCATGATAAATACATTACCATTGGCGCAGACAACCTAACATCAGGAAGCCATCAATGAGCAAGTTGAAAACATCAGGGTATAAAGCATTAGTCATAGTTGAAGACATTGGCTTATTAGTAATCGCGATAGCTACCATGATTGCGATGAGCGTAGAAATTGCATCCATGTTCAACGCCATGAATGTGACCCTGGCCGATCTTTTGTTACTGTTTATCTACCTTGAAGTATTAGCCATGGTAGGAATATACCTGAAATCAGGAAAGTTACCGATTCGCATGCCACTTTACATTGCTATCGTCGCACTGGCTCGCTATATGATTCTTGATATGAAGAACCTGGATACATTAAGAATGCTGGGAATCGCAGGTGCCGTTTTGATTCTGGCTATCTCCATCCTTGCTATTCGATATGGTCACACTAAATTTCCCTATAATGACAAGGAAGACAACTAAACCGGTGATTCATAAAATCGCTCTCAGGAATCTCTACCGACCCGTCACTGAAAATATTCTTTAAGTAATATATTCTTTTCTTCTACCGTTAGAGGTAATATCTAATCAGGTTATAGCCACGGCAACACCAATCAAAAACATGTCTGATGACATCATTCACATTCATAACAGAGGCCACGATCGTAAAAAGTTCAAAATACAGGTTACCCGTTAATTATGTATCTGCACTAGAAATCTGCTTCACTAAATAAGGAGAAACGGTATGAAAAAAATCATTTTTTTATTAACTGCTGTTGCAACATTATTATCTTTCAATGCAATTGCAGAAAAACCTCAATGGACCGGAAACAACACTGCCCCCACAGCTGAGGAACGATCCGCTCACAAAGACGAAATGACCAGCAAACATAAAG
>JAOUMX010000023.1 GCA_029881275.1 Gammaproteobacteria bacterium | reverse complement strand
ACAGCGAAGTTAATGATCCACAACAACCATATTGACAGTAATCCGACAGAATTGAACAGATTATATACACTTTATTATGATGCGCTAAATAGACTAATAAACAACTTTAACCATTTTATCGCCGACTAAATCATTCAGTCGATTAATTAACTCATCACTGGGTTGTACTTTCCACTCGTCACCCAGGGACAAAACAGCACTGGCTGAATGTTTAGTGTAATTAATCCATACCGGACAATCACCTTCACGAAAAGGCTGCAATACATTACCCAGATTTTTCAGAAAACCATTAGCAGCCCTGCTTTCATCCACCCTGATTTCCACGCGCTGTGCGAAACGCTGCCTGGCTTCTGTAATATCATAAATACTATCCGCAGTTATTCGGTAACCACCAAAATAATCATCATAAACAACCTTACCTTCCACAATGATTAACTTATCCTTGTTTAATAAATAACCATATTGTTCAAATTTTTCTTCAAAGATGCGCACTTCTACTCGAGCGGTACGATCATCCAGTACGGCAGAGACCACCTTGCCACCGGTTTTAGTTTTGCGTACCCGCATGCCAATCATTAATCCGGCAAGTTTATAATCTTTAGCATTACGCCGCGCCGTATAATTGCCCGGCTCGGATGGCGCCACCATGTCTGCCAGTGCTCCCAGAGGGCAATCGGTAAATTTTCTAAGCTCCTCTTCATAACGCTCGATAGGGTGACCGGTTAAATACAAGCCCAGGGTTTCTTTCTCGAAAATAAGGCGCTGTTCTTCTTCCCACTCGGGTAAGGTAATTTCATTGACCGGTGCAATGCTTTCATCTTCGGTGGCCGCACCAAATAAATCATCCTGCCCTGCCTGGGCATTTTTCTGATGCTGCTCGGCAATTTGCAGGGCATCCTGTAATCGCGCCATTAAACTGGCCCGGTTTGGTCCGAGTTTATCCAGCGCACCAGCACGGATTAATGCCTCCATAACACGCTTATTAACTTTACGGCTGTCTATGCGGCAGCAGAAATCATATAAATCTTTATAAGGCCCATTCTCGCCCCGTTCTTCAATAATGCCGTAAAGTGCGGCTTCGCCGACACCTTTGATGGCGCCCAGACCATAAAGCACCTGACTATCATCCGGTACGCTGAATTTATAAATAGAGCGATTAATATCCGGTGGCAGCACATCCAGATTCATATGGTGACAGTCTTCAATCAGTACCACCACTTTATCGGTGTTATCCATATCCGCAGATAACACGGCAGCCATAAATTCAGCCGGGTAATGGGATTTCAACCAGCAGGTCTGATAGGACAATAAGGCGTAAGCTGCTGAATGGGATTTATTAAAACCGTAACCGGCAAATTTTTCCATCAGGTCAAAGATGTAAGTGGCGGTTTTTTCATCGACACCCCTTTCAACCGCACCCGTTCTAAAAATCTCACCCTGCTTGGCCATTTCTTCGGGTTTCTTTTTACCCATGGCGCGCCGCAACATATCCGCAGCACCGAGTGAATAACCGGCCAGTACCTGAGCGATCTGCATGACCTGTTCCTGGTAAAGAATAACCCCATAGGTAGGTTTCAGAATTGGCTCAAGATCGGGGTGAGGATATTCAACGGCAGCACGGCCGTGTTTACGATTGATAAAATCGTCCACCATTCCGGATTGCAACGGGCCAGGACGGAACAGCGCCACCAGCGCGATAATGTCTTCAAAACAGTCGGGCTGTAAGCGTTTAATCAAATCCTTCATACCACTGGATTCCAGCTGGAACACCGCCGTGGTCTCAGATTTCTTTAACAGCACAAAGGCCTGCTCATCTTCCAGCGGTAACAGATTGACATCCAGTTGATGCTGATCCGGATAACGGACTTTAATATTCTGTACCGCCCAGTCGATAACGGTCAGGGTTCTCAGGCCAAGAAAGTCAAATTTCACCAGACCGATTTGTTCAACGTCATCCTTATCAAACTGGGTCACAATACTCTGACCACCCTGCTCACAGTACAGCGGGGTAAAGTCAGTCAGCACGGAGGGCGAAATCACCACGCCACCTGCATGTTTACCGGCATTACGCGCCACCCCCTCAAGGGATTTGGCCATATCGATGAGTTCGTGAACTTCGTCTTCTTCGTTGTAGGCTTTGAGTAATTCTTCCGATTCTTCCAGCGCCCGGGTGAGATTCATACCAATTTCAAACGGAATCAACTTGGCAATGCGGTCAACGAATCCATAGGATAAGCCCATGACACGCCCGACATCACGAACCACCGCTTTCGCTGCCATGGTGCCGTAAGTAATAATCTGTGAAACACGATCACGACCATAATGCTGAGCCACATAATCTATAACGCGATCGCGACCTTCCATACAGAAGTCGACGTCGAAATCCGGTAACGAGACACGTTCGGGATTAAGGAAACGTTCAAACAGCAAATCGAATTTCAGCGGATCCAGATCGGTTATTAACATGGCATAAGCCACCAGTGAACCGGCACCGGAACCACGACCCGGTCCGACAGGGATATGGTTATCTTTTGACCACTGAATAAAGTCGGCAACGATCAGGAAATAACCGGGGAACCCCATACCGGTGATAACATCAATCTCAATCTGCAATCGCTCATAATAGGGTTTTTTCTTTTTCTCAGCCTCGGGATCATTCTGGTCAAACAGTACTGTAAACCGTTTTTCCAGACCTTCACGGGCGACACGGGCGAAATAGCTGTCCATGGTCTCGCCGTCGGGTACGGGGAAATTGGGTAAAAAACTTTCCCCCAGCCTGACTTTTAAATTACACCGTCGGGCAATCTCAACCGAGTTTTCCAGCGCTTCAGGAATATCGGAAAACAGTTCAGCCATTTCAGCTTCAGTACGCAGGTATTGCTGATCACTGTAATGTTTGGGCCGACGGGGATCGTCCATGGTTCGACCGTCATGGATACAGACACGAACTTCATGACTGGAAAATGCTTCCTTTTTGAGAAAGCGCACATCATTGGTGGCCACGACCGGAACCTGTGTCGCCAAGGCCAGATTCACTGCGGCATGGATATATTCTTCTTCACCATCACGACCGGTGCGCTGTAATTCCAGATAATAACGATCGGGGAAAATTTGCTGCCAGGCTTTGAGCAATTCTTCTGCCTGCATGATGTTACCTGCCAACAGGGCGCGACCCACATCACCTTCACGGGCACCGGACAAAACAATCAGCCCGTCACTAAGATCTCGCAACCAGTCGACCTCGATCATCGGGTAGCCACCATGCTGCCCTTCCAGATAAGAACGGGATACCAGCTGGGTAAGATTTTGATAACCGATTTGATTCTGACACAGCAACACCATACGAGAGGGCTGTTCAGTTTCCACAGCGGGACGAATCCAGGCATCAACACCAATAATGGGTTTGATACCGGCAGACATGGCGGACTTATAAAATTTGACCATGGCAAACAGATTACTCTGATCCGTTAATGCCACCGCCGGCATACCCTGATCAGCCACCGTTTTCATTAATGGCTTGATACGAACAACACCGTCGACCAGTGAATATTCTGTGTGCACACGTAGATGAATAAAGCGTGGATTCATTAAAACTTCTTTAACTTAATAAATATTTTATAAATATACTGTAACTAATTGTTTTATATACAATCAAGAAATGACAAAAACATTATCTTAATATACACACCGCTTGTTGGCACCATTATCCATAGTGTCACGATTTGCTGCAATACTCCATTTCGAAAGCCGTTATTTGACATATCAGGCTTCGAATCACCACATCTCATTCAATTAAATCCGGTCACTGGCGTGTTTAATCCCACTTTCTGCCAGATCCCTGATCTTTGACTCATATTTATCATTTCAGGCCCGCAGCAGATAATATTAATCACTTTAACTAGCAGAATTATCTATATGTTTTTTATAAGTTTTCTAACTGGTGCAAATGATTTTCGATGCAATGGGCAGGGACCAAACTGATTAAGCAACTCCAGGTGTACTTTTGTTGGATACCCTTTATGACGATCAAATTCATATACCGGATACTGGTGATGTAATTCGAGCATTTGTCGATCACGTTCCACCTTGGCCAGAATCGAAGCCGCCGAAATGGCCGCTACCCGACTATCCCCTTTCACAATCGCTTCGACCCGACAATCCAGCTGCGGGCATTTATTGCCATCAATCAGCGCAATATCGGGACGCACTGACAAATCATTGATGGCCCTTTTCATGGCCAGCAAACTGGCCTGAAGAATATTGATTCGGTCTATCTCATCAGCATCTACCGACACCACCGACCAGGACAGAGCACGCTCCCTGATCTCAATAGCCAGTTTTTCACGTTTCTTTTCAGACAGTTTTTTGGAATCATTTAATCCCTGAATGGGATTATCGTCATCCAGAATCACCGCCGCGGCTACCACAGCACCCACCAGTGGCCCTCTACCCGCCTCATCGGCACCGGCAATATAGCGGTAAGGCGTTAAGTCAATTTCAATGTCGTCCAAAGTCAGTTTCCGCTACAATTCTTGTTTTAATCGCGGACAATCATATAGAGTTACTCACCCTATGAGCAAGATAAATGAAACAATAATCAACGCCGGTGAGCCTACTATTGCGTCAAACAGAACCAGAAAAATCATGATCAGCGCCGGTGAGGCATCCGGTGATCTGCATGCTGCCAATCTGATAAAAGCATTGCGTAAACTTGTACCCGATATCGAAGTCACTGGCATGGGTGGCGACAAGCTGCGTGAAGTCGGCGCTCAATTACAGGTCGATTGCGCCGAAATGGCCGTGGTCGGTATCGTCGAGGTCCTGGTCAATTTACGCAGAATTCTACGCAACCTGAATAAACTACGGGATGAACTGAGAAATAACCCGCCTGACCTGCTGATTCTGGTTGATTACCAGGAGTTCAATTTCAAACTGGCCAGAACCGCCAAGGAATGCGGCATCAAAGTCCTGTTCTATATCAGCCCTCAGGTCTGGGCATGGCGCCCCCATCGGGTACATAAAATCGGCAAACTCATCGATATGATGGCAGTGCTGTTTCCCTTTGAAGAAACATTCTATAAAAAGGCAAATGTGCCGGTACGTTTTGTCGGCAATCCGCTGGTCGATGAAGCCAGACCCAATGCCAGCCGTGAGCAAACCCTGCAACAACATGGCCTGAATAACGAGCAGCAAGTACTTGGCCTGTTTCCCGGCAGCCGCCGAAATGAAATCAAACGCATCCTGCCGATACAGTTAAAAGCCGCCGAAATTCTTAAACAGAAACACCCGGAACTGCAATTCATACTGCCCATTGCCAGCACCATTCAGGAAGATGAAATTAATCTCTATTTACAGCAGCACCCCGCACTGACGGTACACGCTGTTCGAGACAATGTTTATAACGTTATGCAGGCCTGCGATGCCATCATAACCGCATCTGGCACAGCGACGCTTGAAATCGCCCTCATGGGCATACCCAATGTCATCACCTATGAAATATCACCAATCTCCTATTTTATTCTCAAACGCCTGGTCACCATTGAGAACATCGGCCTGGTGAATATTGTTGCTGAAAAAAGCATCGTCAAAGAATTTATTCAGTATGAAGCAACACCGGAAAACATTGCCCGTGAAACGGATCGTTTATTAACCGATGAAGACTACCGAAATACCATGATTGCTGAAATGAATCAGGTCAGAGCAAAACTGGGCAAGGAAGGTGGCTCCAATAATGTCGCCCAGCTGGCTTATGAAATGCTGTAAAGACCATTACTGACTGTCAATTAAACCATATTAAGGTAACACGCCCTCTGCTTGACCGCTTTCGACCAGAAGCAATGACATGCATCCATCACTATACGAACAGGATCAAAAGACTGCGCCCATATCACACAGGCATTACCTGATTTTTATCTATAACCACCTCGGTGATTGCAAGCCCAAAGCGACGGTTTCGATACCAGGTAAATGACATCACAGAACGGATACTTGCCGATGATTAATCAATAGATGGGGATTAAAGACTATGTAACTGACTCAGCCCCCTTGGAGCAATCCAGGTATGCGCCTGAATTTGCAGGCATTGGCGGATACGTGGTTTTGATCTTAAGGGGTCAGAGCTGATTATTGATGTTCTAAATTTTATTTAACGCACAATACCGCGTTCGCTGGCAAGAATAAAATCCACAAACTGTTTTACTTCATCGTATTGTTCAACAATCGATTGCACTTCTTGCAGCGCCTCATCACGGGGTTTATGCGAACGCACCATGATCTTATAGGCATTCTGAATTGCGCGTATCGCTTCAGACGAGAACCCTCTGCGCTTTAAGCCTTCTTTATTAACACCAATAGGCTTTGCATAATTACCGGAAACAATCACATACGGGGGTACGTCACGATTAACGGCTGATCCCATGCTGGTTAAACAATGGGCGCCGATACGTGAAAATTGATGCACCAGTGTAAAACCACCCAGGATAGCATGATCACTGACCTTTACATGTCCGGCTAACGTCGCGCCATTGGCTAATACCAGGTGATTACCTAACTGACAGTCATGGGCGACATGTACGTAAGCCATGAATAAATTATCATTACCGATTCGTGTGGTACCCGCATCTTCAACCGTGGCACGGTTAAAAGTGACATACTCACGAATGGTATTGCGGTCACCAATTTCAAGTCGTGTTGGCTGACCTTTATATTTCAAATCCTGCGGCTGCTCACCAATGGATGCAAACTGAAAAATCCGGTTATCCCTGCCTATCTTTGTCGGCCCATTAATAACCACATGGGGACCAACCCAGGTACCGGCACCAATTTCAACATCGGCACCAATAATGCTGTAAGGGCCTATTTCAACATCATCGGCAATCTTTGCCGAAGAATCGATTATTGCAGTCTGGTGAATCATAATCGGCAGATTTACTTTTTATAAACTAGTTAGAAGATGGCGCAGTGGTTGCGGCACACATAATTTGCGCACTGGCAGCCAGCTTGCCATCGACCGTTGCTTTACAGTCAAACACCCAGATACCACGGGAGCGTTTTAATAATTCTACATCCAGAGTTAATACATCACCCGGTACAACCTGACGTTTGAAACGAGCTTTGTCGATACCCGCAAAAAGATATAGCATGCCATCATTGGGTGCTTCATCCATGGTTCTGAAACCCAGCAGACCCGTTGCCTGTGCCAGTGCTTCCATAATAAGCACACCAGGCATGACAGGATAATCAGGAAAATGCCCCTGAAAGAATGGCTCATTGACAGTCACGTTCTTTACCGCAGTCAGTGATTTACCTGGCTCATAATCAAGCACCTTATCGACCAGTAAAAATGGATAACGATGAGCCAGATATTTTTTAATTTCACTCACATTCATTGTATTCAATGTAGTAACCTCAGTTAATCTTTTTTATTCATTCTTTCAAGTTGCGTTACACGCCTGGCAATTTCATCCAGCTGCCTGAATCTTGCCGTATTCTTACGCCAGGTCGCTGTATCATCGATGGGTGTATTCGAAGAATAGGACCCGGGTTTAGTTAACGATTTTGATACCAGCGACATAGCTGTGATCATGACATTATCGGTGATTTCGATATTATCCCTGATACCGGTCATACCACCTACCATACAGTTCTTACCAATAGTTGTACTACCCGCCACCCCAACACCGTTCGACATTATGGTGTTCTCACCTACCTTAACACCATGGGCAATCTGAATATGGTTGTCGAGCTTTACACCATCTTCAATAATCGTATCTGATACCGCGCCCCGATCAACCGTTGAGCAAGCGCCAATTTCTACATTATTACCAATACGTACGCCACCCACCTGGTGAATTTTAACCCATTCCTTACCATCATGCTCAAAACCAAAACCATCTGCACCGATAACGGTACCGGAATGAATAATCGTATTCATTCCTATACTGCAGCCATAATAGACGGTGACGTTAGCGTGCAGATAAGCATTTGCCAAACACACAGAATCCCGACCTATAACACAACCCGGCCCCAGATAAACACCTTCACCAATTCGGGCGCCCGCTTCAATAACAACATTGGCACCGATATAGGCCGAATCCGCAATCTGAGCTGAAGCATCAATAACGGCAGATGGGTGTATCGCCGCATCAGGCTTATAGTGCGGATAAAGCAGTGCCGTAATATGAGCAAAGGCAGCCCGGGGCTTATCCACAATCAGCACAGGCACCTTTGCATCGACAGCCAGTTCAGGAGTCAGTATAACGGCTTCTGCATTTGTGTCCTCAAGAAATTTTGAAAACTTTGAACTGTATATAAAACAAATCGCACCCGGGCCGGCATTTTCAATTGAGGCCACCCGAGAAATTACACAATCACCATTACCAACAATTCGGCCACCGACTTTTTCAGCTAATTTAGCAAGTGTGTAGGATTTCGTTTGCATGAATAATTTTACTTGGCCAGTTTTTTCAATCGATCAAGAATCTGGTTAGTAATATCAATCTTGTCTGCCGCATAAATCACGCCTTCACTGACGATCAGGTCATATTTTCCTTCTTCAGCAAGCTTGGATAAGATATCACGTGCCACATCACGGAATACTGACAGTTCCTGGTTCTGAACATCCTGCAACTCTTTACCCAGTTGCGCTTCTTTTTCTCGAAATGCCTTGAAGTCATCCATTAATTTCTGCTTATTGCCGGCCAGTTTACTTTCGGTCATTAACAGCGCATCTCTTTTAAGATCTTTTTCCTGCTGCTGTAAAGCTGCAGCCATTGACTCAAGTTCTGTTTTAGGACCATTAAAACGGTCATGCAGACGTTTATTAATTGCCTCAATTTGTGGTGCCTCAGTCAATAAACGCTTCATATTGACATAACCAATTTTAACATCTGCCCATGCAGAAAAATTAAACCCCATGCTAAACAGCAATACCAGAATAGTTACTAATTTCTTCATATCTTATCTCTCTAGAAAAATGATCCAATACTAAATTGGAAGTTCTGCGTGTCATCGCCTGCTTTTTCTACAATAGGTCGTGACCAGCTAAAACGTAATGGCCCAATAGGTGCCAACCAGACAAATGAGACACCTGCAGAACTTCTCAGTTCATCTTTTGAAAAATCGGCCTCATCACGAATAAATACATTACCTATATCATAAAAAGCACTTAATCGAACAGATCTGGGTGCTTTTTCAACAAAGGGTATAGGAAATATTAATTCCGCACCAGCAACGGTACGCAAATCCCCGCCCCGGGGAACCGTGGTTGATGTGGTATAGACCTGATTAGTAAGCGGGTCAATCAGTGCCTGTCCATTAAGGTCAAATGCAGTTGATGTAATAGTCGCTCGTGGGCCCAGTGAATTACTATCAAATCCTCTTACGGTTCTCAAACCACCCGCATAAAAACGCTCATAAAAGGGCAATCCATCTGTATCACCGTAACCATCACCAAAAGCAATATCCGTATTCAGCAATAAAGTTATATCGTTATATACAGGGAAATAAAATTTAGTTCTATAGGTAAATTTATAGAACTCGTTATCACTACCCGGCGCGGTAAAATCAAGCACTACGGATTGCGAACTACCTTTATTGGCGAATACAGTTCGATTACGAGTATCGTGCGAATAACTGACCACAAAGGTAAGCGCATCAAATCCCGCCTCCTTATAGCCAAACATATCAGTTGCGCCATCACCATAAATATTTAGAAAATCAATAATTTCATCTGTAGAATTGAAAGAACGAATAATGTCCGTATGCTCAATACCCAGGCCGAACGTGACACTATCATATTCTGTTAATGGCACACCGTAACTGATATTAGCGCCATAACTATTAGATAAATAATTACTAATATCCTGCTCAGATGCATCACGCTGACGGTAGGAAAAGGCAATGGTACGACTAATACCATCGATAGTGTAATAAGGATTTGTATATGAAGCGCTATAAATTGTATTCGCTTTATCATTATTAAAGCTTAATGACAGGCCATTGCCAGAACCCAGGATATTTTCCATTTGCAGACCCATGTTAAAAACAAAGCCCTGATTCTGCGAAAATCCCGCACCGATATTGAAACTGCCTGATAACCTTTCAGTCACATTAATATCAATATCGATCATATCATCTGTTCCTGCAACAGGCCGCTTCTCAATTTCAACTTCTTCGATATAAGCCAGTCGTTGCAGACGAATTTTTGAACGCTCAAGTTTACTGTTATTTAATTCTGAACCTTCCATTAAGCGAAGTTCACGACGCAACACCTCATCATTGGTTGCGTAATTACCAATAAAATTAATTCGGCGTACATATACCTTTTTGCCAGGATCAACAAAATAAGTTAAGTTAACTTTTTTATTAGCATCATCAATTTCAGGTATGATTTGTACTTTTGCGAAGGCGTAACCTTCATTACCGAGACGTTTTTCCAGTAGATCCTGACCATCCGTCATGGTCTTTCTGGAAAATAAATCACCCTGCTTAACTAAAATCAGCGCTCTTAATTGCGCTTCATCAACAACCAGATCACCGGCAAGTTTAACCGCATCAACTGCATATTGCTCGCCTTCAGTGACATTGATATTGATATAGATATCTTTTTTATCAGGCGTAATTGTCACCTGTGTCGAATCAATATTAAATCTTATATAACCGCGATCCTGATAATATGATTTCAATGTTTCAAGATCAGCTGATAATTTGGGTTTGGCATACTCATCGGAATCCGAGAATATTTCAAAAAATCCGGGAACCCCCAACTGCAATTCGTCTAATAGTTTGTCATCATCAAAAACATGATTGCCTACAATATTAACCTGTTTGATATGCGCCACAACACCCTCTGATATTTTAATATCAATATCAACCCTGTTGCGTTCCAGTTCGGTAACCTTGGTCTCTATTCGTACTGCATACTTACCATGACTGTAATAAACCTGCTGCGTTAACCCCTGTTCAATTTTTTCCAGTGACGATCTATTAAAAACCCGGCCCTTGACTATTTCTATATCTTTTAGAACCTCTTCTAGCTGTTCATCCTCAATAACAGAATTACCGCTGAAAGTTACATTATTAATAGCCGGACGTTCTTTTACCTGAACAATAAGAACATCACCATCACGAGCAAGATTAACGTCTTTAAAAAAACCGGTTTTATAGAGCTGCCTTATGGCATGAGCTGCCTGATTCGGATCAAACGTATCACCTACCTGTACTGGCAGATAATTCAATAAAGTACCATCAGTAATGCGCTCAAGACCCTGCAACTTAATATCACTAACAACAAAACTGTCTGCAGCATACAATGCCCCAGACAATAAACAATAAATTGCCGCCCCAATCAACCAACGGTTAAACATTCTCACCTCAATTTATAAGTCGTTGAATATCGTTAAATATGGCCAGTGCCATTAACATCAACAACAATGTAAGCCCGATCTGTTGCCCTATTTCTTCGAATTTTTCGGACACAGGAGAACCTTTTACAAGTTCTATTAAATAATAAAATAAATGACCACCATCCAGCATTGGAATAGGCAATAAATTTAGCACGCCAAGACTAACCGAAATCATTGCCAGAAAACTCAGGTAAGTTATAACGCTGATGCTTGCCGTAATACCGGCATAGGTCGCAATAGTAATCGGGCCACTGATATTCTCCAGCGCCGCTTCACCCAGCAACATCTTACCGAGTACACGCAATGTTAGCGCCGACATATTCCATGTCTTCTCTAAACTTTTGGCAAAGGCCTGACCGACAGTATAATCAATATGTATTTTTGTCTTATCTTTAACTTCATCAGGAATCGCCGGATATGTACCTACATAACCGGTCACAAGGTCATCAATTTTACGTTCTTCAGGGATCACTGTTAAAAACAGTTCAGTATCATCACGCCTGACCAGAAACTCAAGCCCCTTACCCGGGCTGGATTTTATGATCTCAACCAGGTGCTCCCAGTTGTTAATGGTTTCACCATCAACGGCCATAATTAAATCATTTTGCATTAACCCGGCTTTTTTCGCAGCGCCTATTTCCGTTACGCCACCCAGTACTGCTGGTATGTCAGGGTTCCAGCGTTTAAAGCCTAACTGTTCAATAACATCAGCGTTACTATTTAATAGATGCCGGTCACCTATAGACAGTTCACGAACTGCTATCATCTGATCTGCCGTGCTAACCGTAATTTTAAGCAAGCCACCATCAATTCCATAATCAATAAGCGCCAGCCTGAATGCCTGCCAGGTATTAACATCAGTATTACCCACTGAAAGCACTTCATCTGCATCTGAAAAGCCAGCCTGCTCCGCTATAGACCCTGCAACCGGTTGACCAATAACAGGTTTCAGACCATCCACACCATTGATAAAAACCAGCCAGTAAAGTGCGATCGCAAGAAGAAAATTAAATAAAGGCCCTGCAGCAACAACCGCTATTCGATTCATAATGGGCTGTCGATTAAACGCCCTTGCCAGTTCAGTTTCATCGACAGGCGCTTCTCTTTCATCCAGCATTTTTACATAACCACCCAGCGGTATGGCAGCGATGACATATTCAATTTCATCATCACCTTTTTTCTTGCGCCAGATATAAAGTGGTTTACCAAACCCTACAGAGAAACGCAGCACCTTAATACCAAGTGAGCGAGCCACCCAGTAATGCCCAAATTCATGAAAAGTAACCAGTATGCCAATAGCAAGAATAAAAAAAACCGCGTTATGTAACAGATCTATTGCGGACACTATAAGACTCCCAGTTTGGCTATTTTTTCTTCAGCGATCTGTCTCGCTGTTTTATCGGCAGAAAGAACCTTATCCAGATCATCAACATCGACAAAATCAGACGCTTCGAGTGTCTGCTCAACAATTCTGGTTATATCTGTAAACAATATTTTCTTATTAAGAAAGGCATCAACAGCAATTTCATTCGCTGCGTTCAATACAGTTGTAGCAGTACCACCAATTTTGAGTGATTCGTATGCCATTTTTAAACAGGGAAAACGATTAAAGTCCGGTTTTTCAAATTCAAGTTGTGCGACCTTGAAAATATCCAGAGGTTCAACACCTGACTGAATTCTTTCCGGCCAGCCCAATGCATGAGCAATCGGGGTTCGCATATCTGGATTACCCATTTGAGCCAGTACTGAACCATCGTTATAACTTACCATCGAATGAATTACACTTTGCGGATGAATAACCACCTGTATTTTTTCAGCTGATGTTTCAAACAACCAGCAGGCTTCTATAACTTCCAGTCCCTTGTTCATCATGGTTGCAGAATCAACCGATATTTTTTTACCCATCTCCCAGTTAGGGTGAGCCACAGCCTGCTCGGGTGTTACTTCTTTTAATTGCGCAACCGGCATGGTTCTGAACGGGCCGCCACTGGCTGTCAGCAAGATCTTCTCAACACCGGTCTTGTCCAGCCCTTTTGCAAAATCATTGGGCATACACTGAAAGATCGCATTATGCTCACTATCAATAGGTAATAATTCGGCGCCATTATTACGAATCTCATCCATAAAAATAGAACCCGACATTACCAGTGCTTCTTTGTTCGCCAGTAACACGCGTTTCCCTGCTCTTGCAGCAGCCAGGGTTGGTAATAAACCCGCAGCACCAACAATCGCGGCCATCACAGAATCAACCTGCTGAAGTGACGCCACCATTTCCAGACCTTCAATACCTGATAAAACACGGGTATTCGACCCGGCCTGTTTTAGTTTCTTTTCAAGTAGCTGCGCACTATCCTCATTTACCATGGCAGCATATTCGGGCTGAAAATCAATACATTGCTGATACAGACGATCGACGCCGGTATTGGCTGTTAGTGCTACGACTTTATATTTTTGCGGATGCCGAGAAACGACATCAAGTGTATTAACACCAATGGTTCCAGTTGAGCCTAAAACGGTAATGCCTTTGCAATTAGACATTAAACACCATCACGCCCAGGAACAACGCAAAGAACGGTGCAGAAGAAGTAATGCTATCGATACGATCAAGCACGCCACCATGACCTGGCAAAATACTTCCACTATCCTTAACACCACGTTCACGTTTTAATAAACTGATATATAAATCACCTGCAACGGAAATTAATGTAGCGAAGAAACCGATAATTAATAAAATAACGGTTTGCATAATATCAAGTTGAAAATAAACAGCCGCCGAGAAAGTATAAATTGTGGTGGCAATAATTGCGCCATACAAACCTTCCATCGTCTTACCGGGACTGATACTGGGTGCCAGTTTCTTTTTGCCGTATTTTCTACCGGAGAAATAAGCGCCACTGTCTGCAATCCAGACAATAATGATTGAATATAAAAGCCAGTGCGCGCCTTGTGAAGACTGATGGATATAAACCAGTGACAGCACTGGCGGTAATAAGACAAGAAATCCCAGCATCATTTTAAATATTGAAAATTCACTCGAAGATGCTTTAGGATGGCCAGTACTCATGCGATAGATAACATATAACCACCAGGTAAAAGAAACACCCAGTAATACTTTAAACCATTGAAGGTATTCCGATTGCAGCAATGGATAGGAAAAATAGGTCGCCAGCAGAATAGTAGCCGCGTAAACCAGTCGCAGAGGAATTAAACTTATTCCAGAGAGTTGCGCCCATTCCCAGCCAGCGATAAAAATAATAGCCAGTAAGGCATAAAAAAGCGCATCGGATGATTGTGTCAATATAAACCAGATAGCAAGAACTGCTAATGGAACTGCCGTTAATATACGTTGTAGTAACATTTAACAATTAACCTTATTAGCCTGTTCAACCTGATCCCCGGTTTTGCCAAACCTTCTTTGTCGATTAACAAACCAGGCCAATGCCTGATCGAGTTCATTTCGATCAAAGTCAGGCCATAATGCATCAGTAAAATAAAGCTCCGTGTAGGCCAGCTGCCAGATGAGAAAATTACTAATACGTTTATCACCGCCAGTACGTATAAATAAATCAGGCTCAGGTAACCCAGCCAGTGCAACATGCTGATTAACAAGTTCAGCATTTACGTCAGACGACTTTATCTCACCGGACTCAACTTTCTCAGCAATAATTTTACAGGCATTGGCAACATCCCAGCGACCACCATAATTCACAGCAATACTCAGACACATGCCGGTGTTATCCCTGGTTAAATCTTCTGCCTGCCTGATTTTATTTTGTAATTTCTCAGAGAAAGCACCAACATCACCAATAAAACACATACGCACTGATTGTTCATGCAATTCTTTTACTTCTGACTGTAACGTGGTCAGAAACAACTCCATCAAACTACTGACTTCCTGATCTGGACGTTTCCAGTTTTCACTACTAAATGCAAAGATCGTTAATGCATCAATACTCTTTTCAACACATGCTTTAACCAGTTCTCGAGTGGCATTGACACCAGCCTTATGACCAGCTGTACGTGGCATAAAACGTTTTTTAGCCCAACGACCATTACCGTCCATCACTACTACAATATGTTTAGGCTTTTGCATTTCTTGTGTATTATCTTTCCCCATAATTCTGACAAATAGCAGAAATCAGATTTCCATCATTTCCTTTTCTTTTGCTGCAAGAATCTTGTCAATTTCAGCAATATACTTATCTGTCAGTTTCTGTATTGAATCAGTTGCTTTACGCTCTTCATCTTCTGAAATTTCTTTTTCTTTCAGTAAGTCTTTGAAACTGCCATTGGCATCACGACGAATGTTTCTAACGGCTACACGCGAATTTTCTGCTTCATGCTTTACCACTTTAACAAGATCACGACGGCGCTCTTCTGTTAAAGCCGGCATTGGCACGCGTATTGCCGAACCTGCTGAAGATGGATTCAAACCAAGATCAGAAATCATTATGGCTTTTTCAACCGCCTGAACCATACTTTTTTCCCATGGCGTTACCAGCAGTGTTCGTGAATCATCTACATTAACGTTAGCAACCTGATTTATGGGTGTCGGTGTTCCATAATAATCAACCATTACATGATCAAGAATACTTGGATGTGCGCGACCGGTTCTTATTTTTGCCAATTCAGTATGAAGCGAATCTATTGTTTTTTTCATACGCGTTTCCGCATCGCTTCTTATCTCTTCAATCATGATTTATCTCCGGGAATTATTGATGTTCCAATTGATTCATCCATTACTACTTTAGGCAAATCGCCCTCTTTGTTTAAATTAAAAATTCGCAATGGCATATTCTGTTCTTTACATAGAACAATGGCTGTTGCGTCCATAACGCCAAGACCACGTTTCAACACTTCATCATAACTAAGTTTTTCAAACCGTTTAGCATCCGGATTTTTTAAAGGATCCGAATCATAAACACCATCAACCTTAGTTGCTTTAATTAACACATCAGCATTAATTTCAATCGCTCTCAAACTGCCGGCACTATCGGTAGTAAAAAAAGGACTGCCTGTTCCTGCACCAAAAATCACAACACGACCTTTTTCTAAATGTCGAATCGCACGTCTACGCACATAATCTTCACATACCTGATGAATGCTAAGCGCTGACATGACGCGACACCTGACTTCCAGCTTTTCAACAGCATCCTGTAAGGCAAGACAATTCATGACTGTTGCCAGCATGCCCATGTGATCCGCAGTGACCCGATCCATGCCGGAATCCGCCAGACCCTTGCCGCGAAATATATTGCCTGCACCGATCACAATGCCAACTTGCACACCTGAATCAACAATCTGTTTTATTTCTCTGGCAACCCTGGATATAACATCAACATCAATGCCATATGACTGATCACCCATCAGGGCTTCACCACTTAATTTAAGTAGTACACGTTTATAGATTGGTTTATTTTGCGCCATGGCCTCGTACTTTTATAAATTATTGATTATTTATGATATTAATCTTTATTTTGTTGCATCTGAATTGTAACAAACAACAAAATCATCTCAACTAAACGCAGTTATCGCAGATTCCTGCGCCCATAGCTTGCAGTTTATCCTGAACATAAAAAACCGGGCACATGTTCCCGGTTTTTTATTTTCTTACACTATGCTGTTGTTTCCTTAGCTGGCTTTAATTTGAGCCATAACTTCATCAGCAAAGTTTTCCTGTTTTTTCTCAATACCTTCACCAACTTCCAGGCGGTAAAAGCTTTTAACTGTTGCACCAGCAGAACCCAGCAACTTGGCAACAGTCTGATCAGGATCTTTAACAAATGGCTGACCCAGTAGAGTAATTTCTCCCAGGTATTTACGCATACGGCCGACAATCATCTTTTCAATGATGTCATCAGGCTTGCCGCTTTCTTTTGCCTGCGCAATGAAAATCTCTTTTTCTTTTTCCAGCAATTCAGCTGACACCTGATCTTCACTAACACATATAGGCTTACTAGCAGCAATATGCATGGCGATATCTTTAATCAGATCATCGTTACCATTGGCCATTTCAACCAGTACCGCAATACGCGTACCATGCAGATATTTACCAAATGCCGCATCCGTTGAGACACGAACAAAACGACGTACCTGAATATTTTCACCAATACGAGCAACCATTGCCTGACGCGTTTCTTCAATAGATGAACCGCCATCTTCCAGAGGCAAAGCAACCAGTGCCGCAACATCAGCTGGCGAATCACTTAATATACGTTTTGCAATAGCCGTTGCGAATGCCTTGAAATCATCGCCACCAGAAACGAAATCTGTTTCACAGTTGACTTCAACAATTGCAGCTTCTTTGTTGTCATTGCTTAATTCAATAATAACCAGGCCTTCAGCAGCAGTACGATCTGATTTTTTATCAGCCTTTGCCAGACCCGATTTACGCATATCTTCAATTGCCTGCTCGATATCACCATTTGCAGCAGTCAATGCTTTCTTACATTCCATCATGCCTGAACCAGTACGTTCACGCAGCTCTTTCACCATAGCAGCAGTAATCTGCATATCTATCACCTCTTAATCTGTATTCTAAAAAACGACTTATTCTTCACCTGAAGCTTCTGCTGGAGCAGATTCATCTTCATCTGCCTTAGGTGCAGCTTTTTTCTTTACCGCCGCTTTTTTCTTTACTGCCGCTTTTTTCTTTGGCGCAGCTTTTGCTTTAGGAGCCGTCTGATTTTCATCATCAACTTCTACATATTCATCTTCTGAATTACCCGCATGAATAGAAGCAGCCTTACCTTCGATAATAGCGTCAGCAACACCTTCGATATATAACTTGATAGCGCGAATGGCATCGTCATTACCCGGGATAACATAATCAACATCATCAGGAGAATTGTTACTATCAACAACACCAATAACGGGTATACCTAACTTATGCGCTTCATGTACAGCAATATCTTCATGACCTACATCGATAACAAAAATCGCATCTGGTAAACCACCCATATCTTTAATACCGCCCAGGGTTTTTTCCAGTTTTTCCATTTCACGAGACAGGTTAAGCGCTTCTTTCTTGGTTAAACGAGCAAAAGTACCGTCTTCTGACATTTGCTCAAGTTCTTTTAAACGACGAATAGACTGACGCACTGTGTTGAAGTTAGTCAGCATACCACCCAACCAGCGGTGGTTAACATAAGGCATACCAGCACGTATCGCTTCTTCACTAATAACCTGACGCGCTGCACGTTTGGTGCCGACAAACATTACTTTTCCATTCGATGATGCAATCTTGCTAATCGCATTTAAAGCATCATTAAACATTGGCAATGTCTGTTCGAGATTAATGATATGGATCTTGTTTCGCTCACCGAAGATGTATTGAGCCATCTTGGGATTCCAGAAACGGGTTTGATGGCCGAAATGAACACCGGCTTCCAGCATTTGACGCATACTTACTTTAGGCATAATTGACTCCAATTGTCGGGTTAAGCCTCCACATACCCCATGTAACAACCAGACTTTCGCCCAGCACCCAGTTAACATGTGACGGCATATGTGAGTATTT
Source organism: Gammaproteobacteria bacterium (assembly GCA_029881275.1). Classification (GTDB taxonomy): domain Bacteria; phylum Pseudomonadota; class Gammaproteobacteria; order SZUA-229; family SZUA-229; genus JAPHQX01. The sequence continues at coordinate 7,336 of JAOUMX010000023.1, read as the reverse complement.
ATAAAACAATATATAATTCGTGTTTGCGCTAAGCGCGGCGGCTTTATACCATATCCAGGTAATTGAGACAATATTTAACCCTTCACAGGGCCAAAAAACGTGGCTAAGTCACAGAAAAATATAACAAATCAGGTTGCAGATGAGCATACATATAAAAACCCCCGAGGAAATCGAGAAAATGCGCATTGCCGGTCGACTGGCCGCCGATGTCCTTCACATGATCAAACCCTACATACAACCGGGTATCAGCACAGAGGAACTGGATCAGATTTGCCATGATTATATCGTTAATGACCAGAAAGCCATACCGGCCCCATTAAACTATCGCGGCTTCCCAAAGTCCATCTGTACTTCGCTCAATCACCAGGTTTGTCATGGCATTCCCAGCGATAAGAAGCTGAAAAAAGGCGATATTATTAATCTCGATATTACGGTCATCAAGGATGAGTTTCATGGTGACACCAGTAAAATGTTTTTTGTAGGTGAACCCAGCATCAAGGCCAAACGGGTCACCGAAGTCGCCCATGAGTGCCTGGTTCTGGGCATACAGCAGGTCAAACCCGGTGCCCATCTGGGTGATATCGGACATGCCATACAAAACTATGCAGAAGCCCAGCACTGCTCTGTTGTCCGGGAATACTGTGGTCATGGCATTGGTCGTGTATTTCATGAAGACCCACAGGTACTGCATTATGGCAAGGCCAATACAGGCGTGGTTCTCGAGCCCGGCATGACCTTTACCATCGAGCCAATGATTAATGCCGGAAAACGTCATGTCAAACTACTCAATGATCACTGGACGGTTGTCACTAAAGATCACAGCCTGTCAGCGCAGTGGGAACACACCATTCTGGTTACAAATACCGGCTATGAAATATTAACCCAGCGCCCCGGCGATGACATTTAGCCCGAGAGAAAATACCCAGTGACCATACTCAGCATCGATGATTACCCGCTATTTGACGAAACTGACTTTAGCCAGCGATTAGCCAACAGCGCTAACCCGCTAAATGAATTCAAAGCGGCTGTTGCCAATGGACGGGAAGCACTCAAAAAAGCCTTTGATAGTGGCAGCGACACCATTGACCTGGTTCGCACACGGGCCCTTTTCATCGATCTGATTCTGGTTCAGGCGTTCAGGCACTGCTTTGCCAACTGCAATCAAGCCATGGCTCTACTGGCGGTAGGCGGCTACGGCCGTGGCGAATTACACCCGGCATCGGATGTTGATCTAATGATTCTGCTCACGGAAAAGGAATCTGCCGAGACTCGCCATGCCATCGAGCAGTTTCTGATGCTGCTCTGGGACAGCAAACTGGAAATTGGTCACAGTGTTCGCACCATTGATGAATGCATCCAGGAAGCCAGTGCAGACATCACCATTGCCACCAATATCATGGAAGCCAGACACCTGGCCGGTGACAGACAACTCACCACGGATATGAAAAGCTCGACAGGACCTGACAAGATCTGGGATAGCCAGTCCTTCTTCCAGGCAAAACTGGATGAACAAATCAATCGACACGCCAAATTTCATGATACTGCCTACAATCTGGAACCCAATATCAAGGAAAATCCCGGTGGGTTACGCGATATACAGATGATCGGCTGGGTTGCCAAACGTCACTTTGGTGCCGAAACCCTGCATGAACTGGTCAACCATAATTTTCTTACTGAAAAAGAATACCAGACCCTGATCAGTGGTCAGACGCTGTTATGGCGCATTCGCATTGCATTACATCACTTAACCGGTCGTCGCGAAGATCGCCTGCTATTTGACCTGCAACGGGAACTGGCTATTCAGTTTGGCTATACCGACGGTGCCAATAACCTGGCCATAGAACAGTTTATGCAGCGGTATTACAGAACGGTCATGGAACTTGAACGGCTCAATGAACTACTGCTACAACTATTCAGAGAGGCCATTCTCTACAAAGATCAGATCGATGAACCTGAAATCATTAATCAGCGCTTCCAGCTCATTAATGGCTACCTTGAAGTCAGATACCCCGATGTATTCAAAGAACACCCGCCTGCTTTACTGGAACTGTTTCTCATCATGGAGCAACGACCGGATATCTGCGGTGTTCGCGCCCACACCATACGTCTGATTCGTGAAAATACCTACCTGATTGATGAATCATTCCGTCAAACAGAAACCGCGAAAATTCTATTTATGGATATTATCAGCCAGCAGCGCGGGGTTACTCATGAAATACGACGTATGAACCGCTATGGCATTCTGGCCGCCTATATCCCCGCATTTGAACAAATTGTGGGACGTATGCAATATGACCTGTTTCATGCCTATACCGTCGACCAGCATACTCTGTTTGCAGTCAGGAACATGCGACGCCTGTCGGTCCCGGAGTTTGCCCATGAACATCCCCTGGCCAGTGGTATTTTTCACCATCTACCCAAACCTGAATTGCTCTATCTGGCTGGCCTTTTCCATGACATTGCCAAAGGGCGCGGTGGCCGGCACGAAGAGCTTGGCGCCATTGATGCCGAAACATTCTGCCTGGCACACGGAATCAATGAAGCCGATAGCCAGTTAGTCGCCTGGCTGGTACGCAAACACCTGTTAATGTCCATGGTGGCTCAACGCAAGGATATTAGCGACCCGGTAATTATTTCGGCATTCGCAAAAGAAATCAAAAACCAGATCAATCTTGATTATCTCTACCTGCTAACCATGTGCGATATTCGGGCAACCAATCCCAAACAGTGGAATTCATGGAAAGATAACCTGCTATCAGAACTCTATCATAAGACATCAACCGCACTGCGTGTGGGCACAGATAATCCGGTTAACCGGGAAATGGCCATCCATGAAGCGCAAACCTCCGCATTAAGGCTATTATCGCAGAAGGGTTTTGCCCCCGAACGGATTCATAAGTTATGGGACCAGTATAATGATGACTATTTCCTGCATCACACCCGTTATGAAATTAAATGGCACACCCAGCTAATTCTCGACAAAGAGACCAATACACTGCCCATTATCTCAGCGAGAGAAAGCGACAAGGGCCAGATTGAGATATTTATCTATACCGAGCGTCAGCACGGCCTGTTTGCCAAAATCGCCGCTACCATTGACCAACTGGGCCTGACCATTGTCGATGCTCAGCTAATGACCACAGAAAGCAAAATTTATCTCGATACCTTCAAGGTAATGGAAAAAGACGGACAGAACCCTAACCCTGACCTGCGCATCAGAGAAATCATTGATCGTTTAACCGTTACCCTGTCAGACCCTAATGCACCACTGAAAGACTATCGCCATGAGCCTTCACGATTACAAAAGAACTTTGCCGTGACCACCGAAGTCACTTTTGAACAGCTTCCCGGTAAACAAATTACGGTTATGAATATCGTCACCACCGACCGTCCAGGCCTGCTGGCGAGAATTGCACGTGCCTTCATTGACTGCGATGTCCGCATTCACAATGCCAAAATTTCAACTGCTGGCGAGAAAGCCACGGACACCTTCTATATCACTAACCGAAATGAACCTGCCCTTCTGGATGCAGAGAGTTGCAAAAAACTTGAAAAAACACTTCAGGACTACCTGTCTTGATGATCAGACATACAATGTAATAAATGTGTACTAAAATAAAATGAATGGCTTAGCGCACCTATTTAAAGCCGAATTTAATATAAGAACTCACCCAGGGAATCAACAGGTAGCCATTTATGAGGCAAATGACACTCGATAGACTGTTACAGTTTCTAATAATTGGATTGGCTGCCTGTACAAACCCCGCTTACGCTGATGAAAAAAAACCGCTGGATGCTGTCGTTATTATGGACAGCTCAGGGAGCATGAAAAAAACCGACCCCCGGGAACTGCGTAAACCGGCTGCAAAACTCTTTATCACCCTGCTGGGATCAGAAGACAGCCTTAGCGTTGTCAGTTTTAGCGATAATGCCTACCCCATTACCTTTCTTACACAGTTAAATACCGAAGACAATAAAGACCGGGCGATACAGGCAACGGATCGTATTTCATCAAAAGGTATATACACCAACATCTATGCAGCCATAAAAAAAGGACTGGAATTTCTTAAAAACAGTCATGACAACCTCCGTGATCCAGTTCTGCTGTTAATGTCAGACGGTAAAATGGATGTTGGCGATCATGAAGCATCCAAAGCATTACAAAAAAAGATTTATTCAGAACTGATACCCGAGCTTAATAAGCATCATATCAGGGTATACAGCATTGCTTTCACAAGTGACTCTGACCAGACCCTGCTACAGGAAATCGCCGATGCAACAGACGGACGTTATGCCCTCGCCGCAAGTGATGATGTTCTGCATAAAATATTTACAAAAATGTTTGAACAGAGCAAAGAACCGAATATGCTGCCACTGTCGGAAAATCAGTTTGTTGTCGATAAAAGCATCAGAGAAATCACCATCATTGCCAACAAAAAAGACGATGCAAGCCAGATATTTCTGGAAACCCCCACAGGACAACGCATTAATTCAACATTTAAAAGTGAAACCGTAAAATGGTTTGTTTCACAAAGCTTTGACATGATCACCCTTAGCAACCCGGAAGAAGGTAACTGGAAAATCCTGTTTAGCGACGATGATAACAAAGCTTACATTGTCGCCGACATCCAGTTACGCAGTCAGTTTAAATACGCTCCAGACAAAAGCAGTGACGCCATAATTGAAACCTGGTTTATCAAAGACGACAAGATCGTAACCAATGATGAATTACTAAACACACTGGAACTCACCCTTGAGATAGACACACCTGATGGAAAGACAGAATCACAGCAACTCAATGAAAAAACCGGTACTGGAATATTCACAATCCGCTTCACGCCCTCAAACAGCGGCATTTATGCAGCCACAGTCATTGCAAAATCAAAAACATTCCAGCGACAGCAATTTTTTTCCTTTAGAGCCTCAGTGCCAGAAACAACCGTTATCAGCCCCGAACCAGTAACAGCCGAACCCGAGCCTGTAATCAATAAACCAGAACCTGAACCCGCAGCAGAAACTAAAACCCCAATACCGGTAGAGCCCATCACCGAACCTGAAGGCGACTTTGTAAATGACATTCTAATATTCATAGGCATAAATATCATTATCCTGTTCATAGGCACAAATGTTTATTTCGCGATGAAATTAATGAAAAATAAAAAATCAGAAGCCAAAAAAGAACCTGAACAATGAGCGTACCTTATTTATATATTTACCTAAGCTCAGAAATCCTGCTTGGACTGCTTGTAACCTGTGTATTTTTATTTCTAAAAAACAGGAAATTAACCGCACTAATAGAAAAACTCAAAGACATCATAAACAATCTTAAATCAAACTCATCACTGAATGAAATCTCACTTGATGAAGAAAATAACTTCAGCACTTTTCTCGAACAGGAACTAATACGAACTAGCGACAAGATCAAAACTCTCGACACAATCCCCCTGGATGAAGAAGACAAAGCGATAACAGAAAGCAATCAAAAACATAAGAATCTGCTCATTATTCGCAATGAATACCTTAATATGGAAAAGACGGCCTTAGACCATAACGATAATGAAAATACATTCTGGAATCATCTTTATACTGGAATTCAGGACATCCATGGCAAGTTTTTCACAGAAGTAAATGAAATCATTAATCATGAAGAAATTCATGTAGAAAAGATTATCAAAAAATCAACAGAAACCGTTTTACACATCGAACCTCAGAGTAAAAAAATAGATGCTGAGGTCAATAAGTTAAAAGACATTATCTATGATCAGGAGAATTCACTCAGCGCCTTATCAAAAGCACTGAAAGAAGCCAGCTCACACAAAAACAACTCTGAAGCTTCGGAAAGCTTTAATCAGTTATATGGACTGGTTACAAATCTGGAACGAAACATTGAAGAATCCAGGGTTTGCATGGAGATACTTGAGTCTGAAAACGATCGATTACAGGGTAAACTGGCCGAATTCGAAACCAAATACAACAGCATGTGCGAGCAACTTGCTTCAGGACAAACAAACACCGAACCTCAATCAAGCGAAAATGTCGAACAGCTCAGAAGCACACTGGAAGAACAGAATCAAAAAATATCTGAGCTGGCTGAAACCGTCGATCACTTACAGCTTGAAGCCTCTCAGGCGGAAAAATTAAAAGCCACATTAAAAGAATTTACCAGAGGCAGTCAGGAAATGATGACCTGCATTACCATACTCGAAGAAGAAAACGTACATTTACTCGATCGAATTGATGAACTGCAAAATAATTCCTCTGCAAGTGGCGATGGTGATACTGACGAACTAAACAAAAAAATCATATTACTTGAAGAAGAAATCATCAAAAAAGATGTTGCCTATGCAAAACTTCAGGATGAATATGCATCCATGGAAAAAGAATATCTAAACATGTACGAATCAATACATAAGAGCGAATAATCACACTGCTATTTTTTCACTGCATAATCAGTTAACACCCTGTATAATATTTTTAATTATTTTCACTTCAGATAACTCATGCCAAATACAAATACTTCAGAAACTATTGCCTTAGCCCTGGACTTAATATCAAGATCATCAGTCACACCAGAAGACAAAGGCTGCCAGAAATTAATGAGCGACCGTTTAACATCGCTGGGCTTTAACATCGAGAATATGCGCTTTGAAGACGTCGACAATCTCTGGGCAAGGCGTGGCAACTCTCAACCCCTGTTTGCTTTTGCTGGTCACACAGATGTCGTACCCACTGGACCTGTAGACAAATGGGAGACAAATCCTTTTCGACCAGAAATCATTAATGGCACTTTATATGGTCGAGGTGCGGCCGATATGAAAGGCAGCCTGGCAGCAATGGTCACTGCCTGCGAGCGTTTTATTGCCAAACACCCTGATCATAAGGGATCAATTGCGTTCCTCATAACCAGTGATGAAGAAGGTCCCTCTATCAATGGCACCGTAAAGGTCGTCGAGCAACTGGAAAAAAGAAACGAAAAAATTGACTGGTGTCTGGTTGGTGAACCTTCTAGCACAAACAAACTGGGTGATGTAGTTAAAAATGGTCGCCGTGGTTCTCTTTCAGGCACATTAACCATTCTGGGCCAGCAGGGGCATGTTGCCTATCCTCACCTGGCCGAAAACCCCATACATACCGCTGCACCTGCTATTGCAGAATTAACCGCTATACAATGGGACAATGGTAATGACTTTTTCCCACCAACAACTTTCCAGATATCCAATATTCATGCCGGCACCGGTGCTAACAATGTCATACCCGGTGAATTAGAAATATTATTTAATTTACGATTTTCAACAGAAGTGACTGAAGCCGATCTTAAAAAACGGGTTGAAGCCAT
>JAOUMX010000022.1 GCA_029881275.1 Gammaproteobacteria bacterium | reverse complement strand
AGATAATCGGGTGGTGGTAAAGGCTTTAATATTGTCAGGCGCCAACCAGTCGGGATAAATACATTCAATCAAATTCAGGATCGTCCATATCGTCCATGTCTTGTGCAAGAACATCGAGAAGGTGTTTCATATCTTCGGGCAAACTCGCCTTCCAGCTCATTTCTTTACCGGTGGCAGGGTGAATCAATCCCAGACGCCCGGCATGCAATGCCTGTCGCTGAAACTTTCTGAGTGTATCTTTTAATTCTTCACTAGCACCACGGGGAAACTTCAGGCGACCGCCATAAACCGAATCGCCGACCAATGGATAGTGAATATGCGCCATATGCACTCGAATCTGATGTGTACGCCCGGTTTCCAGATTGACTTTAATATGGGTATGCCCGCGATAACGTTGAATAACCCGGTAATGGGTAATCGCTTCTTTGCCATCTTCTCTAACCGCCTGACGTTTTCGATCACGCGGGTTACGGCCTATGGGCTCATCCACAGTACCGCCCGCCGTCATAACACCCAGAACGATGGCCTGATATTCACGATGAACGGTGCGAGCCTGTAACTGGTCAACCAGCGATTTATGAGCTTTAAGATTACGCGCCATGACCAGCAGACCCGAAGTATCCTTATCAAGACGATGCACAATCCCGGCACGTGGCACTTCGGCCAGTGATGCATCGTGATGCAACAGGGCATTTAATAAAGTACCGTCATGATGGCCCGCAGCAGGATGCACTACCAGTCCCACAGGTTTGTTAATCACCAGAATATCATCGTCTTCATAGACAATATCAAGATCAATCGCCTGTGGCTGAGATTCTGTTTCCAGTGGTTCCGAGTTGAGATGTATTTCGATGGTTTCATTGCCCAGCACTTTATCTTTGGCTTTTGGCTCATGACCATCCACCAGCACCTGACCTGATTTGATCCATTGCTGCAAACGACTACGTGAATAATCAGGAAACAAGTCAACCAGAACCGCATCCAGTCGCTGGCGTGCATACTCTTCTGGTATTCTGGCTGTTAAAATTTCATCAGACATTGAGGTACTGTTCATTGAACTTAGGTATAATTTGCTATTCTAATCAATATTTAAACAAGCCGTTAGACTATATGCGCCTATTACTCCCAATTATCCTGTTATTCAGTTTACTGACTGCGGGCTGCAGTGACGATCCGACTAAATCCGACCCCTATGCCGACTGGACTGCAGAAGATTTTTACGACCAAGCCAAAAGCTCCCTCGCCGCCGGTGAATTCCAGACAGCCATCACCCATCTTGAATCACTGGAAGCCCGTTTTCCGTTCAGCTCCTATGCCAGACAGGCACAGCTAGATGTCGCCTACGCCTATTACAAATTTGAAGAACCAGACTCTACCATTGCTGCCGCTGACCGTTTTATTCGACTCAATCCAAGAGATCCAAATGTTGACTACGCCCTTTATTTAAAAGGCCTGTCTAATTTCAATCGTGGCAAGGGTATTATGGAATCCTGGTTCCCGAGAAATCTGGCCGATCATGATACAAAAACCATGAACGATGCCATTCAGGATTTTTCCAGTCTGATCAAACGCTATCCAGACAGCAAATATTCTGCCGATGCCTACAAACGATTAATCTATCTTAAAAACGAGCTGGCAGAACACGAAATCGGTGTTGCCGAGTATTATATAAAACGTAAAGCATGGTTAGCCGCCGCCAAACGCGCGCAATACACACTGGAACATTATCAGGAAACTCAATCCAGCAGACGAGCTCTGGAGATTATGGCACAAGCCTATAAAGAACTGGGCTTAACCACTCTATTAGCAGATATTGAACAAATTATTCAGGTTAATAAAACAGAAGTATTTGCAACGGCTGAAGTTGATACAGAAACTCTGGAACCACCTGGCATTTCAAATTAAAAACCAAACCCTCAAGGTACAGAATGCACCCTGAGGGTTTTAGTCATCAAATCGCATCTTTATCTGTTTCACCGGTACGAATGCGCACAATACGAACCACATCTGAAACAAATATCTTACCATCACCAATTTTACCGGTACGCGCAGCATTGGTTATGGCCTCAATACACTGATCAACCCGTTCAGTTTCAAGAATAATTTCAATTTTCACTTTAGGAATAAAGTCGACAACATATTCAGCACCACGATATAACTCGGTATGCCCTTTTTGACGACCAAAACCTTTGACCTCTGTTGCGGTCATGCCTGTAATGCCGACCTCAGTCAATGCACTACGTACATCATCCAGTTTAAAGGGTTTGATGATGGCTTCTACTTTTTTCATTCGATCCCCCTTGTTTTATATGTGCGCAATAATAGCTCAAAACCCTGTTTAAGTGTTAGATCTCTAGGATCTTCCGTAACCCGATGTAATGGGATAGCGTCGATCACGACCAAAAGCCCGACGCGTAATTCGAATACCCGGCGGTGCCTGTCGACGCTTATACTCATTAAATTGCACCATACGAATCACTCGATTTACCGTTTCTGCATCATAACCGGCAGCAATTATATCTTCACTCGACCAATCCTGTTCTACTGATAATTTCAATATTGCATCCAGTACATCATAATCTGGCAAACTATCCTGATCGACCTGATCCGGTTTTAATTCTGCTGACGGCGGCCTGTCCAGTACTCGCTGAGGAATCACTGGCGACAAACCGTTTCGATACTGACATAGACGATACACCAGCGTTTTATAAACGTCCTTCAGTGGCGCAAAGCCGCCTGCCAAATCACCATATAAAGTACTGTAACCCACTGCCATTTCACTCTTATTACCGGTGGTCAGCAACATACGACCCAGTTTGTTGGACAATGCCATCAGGATCACACCACGGCAGCGTGCCTGAATATTTTCTTCCGTGGTATCGGCTCGTGTATTGGCAAATGAATCCTCTAATGTTTCCATAAACGCCTTAAAGGTCGGCTCTATGGAAATAACACGGTAATCAACACCCAGGATTTCCGCTTCTTCCCGGGCATCATCAAGACTCATTTGCGCAGTATATCGGGATGGCATCATCACTGCATGAACCTGATCAGCACCGAGAGCATCTACTGCAATAGCCAGTGTTAATGCTGAATCGACACCGCCAGACAGACCCAGTACGACACCCTCAAATCCATTATTTATCACATAATCCCTGACACCCGTAACCAATGCTTTATAAATATTGGATTCTTCCGACTGTGGCTGAAAAAATGCTGTATTGACTGATTCAACATGACCACCAGCATCGAGCCGATAATATAATAACGCTGCCTCGAAATCGGGACCTCGACCCACCAGATTAGCACTGGCATCCAGCACCAGTGATTCACCATCGAACACCAGTTCATCCTGGCCGCCCATGAGATTGATATAAAACAGAGGTAAACCTGTTTCAGCATGCCGCTGCTTTAAAACATCAAGACGCTCCTGATATTTACCACTATGATAGGGAGAGGCATTGAGAATTAACATTGCCTCGGCACCATGCTGCTTTGCATCCAGTGCCGGCTGATCTATCCAGATATCTTCACAGATACTTAAACCAAAACCAATACCATTCACATCAATCACAACAGGTGCGTTACCTGCCGCAAAGTATCGTTTCTCATCAAAAACTGCATAATTGGGCAAGGTATATTTATTATAGATACCCAGAATGACACCATCTCTAGCCCAGATGGCTGAATTATATAAATTATTATTAATCGATTGAGGCGCACCAAATACAAGATCGATACCTTTAACTGACTTTATAATATCTTGCACTGCCTGGTCATTCTGTGTAATAAATGAGTGCCGTAACAACAGATCTTCAGGGGGATAGCCTGTGACGGCCAGCTCAGGAAAAACAACCAGATCAGCACCTGACTGTCGAGCTTGCTCAGACAGACTTATTATTTTTTGAGCATTTGCCAGAATATCGCCAACCAGAAAACTTTCCTGAACCAGGCATATTTGAACCGAATCAGCCATAATCATTAAATAATTTACATAACCATAGAATTTAACATTTTATCAGACTCGGCCTTATACTTACCCATATGTTCAGAAATCTTTTTATACTCATCGCCATTATCGCTGCTGCCTGGATTATTAAAAGCCTGTTAAACAAACCACGACCAGACAGCAAGCACCCCCCTTTAAGCAAGAATATGCTGCAATGCGAACACTGCAAGACCTATTTACCTGAAGACGAAGCCATTAGGGTCAATAATAAAGTTTTCTGCAATCAGCAACACCTGCAGGAATGGCAGAACAAAGACTCTTAATTCATGACCGCAACCAGTACACACCCGTTAACCGTTCTTAATCAGGCCATCTGGCGTCAGTTACGTCACTTTAATTTATACCGTTTAGTTCTGGCCATAGCTTTACTGATTATATTTTATAATGCTTACTTCAATGGCTTTCTGGGTCAATACAATCCTGAAGCATTTCTGGCAACTGCATTAGTTTTTTTACTCAGCAGTTTTCTTTACCTGTTTCTTGATCACAGAAAAGCCTCTGAATTAGAGACCCAGATTATTCTGGCCACCAGCAGTGATATTTTACTCATCACTTTGTTGATGCATTATAGTGGTGGCTTAAGCAGTGGACTGGGTATGCTGCTGATTATCAATATCGTGGCATCTGGCACATTTCTAAAAAGTCGTGACTCGTTTTTATTCGCAGCAATGGCTTCTATCGCCGTATTAACTGAACACACTATTGCTCATTTAAACAATATCAGTCCAGTATCATTATATTCAGCCGCAGGTATACTGGGTATAGTATTTTTCTCATCCAACATGCTTGCTTCCATTCTGGCAAAACGTGCGCGGGAATCTGAAGCACTGGCTAGTCAGCGAACAGCTGATTTAATTAACCTTGAAAATCTGAATGAAAACATAATTCAACATATGCGAACCGGCATTCTTGTAATCAATGCACGAAGTGAAGTAATTATGGCCAATCATTCAGCCGAAAATCTGCTAGGCAAATCGACAATAAAAAATAACCAGAAACTTGATGCTCTTTCTCCTGCACTGGCAACACGTTTTCAGGAATGGCAACAACAGCCTCAGATTTACCATAAACCCATACCCCAGCCACATGGCTTACCTGACATACAACCGGGCTTCAGGAAACTGGGAGAATCAGCATCTGACAATAGTGATACATTAATATTTCTGGAGGATGCAACCCAGTTAAATCAACGATTCCAGCAAATAAAACTGGCCTCATTGGGACACCTGACCGCCAATATTGCTCATGAAATCCGCAACCCTTTAAGTGCCATAAATCATGCCGCACAACTACTTAATGAGTCAGAACTCGACCCCAGCGATAAAAAACTAACACATATAATTAATACTCAGGTTCAGCGACTTGATAAAACCATAAAAAATGTTTTACAACTTTCAAGACAGGAAAAAACCACGCCCGATAAAATAAACCTTACTGAATGGCTAAAAAACTTCAAAACAGACTTCTGTTCAACACAGAAACTTCATACTGACCAATTAACAATAGATTCACCTGATGATATCAACATTCTTTTTGGATCTACTCATCTTCACCAGGTTATTGAAAACTTATGCCACAATGCCATTCTACACAGTAACAAACCAGAATCTGAAGTTCGTATACAACTAAAATCAGGCTATAGCGAAGAAGATCATCGACCCTACCTTGATATCATTGATAATGGACCTGGTATTAGTCATGAACTTGCCGAACAAATATTTGATCCTTTTTTTACCACAAATACAAAAGGCACTGGTTTAGGGCTTTATATCTCAAAGGAAATCATAGAAAGCAACAGAGGCAAAATCCAATATCTTGAAAAAAGCCACGAAGGCAGTTGTTTTCGAATTTATTTCATATCATAAAAAGCTTAATTTTTTTATTTTAGAACATCCACAATTTTCATTTCACTTTTATCAATTACCACAATCCCACTCCCACCTTTAACGCCGCTAACATAAGGATAAAACAGAAACTCACTTAACGCCTTACCCCGCTGCTGAATTACTTTATCAATAGCCTTTTTTTCGCTGTTTGCGGCTATATTATTAACATCTAAATTATGCTCTACAATCTCATCAATATGATGTGATATCAATTCATACTCCTGAGGCCTGTACATAATACCGCGCATGCCTTTTCGCATATTTTCAATTTCCCTTACGACGGCCTCATGCTTCTCTAACTTTTTCACATACACTACTTTTGCTTTTTCTAAAATTCCTGGTGATGCAATGGCATCCTGCGATCCCTGAATATCAATATCTGCTCCTGTTGCTGTATAAAAAGTACCACCATAATATACCGCATATAATGGTCTAACCTTATAAGCAGCATGAACTCCCCATGATAGTGCCGCCACCTGGAAACAGACAATGATTGTTATGTCTCGTATAAGCTCTTTCCTGGGTTTGCTAATATTAAATATTACCAATGTTAACAACGGCCCCAGAACCAGATCCACACCTACCACCAGCTTAACCACATCAATTGCAGAATAAATGATGTTATAAGGGTAGGCGTACCATATAAAATAAACCAGCAACAGGAACATACTAATAACACCCGCGCTACCCAGAAAATGAATAGCGGCCGCGATTAGTCGTTGTTTCATAAATTTTCATCCTTATTTATACTGTACCGAAGGAATTCAGAATAAAATATCATTAAAACATTAATTATTACGTATAATTAACAATACTATAATTTTACATTTTAAATATTTCAATTAGCCTAATGACAAACAGCTCACACAAAAAAGCACTGATTGTTGATGATGAACCCGATCTATGTGAACTTGCAGAAATCACATTAAATCGCATGGGACTAAATACCTATACTGCTAATAATCTAGAAACCGCCATATCACTACTTAATTCACAGGAATTTGACTTATGCCTTACTGACATGAAATTACCTGATGGTAATGGCATCGATCTGGTAAAGCTGATTCAGCAGAATCACCCCAATACCCCGGTGGCAGTTATTACCGCTTACGGTAATATGGAATTTGCAGTACAGGCCTTAAAAGCAGGCGCTTTTGATTTTGTCTCAAAACCCATTGATCTTGAAGTGTTCCGTAATCTGGTCAATTCGGCCATAAAACTGTCGACAAATTCAGCTGAAATCAATCCATCCACAGATAATAAAAATACTATATTAGGTCATTCGGCCGCGATTACCGAACTACGCCAGAAAATTGCTAAACTGGCACGCAGTCAGGCACCGGTTTTTATCCATGGCGAATCTGGCTGTGGTAAAGAACTGGCTGCCCGATTAATTCATCTTCAGGGTGCACGTGCAGACTATCCCTTTATACCCGTCAATTGTGGAGCAATACCCACTGAACTGATGGAAAGTGAATTTTTTGGTCACAAAAAAGGCAGTTTCACCGGTGCCAGTTCCGACAAGGAAGGCCTGTTCATGGCGGCTAATGGTGGTACCCTGTTCCTCGATGAAGTCGCTGACCTGCCCTTACAAATGCAGGTTAAACTACTAAGAGCCATACAGGAAAGGGCGATTCGCCCTGTCGGTGATCATACTGAACATCCAGTTGATATTCGTATACTCAGCGCCAGTCATAAAAATCTCGCTAAACTGGTTAAACAGGGACAATTCCGTGAAGACCTGTTTTATCGCATTAATGTTATTGAACTGGAAGTACCCAGTTTAAGAGAAAGAGTTGAAGACATACCGGTTCTGGCCGACTTTTTCCTGCAGCAATTAAGCAGTAAAACAGGCCTTACAAAAATTCCCAGATTCACAGCCGAAGCCAAACACGCACTTATCAACTACCAATTCCCTGGCAATGTGCGAGAACTGGAAAATATACTGGAACGCGCCCTGGCCTTAACTGATGGTGAAACCATTGATCTGGTCGATTTACAACTACCGCGTACGAAACAGGTAGACGACTCAAGCCAGAACGCCAATCACCCCCCTACATTATCCAGTCTGGCAGACCAGGAACAGGCAAGCATACTGGAGGCACTGGATCAGACACGCTGGAATAAGACAGCCGCTGCCAAACAACTTGGCCTGACCTTAAGGCAATTACGCTATCGCCTCTCGAAACTAGGCATAAACTAAACAACATAAATCGATTTACCGTACCTAATTTAAGCATACAGTAATATTCTAACTGAAAAAAAATGACAATTTTGTCACTTTCTGACAATGTGACAACCCACCATGTCACATCTAATACCCCAAATCATCACAAATAATTTTCATAACTAACTGATATATAATAAAAAATAAATTAACCCAAAAACTGGCATGCTGTCTGCATTACTATTTGCAACCTCAAACGAGGCAGTTTTTTTAATCTGAGCTATAACAAATTGCTCATAACGAAAAAGTAACACGCTAATTAACTCCAGGAGAGATTCCATGAAAAAAGTTCAACAAGGTTTTACACTGATCGAATTAATGATCGTTATTGCGATCATCGGTATTCTGGCATCTATTGCCATCCCTGCTTATCAGGATTACATCACCAAAACTAAATGGGCTGATAACGTTGGTACACTGGCCGCAGTAAAAACAGCTATCGCTCTTTGCTTACAGAACAATGCTGGTGATGGCGCAAGCTGTGATACAGCAGGTGAGTTAGGCCTAACTGGTTTACCAACTCCAAAATTTGCAACTGGAGCAGTGGCTATTACAGGTGCACCAGCAAGTGTAATGACCATGGTATTTACAGGTACAGCTGAAGTTGGTGGTTATGTATACAGTGGTGCCAGCGCACTTGATGCCAGTGGTACAAAACTGGTATGGTCACCTGGTGCTGGTGATACCATTCCTACAAATATTATGCCTGCTAACCAACGCTAATATTTAATTTAAGCAAACAGGCTTGATAAAACGCCCTCAATAATTGAGGGCGTTTTTTTTGCCTGCGAAAATCATATTCTCATGCCGATTTTGTTATATTTATCTCATAAGTTATTAAAATTTCTGGATTTTCGTTTATACTTCAAAATACACACTATAATTAATCAAAAATTCAGAATCACTTTCTGATCAACTAAAAAAATCCCAACATTAAGCAGAATTTATGAAACTTGGTGGCTTATTAAACAAACTGGTACTGGACGGCATAATCGCCGAGGCAGATGCCATTGCAGCTCAGGAATCGTCTCACAAAGACAAAAGACCTGTTTCTGAAATACTGGTTGAAAATAAAAAGATATCAGCCAATAAGTTAGCCGTGATTGGTAGCCTGGAATTCGGTCTACCTGTTTTTGACCTGGATGCCATGGACCTGGACGCTTTACCCAAAGACCTGGTCGATAAAAAACTGATTATCAAACACCATGCCCTGCCGCTGTATAAACGCGGCAATCGTTTATATATCGGTGTATCTGAACCCACTAATCTCACCGCCATTGACGAAATTAAATTTCATACTGGTATCAGCACAGAAGCCATTCTGGTTGAAGCTGACAAACTGGCCAAACTGATTGAGAAAATCACCAGTGATGAAGAAGAATCTACGGAAGGTATGTTTGATGAAGATCTTGACGATCTCGACTTCGAAGATACCGAAGTAGAAAAGAAGAGTGATACTGATGCTGGTGGTGCCGACGACACACCTGTGGTGCGTTTTGTAAATAAAGTATTACTCGATGCCATCAAAAAAGGGGCTTCTGATATTCATTTTGAACCCTATGAAAAACGCTATCGTGTCCGACTGCGTATCGATGGGGTTTTAAGGGAAGTCGCCTCTCCCCCAGTCGGTATGGGTGGCCGCTTATCTGCACGTGTAAAAGTCATGTCCCGTATGGATACCGCTGAGCGCCGTATCCCTCAGGATGGCCGTATCAAAATGCGTATTTCGAAAAACAAAGCCATCGATTTTCGTGTTAATACCTGCCCGACATTATTTGGTGAAAAAATTGTATTACGTATTTTAGATCCCTCCAGTGCAAAACTGGGTATTGATATGCTGGGTTATGAACCAGAACAGAAAGAACTCTATTTAAAAGCGCTAGCCAACCCCTATGGTATGATCCTGGTTACCGGACCGACAGGTTCGGGCAAAACCGTATCACTTTATACCGGCCTGAATATTTTAAATACGGAAGATACCAATATTTCCACGGCCGAAGATCCGGCTGAAATCAACCTCGAAGGTATTAACCAGGTTAACGTTAATGCCAAAGTCGGACTCGACTTTGCTGCTGCACTGAGAGCGTTCCTGCGTCAGGATCCGGACGTCATCATGGTAGGTGAGATTCGTGACCTGGAAACTGCAGAAATTGCCATTAAAGCGGCCCAGACTGGCCATATGGTGTTATCCACTTTACATACCAATGATGCACCTCAGACACTATCACGTCTGGTCAATATGGGCGTACCACCCTTCAATATTGCATCAGCGGTTAACCTGATCATTGCGCAACGTCTGGCACGTCGTCTGTGTGAAAATTGCAAAACAGAAGACAACATCCCCAAAGAAGCCTTGCTGGAAGAAGGTTTCACTCAGGAAGACATAGATGGCGGCCTGAAACTTTATAAAGCTGTTGGCTGTGATTTATGTGAAAAAGGCTATAAAGGCCGTGTTGGTATCTACCAGGTATTACCTATTTCAGAAACTATAGGTCGAATTATCATGGAAGAAGGCAATGCCATGGATATTGCCGACCAGGCCCAAAAAGAAGGTATACCTGACCTGAGACAATCGGGACTGAAAAAAGTAAAAGATGGTGTTACCAGTCTTGAAGAAGTTAACCGTGTAACCAAGGATTAATCATGGCTGCAAAAAAACCAGCAGAAAAACCCACATTTATCTGGGAAGGCACGAATAAAGACGGCAAAAAAGTTAAAGGCGAAACGCAGGGTGCCAATCTGGGCATGGTTAAAGCAGATCTTCGTCGTCAGGGCATTACCCCCAAAACGGTAAAGAAAAAATCAAAATCCATGTTTAGCAGTGGTGGTGGTGGTAAAAAAATTGTCACTGCTGATATTGCAATTTTCAGCCGTCAATTAGCCACCATGATGAAAGCAGGTGTACCCCTTGTTCAGTCATTTGATATCACAGGTCAAGGACATTCAAATCCCAGTATGCGTGATTTAATAATGGCTATTAAAGCAAATGTTGAAGCGGGTGGTACATTTGCATCTGCCTTAAAACAACATCCTTTATATTTTGATGACCTGTTCTGTAATCTGGTTGAAGCCGGTGAACAATCCGGTGCCCTGGAAACCTTGCTTGAAAAAGTCGCCACTTATAAAGAAAAAACTGAAGCACTAAAAGCAAAAATCAAAAAAGCCTTAACTTACCCTATTGCTGTACTCGTAGTGGCACTTGTAGTAACTGCAATCTTGCTTATATTTGTTGTACCCGTTTTTGCTGACATGTTTAAAAACTTTGGTGCTGACCTACCTGCATTTACTGCCTTTGTAGTTAAGTTATCTGATGCAGTCATTGATACCTGGTATATCATTGCCGCTGTTATTGCTGGTTCTTTCTCCGCTTTTTCACAAGCCTACAAACGATCCCCTGTACTCAGGCATAATATTGATAGACTACTGCTCAGATTACCTGTTATATCAGACCTCACACAAAAATCAGCCATCGCCAGATTTGCTCGCACATTATCTACCATGTTTGCAGCAGGCGTTCCACTGGTTGAAGCCATGGATTCTGTTGCTGGCGCATCAGGCAATAGAGTATACAGGCAGGCAATATTACAAATTCGTGATGATATTTCCACCGGTATGCAATTACAGGCCAGCATGGGTCAATTCCCAGACCTGTTTCCTAACATGGTTATACAGATGGTATCAATCGGTGAAGAATCCGGTGCACTTGATTCCATGCTGAGTAAAGTAGCCGATTATTACGAAGAACAGGTTGATGATGCTGTAGATAATCTCACCGCATTGATGGAACCCGCCATCATGGTTTTCCTTGCTATAGTAATCGGTGGTCTGGTTATTGCCATGTACTTACCGATATTCAAGATGGGCGCGGTTGTTTAACAATCTTTATTTTCAAATGACATTTATCGAAGCACTACAACAACATGACTGGCTTTTTTATGGACTGGTCATTTTTGTTGGCTTATCAGTCGGTAGTTTTCTGAATGTGGTCATTTATCGTCTCCCCGTGATGATGGAAAATGATTGGCGTCAACAATGCACTGAATTTCTCGAACTGGAAGATACTGCTAAAGAAACAAAATTCAGTCTTGCTACACCAGCATCTACCTGTCCCAAATGCGGTCACAAAATCAGAGCATGGGAAAACATTCCTGTTATTAGTTATCTTTTACTGAAAGGAAAATGTGCTTCCTGCAAAACCAGCATCTCTGCTGAATACCCATTAATTGAAACCATTACTGCAATAGCATCAATTATCATTGCCAATCATTACGGTGTCAGTCTGCAAACGCTTAGTGCACTGTTTTTTACCTGGGCCTTAATTGCCCTGACCATGATAGATTTTCATAAACAACTGTTACCTGACAGTATTGTATTTCCATTACTATGGTTAGGCATCCTGATAAGCCTGTTTGACACCTTTGTTAATCTTCAGACATCTGTTATAGGTGCCATGGCTGGCTATCTTACATTGTGGTCAATTTATCACCTGTTTAAAATACTAACGGGTAAAGAGGGCATGGGTTACGGTGATTTTAAATTATTAGCCGCGCTTGGTGCCTGGATGGGCTGGAAAATGCTGCCATTAATTATTGTCATGTCGTCATTCGTTGGTGCCATCATTGGAATTACCATGATTGTATTTGTTCGTCATGATAAAAATGTACCTATCCCGTTTGGCCCATTCCTGGCAATTGCTGGATGGATAGCATTAATCTGGGGGGAAAGCATTACCTCAAACTGGTTTTATTTTTAAACCTCTAATGCTGGTAATCGGGTTAACAGGCGGTATCGGCAGTGGCAAAAGCACCGTTGCCGAGCTATTCAGAAAAAGAAAAATTCCCATTATTGATACCGACATCCTCGCTCGCGAGCTGGTAAGACCAGGCCAACCTGCATTAAATGAAATCATCCAGACATTTGGTGACACGGTCATACATAAGAATGGGGAACTTGATCGGCAGACACTGGCCAGACTGACTTTTCAGAATGAAAGTGCACGTAAAAAACTGGAAGCAATCCTTCATCCCAAAATACGCCAGTTAATGACAGAACAGATTAATAGCGTATCGGCCCCCTATGTTATAGCCGTTATTCCTTTACTAATTGAGGCAGGGCAGACTGATCTGGTCAATCATATTCTACTGGTTGACTGCCCTGAAGAAATTCAAATCCACCGGGTAAAACAACGTGACAACCGAGATGAGCAACAAATAAGAGAGATTTTAAATGCCCAGGCATCTCGGCAAACAAAGATCGCCATGGCAGATGATATCATCGAAAATCAGGGAGAATTGTCTGATCTAGATGCTAAAATAGAAAAATTACACCAAAAATATCTACTTATGTCTCAAGATGAGACCTAAAAATTATTGTTTCATCAATTTTTATGTGACAATTAAGCGATTTCATAAAAGTTAACAGGACTTATAGTGCCGGAGATATCTGTTTTTGAACAACCATTGAATGAACGTATCAGGACCTTTCTGCGTCTTGAGCATCTGTTCTGCCAATTTGAACAACACATGAAACACACTTCGGCCTGGGATACTCAAAGCGCAATCAAAGCCATTATTGATTTACTCAGCATGGTCGGGCGAGGCGATATTAAGCGAGAAACGATTAAGGAACTCGAACGCCAGAATACGAATCTGAAATCATTTATTAAAATTCCCGATATCAATCATGGTCGACTGGCGTTACTCATTGATGAACAGAAAAAATGCATAGAAGAGCTGCACGCCGTTTCTGGTAATATTGGCCAGAATCTTCAATCAAATGAATTGCTCAATGCCATCAGGCAACGACTAACGATTCCCGGCGGCTTATGTGACTTTGATCTGCCTGCCTATTCACACTGGTTAAATCAGCCTTTCGAAAACAGGCAATTGGTTCTGAACGAATGGTATGAACCTCTTAAAATATTACAAACTGCGATAACACTGATTCTAAACGTAATTCGCGAAAGCACCGAGGCCATAGATGAAATAGCGGAAGATGGCTTTTATCAAAGAAACCTTGAAGCAAATCAGTCCTGTTTGCTGATCAGGGTTATATTACCTGCTGATCTCAATATTTTTCCCGAAATCAGTGCAGGAAAACATCGCTTCTCAATACGATTCCTAAGAACTGACAACCCGGCACAAAGACCTGAACAGGAAATGTCCAACGTGGATTTTAAACTTGCCTGCTGCTCACTATAAAAGAAACTGAAATTCATGTTTACCCAAATGGCAAATCCAGACGAAAAACTTTATCACGATATAAAAATCTGATTTCAGCAATCCAGTCATTTCTTCCCAGACTGCACACTGGCAATATAACCCTGGCCTGCCAACTATCCATTGATTGCTGATCAAGATTAAAAGCATTCACACCCATATCCATACCCTTCATTATGAAGGTAATACCGACTTCAACTGCCTCAAAACCCTGTGTTATAACTTCAACATCAAAGGGCGTTAATGCAGATGGTGGTTGTCGAAAATGCACCGCAACCCCTCCCCCATCAAATACTGCTTTACAGATTGATAGAACTGGATTGCATTTCGCTGACTCAATGTAGATAAGTTGCTCTGATGTCTGCTCAGATTGATCTAGAAATTGTCCAAAATAATAAGAAGCTATGAATATCCCAATAATAACAATCAGGAAAATTGAATTATTCATTTAACCAGAATGCCGAAATTGCAGCCACACCCTGTGCGCCAGCCTGCTTTGCGTGCAGTAGATCATTTTTTCCCATACCACCTAATGCATATACAGGTGATTTAATGTTATCAACCATATCATGAAACTTATCCCAACCAATACCGGGCACACCAGGATGACTGGATGTCTCCTTCACTGGCGATAATAAAATAATATCCGCACCTAACTGTTCTGCCTGTAACATTTCAGCTTCACTATGACATGAAACTGAGAGTATTTTATCAGTACCCACAGGCCGCTGGTTGTATTCAAAAAGTGCCTGACTATTTAAATGAAGACCATCCGCATCTATTTTATGAAAAATATTAACCGAAGTATTTAATAACAACACACAATTAAATTGATGACAGATCGACTTTGCAGTTTTGGCCAAGGCAATATACTCAGCATCTGAACGAACAGTCTTACAACGTAATTGAACTATCTTTTGTCCTGCACTCACCGATGCAATCATTTTATCTCGAAAGTCTTCATCATTCTCGAACTTGCCCGTTATCATATAATGATCAGGCAATTGCAATGCACGAATAATTGACATATTAGCCTCGGGGAAATCACTGGGATTTAACTTATTTATTGGATGCCATCTAATGGCCTGCCCTTCCATACCACCAGGTAAGCCAGAAAAAACAAGTACTTTC
Source organism: Gammaproteobacteria bacterium (assembly GCA_029881275.1). GTDB lineage: Bacteria > Pseudomonadota > Gammaproteobacteria > SZUA-229 > SZUA-229 > JAPHQX01. The sequence continues at coordinate 11,160 of JAOUMX010000022.1, read as the reverse complement.
CAGACATCAAGTAATACGGATTTATCCGAATAATCATGCTGGATTTTTAAAAAAGGCTCAGCTTGCTCAATCTGAATTGCCAGCTCTTCTTTAGATTCTCTCACCAGTGCTTCAAAAACAGTTTCCTGATTTTCGACTTTTCCACCAGGAAACTCCCACAAGCCACCCTGATGAAGATGCTCAGGCCTTAGCGCTATCAGAACTTCATGATGTTGATTAACAATAACGGCAACTGCAACATGCACATATTGTTTTAACGCCTTATGATCTGTACTCTGCATTTATTTTGACATAGTCATACGAAAAATCACATGTCCAGACAACAGCAGACTTTTGACCCTGTTTCAAATCGACAGTGATAGTAATTTCATCACGCGACATAACAGCCTGACCCTGTTCTTCAGTATATGAATCAGCACGACCACCCTCTCTAACAATACAAACATCATCCAGATATATTTCAATTTTATCTATATCCAATGATATACCCGAACGACCTACAGCAGCGAGGATACGCCCCCAGTTTGGGTCACTGGCAAATAGCGCTGTTTTCACCAATGGTGAATGCGCGATGGTATAGGCGACTTTACGAGCCTCTTCCTCGGAAGTTGCATTTATGATGTTCAGAGAAATAAATTTAGTCGCCCCTTCACCATCCCTGATAATCGCCTGAGCAAGATAAATAAAGACATCATTAAGAGCCTCTTTAAATACCTCAAAATTCTTATCCGTGTCATTAATAAACATTACACCCGATTGACCTGTAGCCATAAGCACACAGGAATCATTAGTTGATGTATCGCCATCGACCGTAATCGAATTAAAAGACTTCTGAACACTTTCCTGCAGACATGAATCCAGTAATTCCTTTGATACACCCGCATCCGTTGCTACAAATCCCAGCATGGTCGCCATATCCGGATGAATCATGCCAGAACCTTTGGCTATACCTGTAATCGTAATTGTCTTGCCATCAAGCTCAATTTGCCTGGAAATTCCTTTTAAAAGTGTATCGGTTGTCATAATGCCACGACCGGCTTTCAACCAGCTGTCTTCATGTAACTGCTTCACGAGATCAGGAATAGCAGCAGCAAATTTTTCAACCGGCAAATTCTGACCAATTACACCTGTTGAAAAAGGCAGAACTGCTGTTGCTTTGGCAGCTGTTTCATCAGCGACCAATTTACAACAGGATTCCGCAGCCTCCATCCCATTCTGACCCGTTCCGGCATTCGCATTACCGGCATTAATCAAAAGATACTTTGGCGAAGACAACTGTAGATGTTTTCGGGAAAGTAGCACAGGCGCTGCGCAAAAAACATTCCGTGTAAACATTGCAGATGTTTGACTACCATCAGCAATTTCAAATAACACCAGATCATCACTACCCGACTTTTTAATTCCTGCCGCCAGACTGGCAACTCTTATGCCTTTTATCGGTAATAACTTTTCTGGTTCACTAAGTTTGACAGCCATAATTAGCTTAACTTCCCATGACATTGTTTGAATTTTTTACCCGATCCACAATAACAGGGATCATTACGTCCAATTTTTTTCTCCTGCCTTACATATGGCTGATGATCATCATCATTTTGTGACTGATCTTCATGCATTGCATTAATGTCAGCATGCTCATAATTCATCTCTGCTGCCATACGTTGCTGCTGCTCAAGTGCGGCCACTTCTTCCTCTGAACGTATTTGCACCTTGGATAAGGTGGAAGCAACCTCCTGTTTAATTTTCTCCAGCATTTCGCTAAACATCTCAAATGATTCGCGTTTATATTCCTGTTTTGGATTCTTCTGCGCATAACCACGCAAATGAATACTCTGGCGTAGATAATCCATGGCAGCCAGATGTTCTTTCCAGTGACTATCTAATACCTGAAGCAAAATATATTTCTCCAGTCTACGCATATCAGTACTACCTATTGCACTTTCTTTTTGCAAATAAGCATCTGTTATTTCCTGCAGAATTTTTTGCTTCAGAGCATCTTCATTCAGGCTATCATCTTTATCCAGCCATTGTTGAACAGGAAGATTAAGAGAAAATTCATTTTCAATCGTTTCTTCAAGACCACGAACATCCCATTGCTCTTCCAGACTGCCATGTGGAATATAATTTGTTACGATTGATTCTGTAACATCCTCACGAATCGCTTCTACGGTTTCGGTCAAATCCTCTTCCTGCATCATTTCATTACGTTGGCCATAAATAACTTTACGTTGATCATTAGCCACATCATCGTATTCAAGCAATTGTTTACGAATATCAAAGTTATGTCCTTCTACTTTTCTTTGTGCATTTTCAATTGCTCTTGAAACCCATGGATGTTCTATTGCTTCACCCTGCTCCATACCCAGTTTTTTCATCAGACCAGCAACACGATCAGACGCAAAAATTCGCATTAAATCATCCTGTAATGACAGATAAAATCGTGTTGAACCTGCATCACCCTGACGACCAGAACGTCCACGCAACTGATTATCTATACGACGTGATTCATGACGTTCACTACCTATAACATGCAAACCACCTGATTCAAGAACCAGTTGGTGACGCTGCTCCCAGTCCTTTCTTGTAATCTCTTTTTCTGCCTCACTAATATCTGGCTTACCCGCAAGCTCAACATTCAGATTTCCACCGAGAACAATATCGGTACCTCGTCCTGCCATATTTGTTGCAATAGTTACAGCACCTGGAATACCCGCCTCAGCAATAATCATCGCCTCACGTTCATGCTGTTTTGCATTTAGAACATTATGCTTAATTTTTTCCTTGTTAAGCAACTGTGATAAATACTCGGATGCTTCAATAGAAGCTGTACCCACCAGAACAGGCTGTTTACGTTGTTGACAATCTTTTATATCTTCAACTACTGCGGCATACTTTTCTTCTTTAGTCAGGAAAATAAGATCACCATGATCCACACGCGCTACCGGCATGTGCGTGGGCATCACCATAACTTCCAGATTATAAATTTGCTGGAACTCAAATGCCTCCGTATCCGCAGTACCGGTCATTCCTGATAATTTTTTATATAAACGGAAATAGTTCTGGAATGTAATCGATGCCAGTGTCTGATTTTCATTTTCAATTGCCACACCTTCCTTTGCTTCTATTGCCTGATGTAACCCATCAGACCAACGACGACCTTCCATAGTGCGTCCAGTAAATTCATCAACTATTACAATTTTTCCATTTTGAATAATATAGTGAACATCTTTCTGGAATAAAACATTAGCTCTTATGGCTGCATTCAGATAATGAACCAGACTTATATTTGCTGCACTATATAGGCTGTCATTTTCTGCAAGAATACCGTCTCGCACCAGCAACTCTTCAACATGCTGATGGCCTTGTTCTGTCATATGAATCTGTTTGTTTTTTTCATCAACGGTATAATCACCTTCCGATTCTTCATCTGCGGCCTGATCTAACTCTTTAACCAGCTGGTTGAATTTTAAATAAAGCTCAGAATTGTCATTGGTTGGACCCGAAATAATTAATGGTGTACGCGCTTCATCAATGAGTATTGAGTCGACTTCATCAACAATGGCAAAATTTAGTTCGCGCTGTACTTTTTCTTCAACTGAAAACGCCATATTATCGCGAAGATAATCAAAACCATATTCATTATTGGTTCCATAAGTAATATCAGCTGCATAGGCCTGTTTCTTCGACGCAGAATCCATGCCGGATACGACCACACCGACACTCATACCCAGAAAGCCATATAACTTGCCCATCCACTCAGCATCACGTTTGGCCAGGTAATCATTAACTGTAATAACATGTACACCTTTGCTAGATAATGCATTCAGGTAAGCTGCCAGCGTTGCAACCAGTGTTTTACCTTCACCTGTTCGCATTTCTGCAATCTGACCATTATGTAACGCAATACCGCCGATTAATTGCACATCAAAATGACGCATGCCAAGGGAACGTTTACCCGCTTCACGTACGGTTGCGAATACCTCTGGCAATAATGCATCCAGTGACTCACCTGCCTCTATACGTTGGCGAAACTCAACAGTTTTATTAGCAAGGGCATCATCACTCAATGCCTCAATTGCTGGCTCAAACTTATTAACCTGCTCAACAATTTTGCGATATTTCTTTACCTGTCGGTCATTACGACTTCCAAAAATCTTACGCAGCAGCTTGGCTACCATGGATATTCCTTCGAATCAAAATGAAATCTTATTAAACGCGCTATTATGCCCGAGAAAGCCTCGTGGCTTAAGCGTAAAGACAAAAAAAAAGGGAAATTTTGAAAAAAATCAGTGCTTTGACTGAACAAAACGCTCTGGATTGATCTGACGACCATCTTTCAGGACTTCGAAATGCACATGGGGGCCTGTAGACCGTCCTGTCGAACCCATACGTGCTATTTCCTGGCCCTTTTTAATTGTGTCACCCACTTCAACCAGATTTTCTTTATTGTGGCCATAACGTGTGACATAGCCATTACCATGATTTACTTCGACAAGATTACCGTAACCATATCGCTCTCCTGACCAGGTAATTACACCACCTGCCACGGCCAGTACTTTACTGCCAATTTTTGCAGCAAAATCCATACCTTTATGAAACTGTAACTTACCGGTAAATGGATTAGTTCTCATGCCATAGTAGGAGGATATCCATCCACGGTTAATTGGTCGACCTTCAGGAAAAACCTCTTCCTTCATGTAACTGCTCATCAGGATAGTTTCTAACACACTGAGTTGTTGCTCACGATCTTCAAGTTCAGTAATCACTGAATCTATTTCACTACCAAAATCCAGCTGTACATTGGTATCACCTTCTTCTGGACCGCCTAAACCGGGTGATTCAGTGAAGTTAAATTCACCTGGATCAATTTTAGCGATTTTAATCAGTTTCTGACCCAGTGCATTCAAGCGGGTGGCATGTGCCTGTATCTGACCCAGACGTGCCGCCAGTGCATCAAGATCTGCCTGGGCATTTAATTTAGTCTGGGATATTAATTCTCTCTGTAACTGAACTTCTTTCTGTATCGCAGCCAGACGATCAGATGATTGTGTTGTTTGCCCCCACCAGAACCCCATGACACCAACACCAGAAGCAACAATAAAGGCAAACGCAGCCAAAAAAGTCAGCTGCAATGGACTTCCTACCTGAATACGGTAGGGCCTACCCCGAAATTTACTAAGTAAAATAATATTCATGAATTAATGATAAAAATTAACCTAAGCAAAATGATTATAGTTACAATTAACACCAAAGGCATCAAAATATGACATAAACTACTGATATTGTGAAGATATTCCTAAAAAAAACTTATGAAATCCATATCCAACCTGATAAATCCCCAATTACTGGGTAAAGCTTCACAATTAAACAAACTCACCAGACTGGTCAGATCCAGCTTGCCATCAGAATGCCGGAATCATGTATCTGTTGCCGATATTAGAGATCAGCAGCTTATACTCATCACTGATTCACCGGTCTGGTCGTCCCGTTTACGCCTCTATCAAAACAGTATTCTGGAAATGCTGAAAAATCACGCAAATATCCAGCTAAATCAGGTACATATCAAACAAACCCAACCCAAACACATTGCTCAGGCCCCGGCATTAAATAACAGGTACCTCTCAAGCAGCTCAGCGAAGCTACTTAAACAAACAGCTGATTCAATAGATGATCCTGATTTACATCAGGCGCTGAGTAAACTGGCAGGGAAAATAGCGAAAGAGCCTTAAGATACCTGAACAGGTTGAGAATAAGAAATGGGCGACTTGGCATCATCATCCACAAAAGTCACTTCTTCCCATGCACTCTCGTCTGCGATAAGCGCTTTTAACAATCTATTATTCAATGCATGCCCTGAACGATAACCTGAAAATGCGCCAATAAGACTATGCCCCAGAAGATATAAATCGCCAATAGCATCAAGTATTTTGTGTTTTACAAATTCATCTTCGTAACGCAATCCATCTTCGTTAAGGACACGAAACTCATCAACACCGATGGCATTATCAAGACTGGCGCCGAGCGCAAGGTTGCTGGCACGAAGTTTTTCAAAGTCACTCATAAAACCAAAGGTTCTTGCACGACTGACTTCTTTAACGAATGAGGTAGAAGAAAAATCAATTTCAGCCTGCTGGGGTGTACCACTAAAAACAGGGTGATCAAAATCGATCGTAAAGCCAACTTTAAAGCCGTCAAATGGTTCAAATCTTGCCCATTTATCATGCTCTTCAACCAGAATTGGCTTAATAATACGAATAAAACGCTTTGGCGCATTTTGCTCAACAATGCCCGCGGACTGGAGTAAAAACACGAAGGGACCAGAACTACCATCCATAATCGGCACTTCTGCAGCACTTAAATCAATATAGGCATTATCGATACCAAGACCTGCCATAGCAGAAAGCAGATGTTCGACAGTCGCGACACGGACGCCATTTTCACCCAGAGTTGTGGATAAATTGGTATCCACAACATTTTCAGCTGTAGCCCGGATATCGACAGGCTCATCAAGATCAACACGACGAAAAACCACGCCAGTATCAACAGGAGCGGGTCTCAAAGTCAGATAGACTTTACTGCCCGTATGCAGTCCTACACCAGTTGCGCGTATTACATTTTTAAGTGTGCGTTGACGAATCAAGTCTATTTCCTGTATAAAATTGGTTATCTAACCCAAAGCCCAGCGATTATACATAGATTTAACGCTATATAAACGCTTTTTTGCCCCATAATGATGAGATTATAGTGCATATATTCTTATATGGACTTTGAATCAATACACAAAAACTATAACTCGCTTACTTATTTCATCAAATCAATCAGCCTGTCGACGTAAAAATGCAGGAATGTCCAGCATATCATCATCAAATACTTCTGAAATATTCAGATCATGACCTGCTGCTTTTCGTCTTTGAATAGTCGGCTTACTCAGCTCGTCCAGGTCCAGTTCCCCATTGCTATTACGTCTAACCACTTTCATCTGTTTATGCTGCGCCGCTGAAATCTGATGTCCAAGTCCAGTAGCTACGACTGTCACACGCAAATCATTCTCTAATGAATCATCTATCGCCGTACCCATCACCACAACCGCTTCTTCAGAAGCAAATGCACTGATAATAGCGCCAATATCTTCAAATTCACCCAATGTTAAATTGGTACCCGTTACATTCACCAGAATACCACGAGCGCCTGAAATATTAACATCTTCTAATAACGGACTGGCAACAGCAGCCTCGGCGGCTTCTCTTGCTCTATCAACACCAGAAGCAACACCCGACCCCATCATGCCCATGCCATTTTGCGACATAACTGTACGCACATCCGCAAAATCCACGTTGATAACACCAGGGTGGGTTATCAGCTCAGTAATACCCTGCACTGCGTTATGAAGCACATCATTTGCACCCTTGAAGGCGTTCATCAAATCAAAATCACGTCCATATACACTCAGTAATTTATCATTTGGTATGGTAATTAATGAATCGACATGCTGGCTTAATTCACTAATCCCCTGCATAGCCACCTTCATACGGTTAGCACCTTCAAAAACAAAAGGCTTGGTTACTACACCAACGGCCAGTATTCCCATATCACGCGCAATTTGTGCAACAATCGGTGCAGCACCCGTTCCTGTTCCACCACCCATTCCGGCAGTGACAAAAACCATATCCGCACCCATGATAGCTTCCTGAATACGTTCACGATCTTCAAGTGCTGCCTGACGACCCACATCAGGGTTGGCACCTGCACCCAGTCCTTTGGTGATGTTTCCACCTAATTGTAATGACATAGCACCATGCACTTTGGTTAACGCCTGAGCATCCGTATTAGCGCAGATAAAATCCACACCATCTATACCGCTGGCAACCATATGCTGCACTGCATTGCCTCCACCGCCACCAACTCCGATGACTTTGATGACGGCATCTTGGGCTACCGAATCCATCAATTCAAACATGGCTAATTCTCCTCATTTATAATTTTTGTATACAAGTAAATTAATGTTGCTCGTGCAAACCAACACAATACAACTTTAATTAATTATTTATTAATCATCTTCATGTAATTATTAAAAATTACCCTGAAACCAACTCTTCATTCTTTCCAACAAGCCTTTTACCCCCCCCTCGACTGAGAAATAACGACTACCGGTATGTTGATGCTGACTTCCAAACAATAACAATCCAACACCTGTGGCAAAAATAGGATTGCGTACCACATCAGATAATCCACTAACATATTGTGGAACGCCTAATCTAACCGGCATATGAAATATTTCTTCAGCCAGATCTATCACACCTTCCATTTTTGAACTACCGCCAGTTAAAACAATACCGGCAGCAATAATATCTTCGAAACCACTTTTACGTAATTCAGCCTGAACAAGACTTAGCAATTCGTCATATCTTGGTTCAACTACTTCTGCCAAAGTCTGTCGTGATAATTTACGTGGTGCTCTGTCTCCCACACTGGGTACTTCAATCGTTTCATCCGGATTAGCAAGCTGCCTTAGTGCACAGGCATATTTAATTTTTATTTCATCCGCATACTGTGTAGGCGTTCTTAAGGCAACAGCAATATCATTGGTAACCTGATCACCCGCGATGGGAATAACCGCTGTATGTCTAATAGCGCCATCTGCAAATACAGCTATATCAGTTGTACCGCCGCCAATATCAACCAGACAGACTCCCAGCTCTTTTTCATCTTCAGTTAGTACCGAATAACTCGATGCCAATTGTTCCAGAATGACATCATCAACTTCCAGACCACAGCGACGCACACATTTAATAACATTCTGCGCGGCACCTACAGCACCTGTAACAAGGTGCACTTTTGCTTCAAGACGAACCCCTGACATTCCTATAGGTTCGCGAATACCTTCCTGATCATCAATAATAAATTCCTGTGGTAAAATATGCAGAATGCGTTGATCAGCCGGAATAGCAACAGCACGTGCGGCATCAATTACACGATCAAGATCCGACTCACTTACCTCTCGATCCTTTATAGCAACGATGCCATGCGAATTAATACTTTTAATATGACTACCTGCAATACCTGCATATACCGAATTAATCTGACAACCCGCCATTAATTCTGCTTCTTCTACAGCTCGTTGAATAGACTGAACGGTTGATTCAATATTAACCACAACACCTTTTTTTAAACCCCGTGATGGGTGAGAACCTAAACCAACAATTTCAATTTCGCCACTACTGGTAATCTCACCAACAATTGCTACCACTTTTGAAGTCCCTATATCCAGGCCTACAATCAGATTTTTATCAGATCTTTTAGTCATGTTATTATGCTCCCCGGCTCTGCGTTACCTGATCATCAAATGCAACTGCAAACCCATTGGTATAACGCATATCTATATACTTAATTTTACTTTCCTGTTTTTTGAGATGCTGATCAAAAACATCCACAAAACGCTGCAATCGCTCGTATATATTGTTTCGCCCTAAACGCAGCTCAATGCCAGAAGACAAAACCAATGTCCATGAACGTCTCGCATCCTGTTTTATTTTTAAAACATGCATACCTAACTCGGCTATTAACAACTGCATACCACTCAGCTCCTTTAGCATTAAAGTATGCTGGCCATCCAGACCAACCAGCAAAGGAAGCCCAAGTTCTTTATTAATAACTTCCGGCTCAAACAGCTCTCCCTTTGCACTGACATACCCCTGATCACCCCAATACGCAACAGGTTGCTTTTCCATTACACGCAAACGTAAGGCCTGAGGCCATTGACGATGAATTGAAACATCTTCTACCCAAGGCAGCAATAATAACGATTCTCTTATAGCCTCTAACTTAACAGAAAAAAAACCACCATTAATTTTTGGCAATGCATATCGCTTTAAATCATCAGTCAATAAATACTTAAACTCGCCCTCAATTTCTACAGTTTCAATAGGCAATATATCCATTTGCCCAAATCTTTCATACCCGACTACAACCCCTGCCACAACCAATATAAAAATCGCAATATAAATCATCTGTCTGATTTTTATAATGCTCAGAATATTTTTAATCCATGATTTTTTTTTCGTTTTCTTATCACTGGTTATCACAGCCTGTCTACGAGCAGCCATCAGATCATCGCTCCTTTTAAAATCTCGATTACCAGCTCATCAAAACTCATGCCCGCCTGTTTCGCAGCCATTGGTACCAAACTATGGTCCGTCATTCCTGGCACGGTATTTACCTCTATCAACCAGGGCTGGTCGTCATAATCCAGCATAAAATCAACACGTCCCCAGCCAGTTGCACCTACCGATTCAAAAGCTGAAAACATTAGTGCCGATAATTTTTCTTCATGCTCATCACTCAAACCACAGGGACAATGATAACGTGTACCTTCATCATCGTACTTAGCCTTGTAGTCATAAAAATCTCTTGGTGTTTCCAGGCGTATCATTGGCAATACTTTTTCGCCTAGAATAGCCGCAGTATATTCACGACCTTGAATAAACTTTTCGGCTATTACAATGCCTTCGCATTGTTTTGCGACCTGCCACGCAGCATTAATATCATCCACAGAATTAACCTTGCTCATACCAATACTTGAACCTTCCAGCACTGGTTTAATCATTAGCGGTAAGCCAAGCCTTTGCACAGCAATCTTGCAGTCATCTTCACTATTGAGTATTTGATAATCAGGAGTTGGCAAACCCACCCCTTTCCATAATTGTTTTGTCCGTAATTTATCCATAGCCAGTGCGGAGCCCAGCACATCTGAACCTGTATAAGGGATTTGCACTATATCCAGCAACCCCTGAATGACGCCATCTTCACCACCACGACCATGCAATATGTTAAAAACACAATCAAAGTTATCGTCTGTTAATTTTTTAACAATATTTCTGTCAACGTCTATACCGTGAGCATTAACACCCTGGTTTCGTAAAGCTGCCAAAACAGCCTGCCCACTATTGAGTGACACAGCACGCTCTGCAGACCAGCCGCCCATCAGCACAGCTACTTTTCCAAAATCATTTGCCATCAAGCAAACTCTCCAACAATTTTAACTTCGGGCAGAAGAATAATGCCCTGCAAATCCTGAACCGTCTTCTGCACATGAAAAATTAATTGCTCAACATCTTTAGCAGTGGCATTACCCGTATTAATTATAAAATTGGCATGTTTTTCAGA
>JAOUMX010000138.1 GCA_029881275.1 Gammaproteobacteria bacterium | reverse complement strand
GGCATGTACCGGCGTCTGGCTGGCAACATTCAATGGCGCATGAATGGTGACACGGCTTTCGAAATCAATGGTATGGCCCGGTTCCGATAATTCACAATTACCACCACCTTCTGCCGCAAGATCCACAATCACAGCACCCACTTTCATTCGGGCCACCATCTCAGCAGTAATAATTTTAGGTGAGGGTTTGCCGGGAATGGCCGCCGTTGAAATCACTACGTCAGATTTTGAAACATGCTCGGCCAGCACATTCTGCTGTTGCTGTTTTTCTTCATCGGTCAACTCACGGGCATAGCCGCCTTCACCATCGGCCGAGACACCGGTATCAATAAACTTGGCCCCCAGAGATTCGCATTGTTCACGGGTCGCGGCACGTACATCATAGGCTTCAACCACAGCCCCCAGTCGTCTGGCGGTGGCAATCGCCTGCAATCCTGCAACACCTGCACCAATGACCAGTACTTTAGCGGGACGAATGGTACCTGCTGCCGTGGTTAACATGGGAAAAAACACACTGGCCAGATCGGCCCCCATGAGCACACCTTTATATCCGGCAATGGCCGCCTGTGATGACAACGCATCCATGGATTGTGCACGACTGATGCGTGGCACCAGCTCCATTGCAAAACCCACTAACTGTTTTTCACACATTTTTTCCGTCACAGCCTTATTAGTATGAGGCTGCAAAAAACCGACAACAATGGCGCCGTCCTTGATCATATCCAGCTCTGCCAGTGTTGGTGGCTGAACTTTGAAGATCATATCTGCATCTTTGTACAGTTCTTCCGGGGTATCAATTATTCTGACACCTTCAAATGCAGAATCAGGAAAATGCGCTGATAAAGCTGCGCCTCTTTCCATACAGACATCCACACCCATATCCAGCAGGCGCTTTGCAACACCTGGCTCCAGTGCAATACGACGTTCTCCGGGAACAATTTCATTCGGTACTGCCAGACGTATTGGCATTCTTCAACTCCTGCTATGATGTGGGTAGAAATATGACAAAACTTGAGAAACACACTACAGACATGACTATGAGATACACTCTAGGCTATCATCAAAAACATTTTAAATTAACATAAGTATTATAAGATTAATTAATCTACATACCTATTAGAATAATAACAATGACGAAAAATATGGTTAAAAAGAAAATTTTCAAACATCTGCACGGACCTCAGGAACGGATCGGCATTTTATTAGTCAATCTTGGTTCGCCAAAAGAACCAACCGCCAAAGCAGTCAGAAAATACCTTGCTGAATTTCTCTGGGATCTTCGCGTTGTTGATGTTGCACGCCCACTGTGGTGGTTAATATTACACGGCATCATTTTAAGAATACGGCCATCCAAAGTCGCAAAAAAATACCAGAAAATCTGGACCGATCAGGGGGCGCCACTGGTCGCCACCTCTAGAACACTGGCTCAGCAGGTAGAAAAACGTTTACAGAAAAAAATCCGCGGCAATCTTCATGTCGACTATGCCATGCGTTATGGCAGCCCTTCCATCGCCGATGGATTAAGAGGTTTACGCAAAGCCGGTGCGCAACGTTTTCTGATTTTGCCCATGTACCCGCAGTATTCTTCAACCACCACCGCATCTGTATTCGACGCCATGACGTCACAGTTTCATCGCTGGCGCTGGTTACCGGATATTCGCTTTATCAATTCCTATCACGATCACCCACTGTATATTGAGGCACTGGCAAAAAGCATTCAGAATTTCTGGGAAACCAAAAAGCGTATCCCGGAAAAATTACTGTTTTCATTTCATGGCATACCCCAGCGCTATTTTGATCGCGGTGACCCTTACTTCTGCCACTGCCAGAAAACAGCTCGCCTGGTGGCCGAAAAACTGTCACTCAAAGATGATCAATGGCAGGTGGTCTTTCAGTCCCGCTTTGGTAAAGAAGAATGGCTTAAGCCATATTGCGACCTGACCCTGAAAGAACTGGCCCGCAACGGCATCAAAACTGTTGATGTTATCTGCCCCGGTTTTTCAGCTGACTGCCTGGAAACTCTGGAAGAAATCGACATGGAAAATCGCCAGTATTTTCTTCAATCTGGCGGCCAGGATTTTGGCTACATCCCGGCACTCAATGACAGCGAAGATCATATTAAACTGTTATGCGAACTGGTCGTGCAACACAGTTTTGGCTGGCCAGAGACCATGCCCGGATGGGATGCCGGAGATCGCGCTGTAAAAGCCAACCGATCCCGTGCACGCGCCATTAAAATGGGCGCAATAGAATAAGCGATCCTATCTAATGACGGATCGCCCCATTATTGCCATTAGCAGCTGCATTCTTGGACAGCCTGTTCGCTATGACGGAAAAATAAAACACTACCCTGAACTCTGCCAGCAACTGGAAGCCCATTTCAACCTGCTGCCCGTTTGCCCGGAAACAGAGATCGGACTCGGCGTACCTCGCCCCGCTGTCCAGCTAACGGGGGATCCGCGACAGCCACACATGACCGGTCGGGATGACAGCTCAATAAATATCACTGATATCATGCATCACTACTGCTCAACAAAACTATTATCGCTCACTCACATCAGTGGTTATGTTTTCAAAAGCCGATCGCCCAGCTGCGGACTCGATCACATCCCCGTATTCAATAACCAGCAGATCATCGCCGATAATAATTCTGGTCTGTTTGCTGACTCGGTAATCAAACAATATCCGGCGTTACCGATAACCGATGAAACCCGGCTCGAGCATGAACAACACAGGGAGACTTTCATTCAGCAGGTACTAGACTATTATGCAAAGCAACCCAACTAGAACTCTGTTAATGCGCACTTTCATAAAATATGGCTTCACCTGCCTGCTGTGCTTAATTATCACCGAAACTGCCCTGGCCGGTGCCCGTGAAGACGGCCTTAATGCCTATAAGCAGGGGCATTACGCTGAAGCCATTCATCTATGGCTGCCTGTTGCCAAAGCCGGTGATACAGAAATCCAGTTTAATCTCGGCATCATGTACAGCGAAGGCCGCGGTATTAGCCAGAACCTTGATGAAGCCCTGTACTGGTTTAATCGTGCTGCAGAAAAAGGTGATGCCGATGCCCAGGCCAAACTCGGCAAACTCTACGCCCAGGGCCAGGGAGTCACACAGGACTATCAACAGGCTGAAAAATGGTTTCGCCGCTCTGCCGATCAGAATAATAAACACGGACAATATAATCTGGCCGTTCTGTATGCTAACGGTTTTGGTCTGCCTCAGGATCATGGACTGGCGCTGCGCTGGTTTTATCAGGCCGCACTACAGGATCATGCCGGCGCCCAGTTCAACCTCGGTTATATCCATGAACATGGCATTGGCATCCCTAAAGATTATCAGGAAGCCTTCAACTGGTATGACAAGGCAGCCAGAAAAGGCGAAGCCGATGCCCAGGCCAATCTGGGAAGAATGTATTTTCAGGGGCTGGGTACCGGAAAAGACCCGGTCATCGCCTATGCCTGGTTTCATCTGGCCGCCAAACAGGGCCTGGAAAATGCAAAGCTGAATGAATCCTACGCCTACCACAGCCTGAAAAAAGCAGAACAGCAGCAGGCAAAAAAACTGGCTGAACAATACACAGAAAAATTTGCTAAAAAATAACCCCCAGGGCCTCAACAGCCCCCTGTACTAACTCCGCTGATAACAAAATAAATACCTCGCAGCCCAATCCCCCTAAAAAGCCCGACAGATCAAGCTAAGAAAGCCATTTATAGGACTAAAGTTATAGTGATTAACGGTTGAATAATTGACCCCGTTCTAATATATTTACGCGTCTCATTTTAGATAGTAAATACCGCGTCAATCGCGCTTAAAAGGGCAATAAAGTGGCTGAATCAAACTTCACCTATCGTCGATTCGAAGATAGAGACCGTACCACCACCGATAGAGACATCAAAAAAACATGGAGTCAGGAACCCATGAGCATCGGTGAGTCTTATTCCTGCCCGACTTATATACACAAAACCCCGCCCTGTCAGGGCAGCTGTCCATCGGGACATGATATACGCGGCTGGTTATCCATCGTCCGTGGCATAGATACACCACCGGAAGGACTGCAATGGCAGGAATACGCTTTCCAGCGCATGGTCTTATCCAACCCCTTCCCTGCGGTAATGGGCCGTGTTTGTCCGGCACCCTGCCAGACAGGCTGTAACCGCAATGAACTGGAAACCTACGTCGGTATTAATTCCATTGAACAGTACATTGGCGACTGGGCAATAGAAAATAACACCCGCCTGCCAGCCGCTGGTGCTGACACTGGCAAAAAAGTAGCTGTTATCGGTAGTGGCCCGGCCGGTCTGGCTGCCGCCTATTTCCTGCGCCTGCTGGGCCATGGCGTCACTTTATTTGAAGAATACGAAAAACTTGGCGGCATGATGGTCTACGGCATCCCCGGTTACCGTACACCCAGAGATGTACTCAACGCAGAAATTCAGCGCATTATTGATATGGGTGTTGAGGTTAAAAACAACACCCGTGTTGGCCGCGACGTCTCAGTTGAAGACCTGAACAAAAATTATGATGCCATTTTCTGGGGCGTTGGCACACCACACGGTCGCGGCGTACCCGTACCCGGCGGTGAAAATGCGCCTAACTGTACTGATGCCATGGCATTCCTGCGTGCTTTCAATACAGGTAAATTACAGTATATCTCCGGCCCCATTCTGGTCATAGGCGCCGGTGACTCAGCCATGGACGTGGTCGCAGTAGCCAAACGTATCGGCCATATTGATGATGCCAAAGAAGACGATCTGCCAGAAAATGTTATTCTCGGTAAAACCGTTCATGATCCAGCCATGGCAGCCAAACGCAAACCTGCCGATGTCTCAATTATTTATCGTCGACCTATTTCTGAAGCGCCCTGCACACCTCACGAGCTGAAAGCCGTTATCGATGAAGGCGTCACTATTCGTGACAGTCTTTCACCATTGGAAGTCATGCTGGATGCCAACGGTCGTGCCCGCGCACTGAAAGTGGCACCGGTTGTAATCGAAAATGGCCAGATGACGGTTAAAGAAGATCAGGCTTATGAAATCGAATGCACCATGATTGTCGGCGCAACCGGTCAGCAGGGTGATTATTCAGGCCTTGAATATTTAAATAACGGCCGTAACCTGATCGACTCAACTGCCACATATCAGGTTATGGGACAGGAAGGCGAATTCGTTGCCGGCGATGCAGTACGCCCACACCTGTTAACCACTGCCATAGGTCAGGCTTCGATTGCAGTTGAAAGTATTCATGACTATCTGCAAGGACAGGAAATATCCAAACGTCCAAAAATCGATACTCATCATTTCAGCATCAGCGAAGAACTGGCACGTCGCAACCTGTCTCCTGAGCAATATAACAAACAGGAAACCCGGGGTACTTTTGAAGCCAAGTTTGCGATTCATAATTACGAAGACCGTTCAGAATCTGAAATCATTGGCACAGATGAACTCTACCTGGGTCATTTTGATTACAATGAAATCAACAACCGTGATGAAGTCGAACTCAATGCCACCCAGGTATTAAGCAACTTCGAAGAACGCTTCAAAGTATTAAGCGAAGAAAAAGCACGCAAAGAAGCGGATCGCTGCATGAGCTGCGGCATGTGCTTCGAATGTGACAACTGCGTTATCTTCTGCCCACAGGATGCGATTTTCAAAGTCAAAAAAGACCAGCATGCCATTGGCCGTTATGTTGATACCGATTATGCCAAATGTGTTGGCTGTCATATCTGTCAGGATGTATGTCCTACCGGTTATATCAAAATGGGACTGGGTAGTTATTAACTTTTAGGTTAGCAAACTTTCACCCACAAAAAAGCCGAACTTATGTTCGGCTTTTTTGTTTCTAACAGATCAATACAACTTATGCTGCTTTACGCCTGGCAAAACCAATCAGGCCAATTAAACCAGAACTAAACAACCAGACTGCTGCTGGAACAGGTACGGCTGAAACTGAAGTCACATACATGCTATTACCACTGCCAATATCCAGATAACCTCGTATGCCGGGAAATGGGGTGGTGTCATCAAAACCCGCACTATTTGAAGTCGCCGCCATTGGCGCAGGCCCCTGATCTGATTGATAAGCAAAACTGCTTAACTGCAAAATATCAGAATATGGTGTCGAACTTCCAATATCCATTACCCATTCACTTACATCCCACGTTCCATCATTATTACTATCACGGTATAAATTAGTTCCACTTAATTTATCACCAGCCTGCAAACCAAAATCAATCGCATTAAATAAACCTGTTGCATCCCACTCTACATGCATTGACATATCATAATTAACACCCCAATCCACCAGCACCTCACCATTGATCAAATTGGTACCCGCCACACGATTCATTGATATGTCATGAAATGTTGCCGGCGTACCCCAGAATGGATCACTCATGCTAATGGACAAATTACTACTACCAAATCCTGTCACGGTATCATATGTTAATGATGCGGCTATTGGAGTATATGTCTGATCATTATTTACCATAACCTCACCATTGGGTCCCGCCACAACCAACCGTCCGGTAAAATCAAATGTTATCACTGCTGCCTGAGAGACAATGGGGAAAGCTGTTGCCAATACTGCTGTACACATTATTTTATTAATATTTTTTTTCATTTTATTTCCCTGTTTATTTAACATGTTGGCTATTAATACAGCAGCAGAATTTAACACCTACTACGATACAAGAATCATACCTGCTTTTGTTTAATCTATAATAATCAATACACTTAGATTACTCAGCATGCAATCCAATCTATTAATACTGTAAAGTATTTCAGACAAATACCCGTCAAAATCCAGTTGATTTTACAACTCATTAAATATGGTTTTATCGTTCTACAAAATAATCTCTTTTTTACCTTTTATCTTTGTAACAAGCAGGACATAAACCTGCATCAAGCTCAAGATGACTTCACTGTACTCGTAATAATTAAAATTCGTGCATAAAAAAAGCCGGACAATGTCCGGCCTTTTATCACCATCGAATATCATTGCAACTTACGCCGCATCTTCATCCTTCAAATGATACTCAACCACCTTGGCAACCTCGTTACGCGAACCCAGAATAACCGGCACACGTTGATGCAAATCTTTTGCTTCAACATCCATAATACGCTCA
>JAOUMX010000137.1 GCA_029881275.1 Gammaproteobacteria bacterium | reverse complement strand
GATCCTGATGTTTAAAAAAATCCATGACGACTATGGTGGTTATTGTTAACTAAAATGAAACTTTGACCGGCTTTTTATAATCAACGGAGGCAAGATTAAAAGAAGTTGCAGCTTTAAAATTCGTGGCATTTGCAACGATAAAATTAGGAAACTGTTCCCTGTACGTATTGTAATTCATGACTGCATCATTATATGCCTGTCGTGAAAATGATACTTTATTTTCAGTCGATGTTAATTCTTCCATCAATTCACTAATGGTCTGATCTGCTTTGATTTCAGGATAATTCTCTGATAACGCAAAGAACTGACCCAGCGATCCTGTCAATGCTGTTTCAGCCTTCATTAACTGTTTTATAGCCGATGCATTTTCCGGATGAGCTGCAGCAGCTTCAGTTGCTGCTTTTGCCTGATTACGTGCTTCGATAACAGCCGTTAGCGTTTCTTTCTCATGACTCATATAGGCTTTGGCTGTTTCTACCAGATTTGGAATAAGTTCGTGACGTCTTTGTAACTGAACATTAATCTGTGAAAAGGCATTCTTAACTCTATTTAATAATGAAACAAGCGAGTTAAATATAACAACCACATACAAAATAAAAACAACGATAATAACCAGTAAAACTGTTAATCCTGTAGACATGACTTCCCCCGGTTCAAGTTCTAAACAGGATTATAGATAATTCTCAGGAAATTAATTAACCTGCCAGTAATGAATTAATCGTATCGAGCAACTCACTCTCATTTGGTGGCTTGATAAAATAACCTTTTGCCCCCTGCCTCTGCGCCCAGACCTTATCTGTTTCCTGATCTTTACCTGATAGCATAATAACGGGGATATGACTGGTTTTACTACCTTGCGTTATTTGGCGGGTCGCCTGAAACCCATTGAGATTCGGCATAACCACATCCATGAGAATAATATCAGGCAATTCATTGGTAGCTATCTCAACTGCCTGTAACCCATCGACGGCAGTCAGGACATTATGTCCATGTTTTTGCAGTGATTTAGTCAGTGATTGTAATTGTGTCGCTGAATCATCAACAACCAGTATCTTCGCCATAGTAATAACCCGGTATTATTTCCCCATTCTTTTTAATGGGTTTTTGAATATATAAACTATAGTCTATTTTTATTAAGATACTGATTATTAGTTCTATGAAGTAAAAAATAAAAAACCAATCCTGATACTGGAGATTTCGCTAGTCAAAAGACCAGTCTTGTAGAATATCAATTCTAAATAACTGTGAACGATAATCAAAAATAACACCTTTGCGTGTAATCTGCTCAATTCTCAGGCCATCAACAATCATATCGCCTTCCCCCATGGCATAACCATTGATAATCACCGAGCGCTGCACAGGGTTACTGGAATATACATGGCCTGCAAATGACATATCCGGTATCGCCTTCTGCAACAACTCAAGCAACTCCTCCAAATGGGGGACGTTCTGCAACTCTGCTTCCTGCTTTTTGTATACAAGCTGAGCACCTGCATTATCTATTATTTTTTTTGTCACAGGCTCACTACTTGCAATGACTACTGGTCTGGTTTCGGCTACCTTTTCGACCTCTACAGGTTCATCTTGCACTGTTTTGGCAACAACTGATTTATCTTCTATTGCCGAACGTTTAATCTGAGAATCTGCCTGAATAGACACCTGCCAGGGCCTCATCCAGCCCAGCAAAAAAACAAGACCCATAAGTAATATGATAATCACAATATAAGGCCAACGCGCCTGCTGAGTATCAACGGGAATAGACATATGCACCGTTTGCAAATCAGGTACATCACCCTGTCTTCGCTTCTCATCAGATTTTTTTAATGCTTCAAGAATATATGACATTAGCTTCTCTTACCCAGCACTGGAGCACTAAAACCTGTTGCATCATTAATATGAATCAAGGTCATTTCACCAACTATTCCATCCGCTTCTATTCCCTGACTCAATTGAAACTGTTTAATAATTTCAACTAAATCCGTCTGATATACTGTTGTTTCTGGCAGTAAATTTGTTTGATTAATCTGATTCAGTTTTTTTGTTAACCAACGAACTTCTTCACCCTGATATCCTGGCTTGATCGATAATTCATATCCGGGAGGTTTATTCCACAACAATACAAAATCACCCTGCCAGAACTTTTCCAGCTGTTGCACAGAAATAATCTGTTCATTTCCAGCAAAATCCACTCTAGCCTGTTGATCATCCAGCTGAATTAATGTCGCATAATAAACATTACCCTTACCATCATAAAGTGACAGGACAGCCGGCCTGTTAAGCGAGCGCAGATAACCAATATCACCATTACTTTCCATACAACTAAGCCCTTTTGTCTGCGCATAAAAACAGGGCGTACCGTTTTCCATCGGCTGATAGTTCATATTCCAGCGCAGAAACAATGACTGATATGCTAGTGAATTTGTGCGCAAACGCACTGTCTCATCTGGCCAGATTAATGTCTGTTCTTTTCTCTGCAGATCGGCTTCTGTCTTTTTTTCTTGCGCCTGAACGGCTTCTAATTGAGCCGTAATTCTATCGTTCTCATCAACCAGTGATTGATAATTTAAATATAAAGTAACAGTCAGACCAGCGAACGCAGTTAGATACACTGGGTAGAGCCATAATCTTTTCAACCATGATGATGCCTTATGGGTATTTCGTTTGTGTTCACCAAACACTTCTTTTGCTGCTTTTTCTAATGTTCGATTATCAACATACTGTTTGTTCTGCACATAAGCACCCAGCAAAGCACGATCACAAAGCACATTTACCAGGCGGGGTATACCGCGACTTAATCTGAATAATGTTTTCAATACTGATTTTGAAAACACAGAGCGATGACATCCTGCAACGCCCAGCCGATGTGACACATAGGTATTCAGTTCATTCTGATTTAAAGGGGACAGGTGATAACGTGCGGTAATACGTTGTGCCAGTTGAGATAATTCGGGCTGCGACAGAATATCAAGCAACTCCGGTTGACCAAGCAAAATAATCTGCAGCAGTTTATGTTCGTTAGTTTCCAGATTAGTTAACAAACGTAACTGTTCTAGCACTTCAATATCCAGATTCTGTGCTTCATCGATTAAAACAACCGTCCTTTTCCCCTCAGCAAAACTTCTTAACAGAAAAAGATTTATCAGATCGACACGATGTTTAATACTGGAATGCGTTTTTGAATAAACAATACCTAATTCATCACAGATGGTATCAAGTAACTCCTGAGCACTGACCTTGGGATTAAGCACCAGCGCCAGATTTGTCTGCTCTGGTATCTGCTCAAGAAGGCAGCGACTTACCGTGGTCTTACCGGTACCGACATCCCCGGATAACAGAATAAATGCCCCTTCAGAATTCAATCCATAGACCAGATGAGCCAAAGCTTCCCGATGCCGCTCACTCATATAGAGATAACGCGGGTCAGGTGCAATCGAAAAAGGTGAGTCTGTTAGCCCAAAATGCTCTTCGTACATCGTGTAATTATATGCTTTTCCTTAAGCGGTTGTGCAAGCGAAAAATACCGGATAAATATTATTCTCCGATGGTGATTGTCTTAAAACCATTCTCTGAATCAACCAGCACTGCGGATTCTTCCGATGTACTGAATAACCAGGATGAATGTAAATCATCTAATTCCTGTTGTGTCAGCGGCTTAGGCTCATTCTTAACGGCCTCAACCTGAACTGTTTCTTTATGCTCTACAGTCACGTCAGTATTACCCAGAAAAGATATCGCAACGCCGATAATGACCCCTAACAAAACTGAAGATGACGCCAGTACGATTAGCGTGCGCGGTGAACTTAACTCAATCTTCATAATAAAAGCATGCTCCAGCTATAACCCGGCGGCATGTCATTGAGATCGGCAACTTCCTGAAAGAGCTTTCCATAAATCATGCTCAGTGACAAACCGCAGGAAATCATTTAGGTGAAATGTTTATTTGATATTTGTATTCTGAACCAAATTTTTTTAATTTTAAACCCCTGAAAGTAGGGCCATTAATCTCAAACTGACTGCTTAGACGCCTGCCATAGACGTTCCAGCTCATCAATCTTACACTCCTGTATGGGTTTATCCTGCTGTTTTAATTGATCCTCTATATGACTGAATCGCTTAATAAATTTGGCATTACCCTGTTTCAATGCCTGCTCTGCATCAACACCTAAATGACGAGCCAGATTAACACAGCTAAATAACAGATCACCCACTTCTTCAAAAACACACGCTTTATCCTGCTGCACTACACTCTGTCGCAACTCATTAATCTCTTCATCCAGTTTTTCCCAGACGGGCGTGACATCTGGCCAGTCAAATCCCACCCTGGCTGCTCTTTTCTGTAGCTTCTGCGCTCTTTTTAATGCGGGTAGCGCCATGGCTACACCCTCCAGAATGGACGCCTGAGCGGCCTCTGACTTCTGATCGCGCTCATTCGATTTTGCCGTTTCCCAGGCTTCATTCAGGGTTTTCTCATTTTTATACTCGACACCCGCGAAAACATGGGGATGACGGCGTACCAGCTTGTCATTAATGGCCGCCACAACATCGTCAAAATCGAACAGCCCCTGCTCTTTTGCCATCTGCGCATAAAAAACCACCTGAAACAGCAGGTCCCCCAGCTCATCCTTAAGCTCATCCATCTGACCCCGCTCAATGGAATCAGCCACCTCATAAGCCTCCTCCAGCGTATAGGGCACGATGGTTTCAAATGTCTGCTTAATATCCCATGGGCAACCGGTATCCGGCGCTCTCAAAGCGGCCATAATTTCCAGTAATCTATTTATGTTGTTCATAATCCTGCTCTTTTAATATCAACTCAAAAGGCTAATTTCCAGTATCACAAATATTAAAGGGCGGTTAATCCGCCCTTTAATTAATAGACACCTGAACACTATCAATATTAAAACTCGACTTTAATACCCAGATGCGCGTGATCATCAATTTCAATATCTGGATTAATATTTTCCAGATCAACTTCCATCTTACGATAACCGATATAGGCTCTTGCACTCGGCGTCACTTCCAGCTCTATGGCCAGACGATACTCCCTGTACTGCTCGGCACCGCTAAAACTTACCACACGTGGCGCTATAAAACCTTCTGCCAGAAGTGCCACGGGCGTTGCAGAAGGAAACAGATAACGCGCCTGAAGACCAATTGCCAGCGCGCCAACATCTTCATCAAGATTACCCTGATTCAGGGCAATCATAGCCAGCTTGGCACCCACACCAAACTGCAAGGAACGATTATTGCCCGCACTGTTCCCGGCCACCATTGCCGAACCACTAATCATAAAATCATCAGCTTCATTAAAAAACAGTCCAAACCCCATATCCACACCACCATAACCGAAGGTAGAGGATTCAGTTAGATAATTAACCTCTGCAGTTTCATTCGCCAGTCGGATATCAAAACCTTCAGCCTGAAGCTGAGTAGACAGGATCATTAAACTCATAATGGTAGTAAATTTTCTTAGCATGTCTTTTCCTGATAATAAGAGAGATGTCCAGGCAGCTTAAAAACACCACCTGAAACTGTTGCGCCATATTACACAACACAGAGAAAAAAAACAGGCCAGCGATTGACCTGTTTTGATGTATTACACAGTTTGGTAATAAATATTCTGCGGATGATTTGACTGGGCAAAGAAATACCAGCGTTCTGCCAGCAAGCCCGTGTACTGAACTAAAAACGCAGCCAGCAAAACACTACCGTTACCGTCATCCATTCCCGCAGATAACAAAATAATTGGCACTGGAAAAACCAGTATCATAAACACCCATTTAATAGATTTCAGAAACATGGCCGTTTTCCCATGAAAATATTCGCGGGTATTGTATGAACCACCCATAGCACCCTGGGCTTTTTGCACAATCTGGTTATGACGTACACCAATCGCCGTTTGTATGGATGATTTATATTTAATACGTGCATTACGAATCAATGATGCACTGCGGGTAATAAATGCCATGACGGTAATGATAATTGCCCAGACACCAAAGAAATCTACCAGTTCTGGCGCTGTATATAAGGAAAAAGCTGTCGCCAGAGTAAATCCTGATGCCGTTCCCAGCAACAGGTAATTAACAATGGTTAACGGACTTGACCATTCCTGTAAAAACTTGATCGCCGCATAAATCATCGCCGTACATAAAAACAGAATAAACACGGTTGCTGAACCAATTGCCCCGACCAGCAAACTTAAATTAAATTTAACGCCGGTACTGGTAACAAAAATAACCATATCCCAGTTCATGTAGTGCATTACACCATAGGCAAAGACAAACAACATAACCAGCGGCAACGCAATAACTTCACGTGATAACCAGGAGGTGCGCCATTTAGTTGCAGCCCGCCAGGCACGCTCCGGGTGACCGAGGTGAAATATAGAACTGATCAAACCACCAATTAAAAACAGCAACGCAATCAAACTGCCCATGGCAAAAAAACCCGTGCCATTTTGTGCCGGTAAAAACTGCGCAGCCGCATAGGACTGTCCGGTAAACAGGGCCAGAAACAGGCCCTGACCAACACCGATCAGTGTCGTTAAAAAAATTACAGAAAACGCAGGATGCATTGCATTACCCCTGTGAAAAATTATTTATTAAACTTATTCCAAGAAATGAGAGATTTTGTTTTCTGGCAGGGCATTCAAATATTTTGAGCGCGGAGCGTACTCCAGTACGTGAGCACTCAAAACTATTTGAATAACGCCGCCAGGGAACAAAAGATCCATTTCGACTACCAGCTGGTTGAATCATCGAGAGTCGGTTCGTCCACCGGTGCAGAAGGCTTACGCTCTTCTTTCTTAAGCGGATTATCGGCACGAACCAGTTCATCTTCATGTATATGCAGACGGGTTTTACGCCGCGGCAAATAATGATTGGACGGCTTGGTCCCCCATTCAGGCATTAACTGATAACCGCCTTCTTCTCGAATCGCCACTGACACTTCAGATTCCGGATCCTGCACATCACCAAACAGACGCGCACTGGTAGGGCATGAGAGCACGCAAGCCGGTTTACGCTCTGATTCCGGTAATGACTGATCATAAATACGATCAACACAAAGCGTGCATTTTTTCATCACCTTCTGGTGCTCATCAAATTCACGGGCACCGTAAGGGCAGGCCCATGAACAA
>JAOUMX010000136.1 GCA_029881275.1 Gammaproteobacteria bacterium | reverse complement strand
GACATCAGGCAAACACCACATAAAGAAACACAGCCAGAATAATGCGATAAATAACAAATGGTATCATGCCAATACGCTCAAGTAACTTGAGAAAATAATGAATACAAAAATAAGCACTCATACCCGATAACAACGCACCCAGCATCAATGGTTGCATATCTGAAACAGTCGCATGCTGCAAATAATCCCTGGTTTCCAGCCCCCCGGCCAGTACAATCACAGGAATTGATAACAGGAATGAGAACCGTGCCGCAGCCTGACGTGTTAAACCCATTAACAATGCAGCCGTCATGGTCGCACCTGAACGTGACGTCCCGGGAATCAGCGCCAAGGCCTGAAAACAGCCAATCACCAGAACATCCTTCCAGTTAATTGCATGTTCATCACGTGTGCGTCGACCTTTAGTATCAGAAACCCACAACAACAACCCAAACAGCAAAGTTGCTCCCGCGATAACAACCGGTTCACGCAAATGCTCCGCAATAAAATCCTTGAACAATAAACCGGATAAACCAACTGGAATAGTGCCCAATAAAACTGCCCAGGCCAGTTTGGCGTCATTATCAAACCCTCTGCCGCTGAGCGATTTAACCCATGACTGTGCCATTTGAATAATTTCCTTACGGAAATATAAAACCACCGCTGACAAAGTTCCGACGTGCACCGCAACATCAAACGCCAGTCCCTGATCCTGCCAGCCGGTTAGCACCGGCACCAGAATCAAATGCGCCGAACTGGAGACTGGCAGGAATTCCGTTAATCCCTGAACAACGGCCAGCACTACTATTTGAATAAAATCCATTACATACCCTGTTTCATTTTTTATGCACCACAATACTAAAAGCAGAATGCGGGTCTGTCATTCATTATTGCTATAAATATGACAGATTATTTCTGATACCAAATCCTGGCAAATCTGTTTCAATATTTTTTTTCAGACCCAGCACCTTAAACCGCTCCCCCATTTCAGAAGGCAGGGTTAAGGTTTTCATTTGTTGCACTACCCGGATATGCTGCTGCAAATCGGCCTGCATCTGTTGTTCAACCAGGGCAGGCAACCCGGCATCCAGCAAAAAACTGGCCTGTGATGTATAGCCGTCCAGGTCAAAGCCAACTGCCGTAGCCGCATCGGCCAGCGCAGTAAAATCCACAAATGCAGTGATATCCTGCAGCCCCGGATACCAGAGCGCATCATCATGGGCACGATGCTGGTAATAACACATCAAAGTACCCATGGTTCGTTCCGGCAGATAATATTCCCGCTGCGGATAGCCATAATCAATGAGATAGACCACACCCTGATTCAGCACATCCGCAATGGATTGTAACCAGGGCTGAATATTAAAATTAATTTCGGAGCTGTAATTTACGTCCAGACTTCTGCCTAAGCGGGTTTCAATATGGCCGACCCGCTCAACCAGCTCATCATCCCCATCAACTAATTTAACAACCAGCTGATTATCCTGCACGGCAAGCCCCATACACTGCACACCCCGGGATGTTCTGACAAAACGTTGTACCGGCATGGCATCCAGAACCTCATTGGCCAGCACCACTGCGTTTATCTTCTGCCCGGGTAAACGATCTAGCCAGTGCACTCGATCAATAAGCGCTGGCACACGGGCAGCAATGCTCTGCTTTTGCCGTTCTCTAAGATCAGCACTCAGCTCCACAATCAGATAACGATCCGGCAAGACATTTTTTTGCTCTAACACATAAAGACACTCAGCTGCCATGGCACCGGAACCGGCGCCAAACTCCAGTACATCACCACCCTGCATGATGCTCAGCATATCCGCCACAGGATTGGCCAGGGACCGGGAAAACAGGGGCGAAATTTCCGGCGCCGTAATGAAATCTCCCTGCTCTCCAAATTTCTGTCGGCCCGCCGAATAATAGCCCAGCCCCGGCGTATATAAAGCCAGTTGCATATAACGGGCAAAATCGATCCAGCCACCCGTGGCCTGGATTTCATTTTTTATAACCTCCACCAGTCGAGCACTGTGTTGCTGCTCATCAAAGGAGGGTTCGGGCAAATCCAGCTTATGCATTAATGCTACAATTCCACAACTTGATTAAAAACAGAACGGGCATTCTATCATGCAAAACCAGACAGCTCTGATTACCGGTGCCGCCAAACGCATCGGTGCAGAAATTTCCCGCATGTTACACGCCGAAGGCATGAATATTGTTATTCATTATCGCTCATCCAGAGACGAAGCCCAGGCGCTGTGCAATCAACTCAACGCCCTGCGCGATGATTCTGCCATTATCCTGCAGGCAGATTTACTCAACGTGACTGAAATAGAACAGCTGGTTAAACAGGCCGCGGCCTACTGGGGTTCCCTGAATGCGCTGATCAATAATGCTTCGACCTTTTACCCGACCCCGGTGGGCAGCATTACCGAACATCACTGGGATGACCTGCTCGGCAGCAACCTCAAAGCACCGTTATTTTATCACAGGCCGCTGCACCTTATCTCACAGACAGTCACGGCAATATTATTAATATCGTTGATGTTCACGGCTTTCGACCCATGAAAAACCACCCCGTCTACTGCGCTGCCAAGGCCGGTCTGGCCATGCTGACCCAGTCACTGGCGAAAGAACTGGGCCCGGAAATCCGTGTCAATGGCGTCGCACCGGGCGCAATTATGTGGCCCGAAAACAACATGGAACAGGATGACAAACTGCGTGAAGAAATTCTCGATCGCACCGCACTGAAACGTCAGGGCGAACCGAAGGACATTGCCGCCACGGTGCGTTTTTTAATTCGCGATGCAGATTACATCACCGGCCAGGTAATACCCGTATGTGGTGGACGAAGTTTAAATATTTAGCCACAGGGGACGGAGTCAATGTTGACTCCGTCCCCTGTCTAAAAAAGTATTTTGTTTCAGTCATGTTTATGCGATTTAATGTGATCTTCTTTTAACAACAATGATGAGTCGAAAAATAATTATGAAATCAACTATCCTGCTGACCTCTATATTTGCGTTTCTGATCATTGCCTGTGACAGCAATGAACCTGCCAGACAAAAGGTAACCGCGCCGATACAGGAAGCAGAAAAAGCACCTGTCGTTGCTGAAACCATCAAGCCCGAAATCAAGACACCGCCGGCTATCGAAAACACTTCTTTACAAACTGCCGAACAAGTGACCCCAACACAGCCTTTATCTGGCGAAGCCATTTATAAAAAAACCTGTTTTACCTGTCATACCAGTGGTGCCGCGAATGCACCCAAACTTGGTGACAGGGCAGCCTGGAAACCCCGCATTGAAAAAGGCTTCAATGCCTTACTGCAATCGGCTATCAATGGCATCCCCGGCACCAGTATGCTAAAACGAGGAACCTGCATGAGCTGTTCTGATGATGACCTTAAAGCCGCGATTGAATACATGGTGTCACAGAGCCAATAATGTTTCACTCAACACAAACATTGAAATCAAACTTGACCAGGAGCCTAACAAAATAATAAGAAATTATTGTCCTCTGTCATTTACTTTTTCTAGGCCTTTTAGATAATGGTATTTGAGTTATAAGGTTTAACCGGCGGTATCTATCAACTTTTTATTGGGGAGGTAGTAATGAAAACTCGATTAAGCTTATTGATTGCAGGACTGTTGTTACTCTTTTCGACAACAAGTTACGCCTGGTGGGGCAATAATGGCTGGGGTGGATGGAACCCGTATCCCGTGTGGACACCCATGTACTGGGCAGAAGAAATGTTCGATGGTAATGACTATGGCCCTTATGGCTATGGTCCCTATGGTTATCCCGGCTACGGATATGGACCTTATGGTTACCCTGGTTACGGTTACAGGCCTTATGGTTACCCAGGTGGGTGGGGTGGACCTGGCTGGTGGTAGATCAGCTTGATAAAAAGCCCTCTTTCGAGGGCTTTTTTTATTTCCTGCTACTGACCCAAGGGAGTCGGCACCATATTTGACCCCGAGCCCGGCAACCTGCCTGGCTGAAGATTTAAAAATCAAACACGATCGGCTGCAACTGCTCTTTGCTCTTATCGAATTCCATCCACAGGGTAGCGTATGTTTTCTTTGCAACGGGATGCTTAAGATCCGGTGCAACTTCTGCCAGTGGCCAAAGCACGAAAGCACGTTTTAATATTTCATCACGGGGTATCTGCAGGCCCTGCTCCTGAGTCACCAGATCATCATAAAGCAACAAATCCAGATCCAGAGTTCGGGAGGAAAATTTGGGCACGGAACGATCACGACCATAATCGTCTTCAATTTTTCTTAAGGTAGCCGCTACCTGATGTACATCGTCATTCGTATTAAGGGCTATAACCATGTTATAGAAACTGTCACCTTCAAAACCCACCGCTTCACTGACATAGACCGATGACAGACGTAAATCACCATAATGAGCCCTTAGCGCCTGAATACCGGCACGGGTATTGGCGGCACGATTGATATTACTGCCTAAACTGATAAAAACTCTGGCCACTATTTACTTCGCTCAATAATCACACCCACATCCTGTGAGCCGGTTACCGCACCGGGTTTACTCAGGCGCAGCTTCATCCAGGGTACATTAAATTCATTTAACACGATCTCCGCAATCCGTTCAGCCAGGGTTTCCACCAACTGGAATTCGCTTTCAGCTACATACTGTATCAGCCGTTTGGCCACAGACTTATAATCCAGGGTATCGTCGATATGGTCAGAACTGGCAGCCTTTTGTATATCTGTACCCATTTCCAGGTCCAGACTGACTATCTGCCGGGTTTCTCGCTCCCAGTCGTAAATACCAATAATGGTCTCTATGCGCAAATCGCGTATATATACAATATCCATACATCATGCCTTCTCGGGACTATTTAGAGGGGGAATAAGCAGCCGCTACTATACCCCCATGGCACCCGTTGAACCACCGACAAAATGATCAAACCCGGCTACAGCCCCGACATCCCGTGAAATTTCCACTTTTGCCAGTATTTCACTCATCTACAGCTTGTCTAGCGCGCCTTAATCCGTTATTATCACGCCCCTTTTACACGATCCAGAAAGTTTTGGAGTTTTCCATGGCAAGAGTATGTCAGGTCACCGGCAAGCGCCCGATGGCAGGTAACAACGTATCACACGCGCACAATAAAACCAGACGTCGTTTTCTGCCCAATCTGCAGAACCACCGTTTCTGGGTTGAAAGTGAAAACCGCTATGTAAAGCTGCGTTTAACAGCTGCCGGCATGCGTATTATTGATAAAAAGGGCATAGACACAGTATTAACTGAAATACGTGCTCGCGGCGAAAAGGTTTAAGGAGTTCAATCATGCGTGACAAAATTAAACTGGTTTCTTCAGCAGGTACAGGTCATTTCTATACCACTGACAAAAATAAAAAGAACATGCCTGAAAAAATGGAGATCAAGAAATTTGATCCTGTTGTTCGCAAACATGTGATCTATAAAGAAGCAAAAATCAAATAAGATTTTTTTCTTGCAGAATCTAAAAAGCCCGCATTGCGGGCTTTTTTTATTTCTTATAATTTTGTTTTTATTTGCGTTAATTTGCAGACTAAAGGGTTTTCTATTAAGAAACCTACTTCCTGGCATTATCCTTATCAATCAACACCAGCGACAATTCTTCAATAGCGCGTTCAAACCCCGGTTTCTCCATTAGCACCCGATTACAACAGGCTTCTGCATCGACAAATTTCTGTTCGTTACGATAAACCCGCGCCATACCAATCAGTGCATAGGCATCAAAACCCAGATCAAGACTTCGTTCATAATGTCGACGCGCCGTATCAATATCGCCATTAATAAAAAAAGCATCGCCTAATCGACTGAGAATATTCTGATTATCCGGCTCGCGCTGCAGAATCTTATTCCACAAGGTGATTGCTACATCCGTATTTCCCATACCACGCTGACAGTTACCCAGGCCATACAGCGCATAACTGTTATCCGGCTCTAGCTCAGTCGCCTTGCTGTAATATTTATTCGCATTTTCATAATCACTACGACGCTGATAAATATTACCCACCATGGTGAGTACCGCAACATAATGCTCATCAATGGATAACAGCTTCTTAAAATATTTCAGCGCCTTGTCGTCTTCATGCATTTTGTAATATAGATTACCCAGACCCATTAACGCATAACGATCTTCACCCTGAACCCTGACCGATTCCAGATACAGCTGCTCAGCTTCATCGAGCATATCCAGACTTTTATAGGCATCGGCCAGTCGCACCATGACATGCACATCACCGCGATTAATTTCCAGGTAACGTTTCCAGAAATCGATACTTTTATCCGCCTGTCGCAAGCCACGGTAACAATCACCAATGCCTCGCAGGGCAAATACATTGCTGTCATCCAGCTCAAGCAAACGAGTGTAAAAACTGATGGATTTACCAAATTTATTGGTCAAACGAAATAAATCACCCAGACCCACCAGGATATAACTATTGTCTGGCTCCATTTCCAGAGCCTGGGCAAAAATTTTCTCTGCATCCTGATAGCGATGCTGTTTGAGTAATTTTTTACCGTGTTTGGATAATTTTAGAACTTCACTATTTGGCTGTGGACCCATTGTTATACCGACATTTTTCTAGAGAATCATTTTAATAAAGTATAATACGCTATTAATCCGTAGTATGGCATCACCTGACAAGGTGAATACACAATACTACAGGTTAGCAGCGGATCAGCCTAACAAAACATGCAAAAATCATTTATTAGTTACATCACATCTACTGCAACTGTTTTACCCCGGCGATCAACTCACCCACTGCTTTCTGACCATCGCCATAAAGCATACGGGTATTATCTGCATAGAACAGGTGATTCTCAATACCGGAGAAGCCGGAACCACGACCACGCTTGATAACAATGCAGTTCTTTGCCCTGTCAGCATTCAGTACCGGCATGCCGTAAATAGGACTTTCCGGATTGGTTCGCGCCACCGGATTTACCACATCATTCGCACCAATGACCAGTGCAACATCCACGGTTGGAAACTCGGGATTAATCTCATCAAGATCAAAAATTTTATCATATTCAACGCCTGCTTCAGCCAGTAGTACATTCATATGACCCGGCATTCGACCCGCCACCGGGTGAATAGCAAACTTAACCGTAACACCACGTTCTTCCAGTAACTGCGTCAACTCCTGCACCTTATGCTGCGCCTGTGCAACCGCCATACCG
>JAOUMX010000135.1 GCA_029881275.1 Gammaproteobacteria bacterium | reverse complement strand
CATGGGCGGTGGTGGTGTTGCCAAATTACTTGACGGTTCTGCCAGTTTTGGTCCTTCTATTGCTGCAGGTCTTGCAGCTAACGGAGTAATAAAAGGCACTGCCGATTATGAAAGTTTCCTGGGTGCAGCACAGACTGTTGTTGATTCAGGTGATCCGATAAATCATGCAACGGCAGCAGCGACAGGTCGAGGCATTTTGTTTTTCGAAGTGATAGGTGGTAGTGGTTCGCCTTCGGATCTGGTCGTGCCAAATCGTGTGCCCGATGGTAATGATACCAGTGGCACAATTGCTGCGCCATTATCCGGTACTGATCCACTGGTCGGTGTTGATGCGGATATTGCGAATACCGGCCTGGGATTAACGCAGTATGATACTTCGGCAGCTGGCCCAGCACTTAAAGCACTGGTTCGTTATACCGCGGGTGATCATGGTTCGATTTTATCACCAGCTGCAAATGCGACAGTGACAACTGAAATGCAGACACAGGCTGCTGGCTTTGTTCTGACAGGAAATCTTGCGGTAACACCGGCAACAGGAGTGATTGCTGCACCATAACAATAGTTATGATAAAAACAAAAAAGGGCAGATTATTTCTGCCCTTTTTTTTGAAATTGAATTTAATGTTTATCCGGCATAGATTTAATATACACATCCTGTTTGCTATAGGGGATCTCAATATTTTCTTCACGGAAACGTTTGTAAACAATACAGTTAAGTGAGTCCAGTACCCGTCCTCTTAACACCGGTTCATCAATCCAGCCCAGCAGTTCAAAGTCCAGGCTTGAGGCGCCAAATTTTCTGAAGCGCACCCGGGGTTCTGGATCGGTACAGACATCCGGCGAATTGATGGCGACTTCCATGAGTATGCGTCTGACCAGATCGATATCACTGCCATAGGCAACACCCACCTGTAAGCGAATACGGAATTTTTTATGCGGGCCACCGGATTCATTAATGATTTTAGTGTTGCCCATGATGGAATTAGGAATAGTGACTTCGACATCATCACGGGTCAGCAGGCGAGTGCTGCGAATACCGATATGGGTGACCTCTCCCCGTTCACCGGAATCCAGTACGACAAAGTCACCGATTTTGTAGGGTGCATCGGCGAGAATGAAGACACCGGAAAACAGATTGGCCAGTGTGTCCTTGGCGGCAAAACCGACAGCAATACCGATAATACCGGCAGAGGCCAGCCAGGCTGTCATATCAATATGCCAGGCACTGAAGATGAAATAGATGGCACCGCCAATGATAAACAGCAGAGCAATATTTTCGAACAGAGGGCGAGTCTGTGAGGTAATGATACTGGCCTGAGTAGCTTGTGCGCTGATGCTGCGCAATACAATTCGCGACAGTCGTATCAGAAAAGCAGACCAGATCAGTACCGCAAAACTTTTAAGTAAAGAATAAACCACGTGTTCGGTTTGCCCGCTGGTTAGTAGATTGGTGGCGATGGCAAAGGCAATAATTAAAATGGTATAAAACAGGGAGGGACGGGTAATGATCAGAATCTGGTTGTCCAGTTTGCTATGGGTTCTATCGGCAATACGCAGCATGATTTTGCTGAAAATGATATTCACGATCTTGGCGCAAACCAGCCCCAGCAGGACAACAATAATGGCCTGATAAAAAGGGTTCTCACTAAACTGGTTAAGGTATTGCTGTATCTGGGCGTTGTTAAGCTGATCCATGGTGGTTTTGTGATTCTCAGATTCTGGTAAGGCGGATGATTCCAGATTTCTGCCCGGGATACAATTAGAGTTTGTTAGGGATTTCCATTGGTAATCCATGGCGGTCTGGTTTATAGTTGCCCGCTCAATTCCACTGGCTGTGGGAGAGAACAGTGCAAAGGCAGAACAGCATACGATTTTGTATGGCGTTGATGGCTTTACTCGCTGTCACCGAAGGCGCAACCCGCTCGGAAACGCTCAGGTAAAAGGACCACAGCTATCGCCCGATAACGGCAAATTGACTCTGGAGAGCGGCTCTATCAACGGATAAGAGCACACCGAAGGGGATGATGACTCAGTTCATCAGGATCTCTCAGGTAACAGGACAGAGGGGCGAATACATTGTCGGTACAATGGAGTTCGCTTATGAGTCAAAAAACAGCCCTGTATGAAAAGCACCTGCAACAGGGTGGCAAGATCGTGGATTTTGCCGGCTGGCAGATGCCCATCAATTATGGTTCCCAGATTGAAGAACATCATCAGGTGCGTCGTGACGCTGGTATGTTCGACGTGTCACATATGACCGTGGTGGATATCACCGGTGAAGCGGTTATCCCTTTCCTGCAATATTTATTAGCCAATGATGTCGCCAAGCTGAAACAGTCAGGTAAAGCTTTGTATAGCTGTATGCTGAATGAAAAAGGTGGCGTCATTGATGATCTGATTGTTTATTATATGCGTGATGACTGGTTCCGCATGGTGGTGAATGCCGGTACCCGTGATAAAGATCTGGCCTGGATCAATCAGCAGGCTGAAAAATTTAATATTGCCATTAAAGAACGCGATGATCTTGCCATGATTGCAGTGCAGGGTCCCCGTGGTCGGGAAAAAGCATTGCAGGTGTTGCCGGTTGATGTGGCTCAGGCGGCAGCTGATCTGGATCGCTTCTTTGGAGCGGTCAGTGGTGAATGGTTTGTCGGTCGTACCGGTTATACCGGTGAAGACGGTTTTGAAATCATGCTGCCCGAATCCGAAGTCGAAGCATTCTGGGATGCGCTGGTCGAGGCCGGTGTTCGCCCCTGCGGTCTGGGCGCCCGTGATACCCTGCGTCTGGAAGCCGGTATGAATTTATACGGTACCGATATGGATGAAACCACATCGCCGTTAATTTCCGGTCTTGGCTGGACCATTGCATGGCAGCCGGCTGAACGCGATTTTATTGGTCGTGCGGCGATAGAGGCGGAAAAAAATAACGGGCCAGCACAGAAACTGGTCGGTCTGGTGCTGGAAGACAAGGGTGTACTTCGTGGACACCAGAAAGTAATTGTTCAAGGTCATGGTGAAGGTGAAGTGACCAGTGGTACCTTTTCGCCGACACTGAGACAGGCGATTGCATTGGCGCGTGTTCCTGCCGCTATTGGTGATCACTGTCAGGTAGATATTCGAGGCAAGCTCTTATCAGCGCGTGTGGTCAAGCCCGTGTTTGTAAGAGATGGCCAGTCTTGCATTAATTAATTTAGTTACAAATAACATCAAGAGTTGAAGAGGACTATGTTATGAGTGAAATTCCAACTGATCTGCGTTATACAAAATCACATGAATGGGTTCGCCTGGAAGAAGACGGTACGGTAACCGTTGGCATTACTG
Source organism: Gammaproteobacteria bacterium (assembly GCA_029881275.1). GTDB lineage: Bacteria > Pseudomonadota > Gammaproteobacteria > SZUA-229 > SZUA-229 > JAPHQX01. The sequence goes on along the minus strand of JAOUMX010000135.1, from coordinate 3,945 downwards.
ATCATGCACAGGAACTGCTGGGTGATATTGTCTTTGTCGAGTTACCTGAAGTTGATATGGAATATACAGCGGAAGATGCCTGCTGTGTTATCGAGTCGGTGAAAGCAGCGTCTGATATGTACATGCCGATTACCGGTGAAGTGATTGATACCAATCAGGCGCTGGTGGATGAACCGGATATGATTAACAGTTCACCTTATGATGATGGCTGGATTTTTAGAATTAAACCGGCTGATGAAGATGATGTTGAACAGTTACTGGATGCCAGCACTTACGAATCAGAAATTGCTGACGAGTAAGTTTTTTAAAATTATGTTTTTGTAATAGTGTCATTATGCCTTTTATTCCACACACAGAAGATGAAATACGTGACATGCTATCGGTGATTGGCGCCGATAGCATTGAGCAGTTGTTTGATGAGATTCCTGCCCATTTAAGAATTAAAAAACTGGAAGGTATTCCTGACGGTTTGAATGAAATGGAAGTCAGCCGTTTGATGACGGCACGTGCAGCACAGGATGGAATGCCGGTCTGCTTTATGGGTGCAGGTGCTTATGATCATCATATTCCTGCGGCTGTGTGGCAAATCACCACCCGTGGTGAATATTACACGGCCTATACACCTTATCAGGCAGAAGCATCTCAGGGTACTTTACAACTGATTTATGAGTTTCAGAGTATGATGACCGCACTTACTGCCATGGATGTATCCAATGCATCACTTTATGACGGCGCTTCTGCATTATCCGAAGCGGTGTTGATGGCGGTGCGCGGTAATCGCAAGTCAAAGTCACGTCGTATTCTGGTGCCAACCAATGTTAATCCTGTGTATCGTAGTGCCACAAAAAGTATTGTTCAGCATCAGGCGATTGAACTGATTGATGTTGAGTTTGATACAAAAACAGGGCAGACAACACTTGATGCATTAAAAGCTTATGAAGGTGAAGACATCACTGCCGTGGTGATTTCGCAGCCGACATTTTTTGGCACTCTTGAACAGGTCGATGCCATTACTGACTGGGCTCATGCTAACGGCATTATGGTGATTGCTGTGGTGAATCCAACCAGTTTGTCATTGCTTAAACCGCCGGGCGAGTGGGGCGATAAGGGTGTTGATATTGCCTGTGGTGATGGTCAGCCATTAGGTGCACCTATGTCATCGGGCGGACCTTATTATGGTTTTATGTGCTGTAAAAAAGAACATGTCAGACAGATGCCGGGACGTATTGTGGGTCGTACTCTGGATCAGGATGGTAAAGAAGGTTTTGTATTAACTCTGCAGGCACGTGAACAGCATATTCGTCGCTCCAAGGCGACTTCCAATATCTGTACTAATCAGGGTCTTGTGGTCACTGCCTCAACTATTTATATGTCACTGCTGGGGCCTCAGGGTCTTGAAAAAGTTGCTGCAGCCTGTCATCTGAATACTAATCGCCTAATTGAAAAAGTATCCGCTGTTAAGGGCGTTGATGTTTTATTCAATGGCATTGTCTTTCATGAAGTGGTTTTGAAACTGAATAAACCGGTTGCCGAAGTTCTGGCGGCACTGGCAGAGAAAAATATTCTTGGCGGATTTGATTTATCCAGTGACTATCCACAACTGAAAAATGCCATGCTGGTGTGTGCAACTGAAATGCGCACCGACGAAGAAATTGATCGTTACGCTCGGGCCTTGAGTGAAATTCTGTAAGGGTTATTATTATGCTGATTTTTGAACACACAACACAGGGTCGACAAAATACTGCACAGGCACCTGTTGTTAATGCTGAAGTAAATGATATTCCTGTTGAGTTGCGCCGTAAAACGGCTGCACCATTACCCGAGTTATCTGAACTTCAGGTAGTGAGACACTACACCCGGTTATCACAAAAGAATTTTTCCATTGATACCCATTTTTACCCATTGGGTTCATGCACCATGAAGTACAACCCGCGCGCCTGTAATTCACTGGCCATGTTGCCCGGTTTTTTATCACGTCATCCCTTGGCGCCGGAAAAATTCAGTCAGGGTTTTATGGCCTGTATTTATGAATTACAGAATATGTTATGTGAAGTGACTGGCATGGCCGGTTTTTCATTAACACCCATGGCGGGTGCACAGGGTGAGTTTGCCGGTGTTGCCATGATTCGTGCCTACCATGATGCGAAACAGGATTTTGAACGTAAGGAAATTCTGGTGCCCGATGCGGCTCATGGAACCAACCCTGCAACCGCAACCATGTGTGGTTATACAGTAAAAGAAATTCCAACACTGGATAATGGCGATGTTGATCTGGACGCCTTAAAGCAGGCAGTGGGTCCACAGACTGCCGGTTTAATGTTAACCAACCCATCCACGCTGGGTGTGTTTGAAAGACGTATTGAAGAAATTGCAAAAACGGTTCATCAGGCCGGTGGTTTGTTGTATTACGATGGCGCCAATCTGAATGCTATTCTAGGTAAGATTCGTCCTGGTGATATGGGTTTTGATGTTATTCATTCTAATTTGCACAAAACGTTTTCGACACCACACGGTGGTGGTGGTCCCGGTTCCGGTGCCATTGGTGTCTCTAACCGATTAAAACCTTTCCTGCCTTTGCCGATGGTCGCTAAAGAAGGTGAAAGTTATCGCTGGTTAACAGAAAAAGACTGTCCGCAAACCATAGGGCGTTTGTCAGCATTTATGGGTAATGCCGGTGTACTGTTGCGTGCTTATGTGTATATGCGATTGCTCGGTAAAGAGGGTATGCAACGGGTTGGTGAATTTGCCACGCTGAATGCTAATTACATGATGGCACAGTTAAAGAATAAAGGCTTTGATGTTGCCATACCAGATCGTCGTGCTTCCCATGAATTTATTGTGACGCTGAAAAAACAGGCTAAAGAATTACACGTGACAGCCATGGATTTTGCCAAGCGTTTGCTGGATCTGGGTTATCATGCGCCGACAACTTATTTCCCATTATTGATTCCTGAATGTCTGTTGATTGAACCCACTGAAACTGAAGCCAAAGAATCGCTGGATGGTTTTATTGAGGCAATGCTGCAAATACAAAGTGAAGCAGAAAATGATGCAGAGTTTGTTAAAGGCGCACCCTACACTATGCCGGTAAAACGTCTCGATGAAGTACGTGCCGCGAAACAGCTGGATCTGTCCTGGGTTAATCAGTCATAAATTAATTATGGCAAAAACGGGGTATACAGGTTTAACCAGAATAATAAAAGCCACAGGCTATTCTGTGCTGGGATTGAAAGCCGCATTTAAACATGAGGCTGCCTTTCGTCAGGAGTTGTTGCTGGCGCTAATTTTAATTCCACTGTCGTTCTGGCTGGCTAATACCAAAGTAGAGCTGGCTTTGCTGATCGCCAGTGTCATGCTGGTATTGATTGTAGAAATTCTGAATTCTGCTGTCGAAGCTGTGGTTGATCGTTTGGGTGATGAGCTGCATGAGTTGTCAGGGCGTGCCAAAGATCTGGGTTCTGCTGCGGTTGCCCTTGCTTTATTCAATCTGCTGATTGTCTGGGGGCTGGTGATTTTTTACTAGTCTTGTGTTTCCACGCGGTTACGACCATTTTGTTTCGCCAGATATAAAGCGTCATCGGCACGTTTAATCAGTGACTTTGTGTTATCAATTTCTTTCCTGAATTCGGTTACCCCAAAGCTGCAGGTGATTTTATTGACCGTGTCAAAGGGATGCATTTCGATAGCTCTGCGCAAACGTTCTGCATGTTTGACGGTGTCATTAATGCGGCATGAAATAGAAAGAATAATGAATTCTTCTCCACCATAACGTGCAGTGACGTCAGATAAACGGTTGGTTTTTTTTATCAGATGAGCTAGATCAGACAATACCATGTCACCGACCAGATGCCCAAATTGATCATTGACCTGTTTGAAATGGTCTATGTCGAGAAAAATAACAGAAAAAGTGCCACCATAACGGTTGGTTTTTAGAATCTCTGTTTC
>JAOUMX010000021.1 GCA_029881275.1 Gammaproteobacteria bacterium | reverse complement strand
GGTGGATGATGGTATCGCCATGGGTCACGGTGGCATGTTGTATTCACTGCCGTCACGCGAAATCATTGCCGACTCTGTTGAATACATGGTGAATGCACATTGCGCAGACGCCATCGTCTGTATTTCCAATTGCGACAAAATTACCCCCGGTATGTTGATGGCTGCGATGCGCCTGAATATTCCCGTGGTGTTTGTCTCTGGTGGTCCGATGGAATCCGGAAAGGCCGTACTTCACGGTAATGAAATACATCTGGATCTGGTTGATGCCATGGTCATGGCGGCTAACCCTGATGAATCCGATGATGATGTGATGAAAGTTGAGCGATCAGCCTGTCCCACCTGTGGCTCCTGTTCCGGTATGTTTACCGCCAATTCAATGAACTGCTTGACCGAAGCGCTGGGTTTGTCACTGCCAGGCAATGGCTCCTTGCTGGCTACCCATGCCGACCGTGAAGGCTTATTCCTCGAAGCGGGTCGTTTAATTGTTGATATTACCAAACGTTATTATGAACAGAATGACACCTCTGTTCTGCCCCGATCAGTGGCCAGTTTCAAGGCCTTTGAAAATGCCATGAGTCTGGATATTGCCATGGGCGGTTCGACCAATACCGTATTGCATCTGTTAGCTGCAGCAGAAGAGGGCGAAATTAATTTCACCATGGATGATATTGATCGTCTGTCACGTAAGGTGCCCCAGTTATGCAAAGTGGCACCTTCGACTCAGAAATATCATATGGAAGATGTGCACCGTGCCGGTGGTGTTATGGGCATACTGGCCGAGCTGGACCGTGCCGGTTTATTACATACGGAATTACCCATGGTGCACAGCGCATCGGTTAAGGATGCATTAACTAACTGGGATCTGGTGGTCACCGGGAATGAAAAAGCCAGGCAGCTGTTTTCGGCAGCACCGGGTAATGTGCCGACACAGCAGGCTTTTTCCCAGGAAAAACGCTGGTCACTGGATGTGGATCGTGAACAGGGTTGTATTCGGAATAAGGCTCATGCCTATTCGCAGGAAGGGGGGCTGGCAGTATTGTTTGGTAACATTGCCGAGCAGGGTTGTATTGTCAAAACCGCTGGTGTGGATGACAGTATCCTCACCTTTAAAGGCCCGGCGCGTATTTTTGAATCACAGGATTCTGCAGTTGAAGCCATTCTGGGCGATCAGATCAAAGAAGGTGATGTGCTGATTATTCGTTATGAAGGCCCCAAGGGCGGACCGGGTATGCAGGAAATGCTTTATCCCACCTCCTATCTGAAATCGAAAGGTCTGGGCAAGGCCTGTGCACTGCTTACCGATGGGCGTTTTTCAGGTGGTACTTCAGGATTATCCATTGGTCATGCTTCACCGGAGGCCGCAGAAGGTGGTGCCATTGGTCTGGTTGAAGAAGGGGATATGATTAATATTGATATCCCCAATCGCAGTATTAATTTAGTGATTGATGACAGCACGCTTCAGCAGCGTCGACAAGCGATGGATGCCAGAGGGGCTGATGGCTGGAAGCCGGTCAATCGCCAGCGTGTGGTGAGTCAGGCATTAAAAGCCTATGCGGCATTAACCACCAGTGCTGCCCGTGGGGCGGTACGTGATCTGAAACAGTTAACAAGGGGGGAATAATGGCCGTTGGAGATTATTTATCGGGTATTTTTGGCAAGTCACCCGTCAAACCTATGCAGCAGCATATGGAAAAGGTGTTTGCCTGTGTGTCTGAACTGGTGCCTTTATTTGAAGCGGTGATTGAACGTGATTTAGACAGTCTGGCGACGGTACAAAAAAATATTTCAAAACTCGAAGGTGAAGCAGATGATCTGAAAAAGAAAATTCGTCTGCATTTACCCAGTGGTATGTTTATGCCGGTGTCCCGTCGAGACCTGCTCGAAGTGCTCACCATGCAGGACAAGATCGCCAATACCGCCAAGGATATTGCGGGCACCATTCTGGGTCGCAATATGTCTTTGCCGGATATTATCGCGGATGATTACCGGGCTTTTGTAAAGCGTTGCGTTGATGCCTGTGAGCAGGCTCAGGTTGCGATTAATGAACTGGATGAACTGGTGGAAACCGGTTTTCGTGGTCATGAAGTGAAGATGGTGCAATCAATTATTGGGAAGCTGGATGAGATTGAAGGGGATACTGATAAATTGCAGGTCAAAATTCGTTACAAGGTGTTTGAAATTGAAAAAGATCTGCCGCCTGTGGACGTGATGTTTCTCTACAGAATTATTGAACTTACCGGCGATGTTGCCGACCATTCACAGAAAGTGGGTAGTCGTTTGCAGTTGCTGTTAGCCAGATAAAAGGGGGCATAATGCAAATTATTGCTGAGTATGGAACATTGTTCCTGATTCTGGCGGGTGTGTTTGGTCTGTTCATGGCATGGGGTATTGGTGCTAATGATGTGGCCAATGCCATGGCGACATCTGTGGGTTCCAAGGCGCTAACCATCAAGCAGGCGATCATAATCGCCGCTATCTTTGAATTTGCCGGTGCCATTCTGGCCGGTGGTCAGGTCACCAAAACGATTCGTAAAGGCATTGTTGATGCAGAAGCATTGAGTAGCTCACCCGAATTGTTGCTATTTGGTATGCTGGCTGCGTTACTCGCGGCAGGTTGCTGGTTATTACTGGCTTCGAGCAAGGGCTGGCCGGTATCCACGACCCATTCCATTGTTGGTGCTATCGTTGGCTTTGCCATGGTGGGTATAGGTATGGATGCGGTGCACTGGAATAAAGTGGGCTCTATTGTTATGAGCTGGGTAGTGTCGCCGGTGATGGCCGGGGTGATTGCTTTTTTCCTCTTCAAAAGTGTACAGATATTGATACTGGATAAAGAAGATCCGATAGCCAATGCCAAACGTTATGTGCCTTTTTATATCTTTCTGGTGGGGTTCATTATTTCGCTGGTGACCTTGCTTAAAGGTCTGAAGCATGTTGGTCTGGATATGACGATAATCCAGAGTTATGGAATTGCCGTGATGATGGGGCTGGTGATAACCGCCATCGGCATCTGGGCAATCAGTCGCATCAAGATTGATCTTACCGAAGACCGTGATTTCCATTACACCAATGTTGAAAAAATCTTTGCCGTTTTAATGGTGGTGACTTCCTGTGCCATGGCATTTGCCCATGGTTCGAATGATGTGGCTAATGCGATCGGTCCGGTGGCGGCGATTGTCAGTATCGTTACCTCCGGTGGTGAAGTTGCTTCCAAGTCACCCTTGTCAATCTGGGTGTTGTTACTCGGTGGTGTTGGTATTGTCGCCGGACTGGTGATGTACGGTAAGCGAGTGATTGCCACGGTGGGCAACAAAATTACCGAGCTGACACCAAGCCGTGGCTTTGCAGCTACTCTGGCGGCGGCAACCACCGTCGTACTGGCATCCGGTACGGGTTTGCCTATTTCCACAACCCATACGCTGGTTGGTGCTGTTTTAGGTGTTGGTATTGCCCGTGGCCTGGCTGCGTTAAATCTGGCTGTAATTCGAAATATTTTTATGTCCTGGATTATCACTTTGCCAGCCGGTGGTATTCTGGCCATTGTGTTCTTTTATATTTTACAGGCCATTTTTGGCGGATAATAAATGTTATAAACCGACGCAGGGAAGCGAAGGCGCAAACAATAAATCAGGATGTATTTGTTAAACAAATATATCCGGCTTTGCCTTCGTGTCTTTATGTCCTCGCGTCTATAAAATCCGGGAAATATTATGAAAATAGGTACTCCATTATCTGAATCAGCGACCCGAGTGATGCTGCTGGGCAGTGGCGAACTGGGCAAGGAAGTGATTATTGCTTTACAGCGTCTGGGTGTGGAAGTCATTGCGGTTGATCGCTATGAAAACGCACCGGGGCATCAGGTGGCACATCGTGCGTACGTGATTGATATGACCGATGGCAAAGCGCTGAGGGCTTTGGTGGAAAAAGAAAAACCGCATCTCATCGTGCCCGAAATCGAAGCCATTGCGACCGACATGCTGGCTGAAATCGAAGCGGATGGACTGGCTGAAGTGATTCCCACGGCCAGAGCTACTCAGCTCACCATGAACCGTGAAGGTATTCGTCGGCTGGCGGCAGAAGAACTGGGGCTGCCGACTTCCCGTTATGCCTTTGCCGAGAGTCTGGATGATATGCGCCAGGCAATTGAGGGTGGTATTGGTTACCCCTGTATTATCAAACCGGTGATGTCATCTTCGGGCAAAGGTCAGTCACGTATTGAGGGGCCGGATGATGTAGAGGCTGCGTGGGAATATGCCATGAAAGCCGGTCGTGTTAATCAGGGCAAGGTAATTGTGGAAGGGGTGGTTGAATTCGATTATGAAATTACCCAGTTGACGGTTCGGGCTCTGAATATCAATGGTGAGATGGCAACGCATTTTTGTGCCCCGATTGGGCATATTCAGAAAGACGGTGATTATGTTGAAAGCTGGCAGCCGCAGGCCATGTCTGCAACGGCGCTTGATGAGTCTCGTCGCATTGCCGAACTGGTGACCGGTGCGCTGGGTGGTAAGGGACTTTTCGGCGTTGAGTTATTTGTTAAGGGTGATGAGGTGCTGTTTAGTGAAGTCAGTCCCCGTCCTCATGATACCGGTCTGGTTACTTTGATCAGTCAGTGGCAGAGTGAGTTTGCCCTGCATGCGCGGGCTATTTTAGGCTTGCCAGTGGATACCACCTTGCGCAATGTGGGTGCCAGTGCGGTGATTTATGGTGGTATGGATGAAGTGGCTATCAGTTTCGATGGTATTGAGCAGGCACTTTCTGTTCAGGGTTCGGAGGTGCGCTTATTTGGCAAGCCGGAATCATTCGAGCGGCGTCGTATGGGTGTGGCGATTGCGACCGGTGGTGATGTGGCTGAGGCCAGAGGCCGTGCACGGCTGGCTGCGTCAAAAGTGAAGCCGGTAAAATAAGATTATTGTGAGATCGGCTATTTAAACAATATTGTCTACACTTGGTTGTATAGCAATAAGTTAGTCAGGATTAACTAAATGAGTAAAAGCACACTAGAGAATCCGGTTCATATGAAATCATCTGCAGCACATCCCGATCTCGACTGGAGCCAGGTGAGAGAAACCGTATCCCTGCTCAGGCTGGCCGCAGCGCAGGTGGATTTTTCCATGCGTGATGGCGAGAAATCAGTGAATGCACTCACCGATTCTTTTACCAGTATGGCAGAAAGCATGGCGTTACTGGAATCCAGTACCCGACAGTTATTTGAACAGCATGATGTCGATGAGAATTTGAAATCCAGTGTGACTGAACATTGTTCTGCTGTGGCAGCTAAAACCACCCAGGCTATTATTGCCTTTCAATTTTATGACAAACTGACCCAGCGACTTGAGCATGTAATGGATAGCCTGTCAAAACTGGGGGGTCTGGTGGGTGACTCCAGTCGTTTGTATTCACCCCTGGAATGGCAAAATCTTCAGCATGCGATCTGTTCAAAATATACTATGGCGGAAGAGCGTGAGTTATTTGCTGCTGTGATGCGAGGTGAAGATGTGCAGCTGATTCTTGAGCGAATGCACCAATTAACCGATCAGATGACCTCCAGTGATGATGATATTGAGCTCTTTTAGTGGCCATTCCTGAAAAAATTATTAACAATATGATCTAATTTGTTATTTTATATGAATATTTTTGTGGTTTTGCCTTTCTTTTTTGGTCAAAGTGTCGTATCTTCCTGTTAACAATAAAAATGATAAAAAACAGGAACTCCAGTGCCACGCTTAGCTGAAGCCCTCAGTCAAACCTTTAAATCATTCAGTCCAGACAGCCTTGCTGACCGTTTATTTGGTGATTCGCTGGAAGACTGGTGGCAGGGTTATGTACAGGGCCTGGCAGAATCCACCTATTCCAATCCTGTTCAAAGTGCATTTTTTATTACCACGTTTGCTGCTATGGGCTGTATGGCAAAAGTGGATGGTCGTATTCAGCAAGCAGAAATCAATCTGACCAGTTCGGTTATGGATCACTTTAATCTTCATGCAGATCATAAGCGGCTGGCTATTCGTTTGTTTAACGAAGGTAAGGAATCGGATTTTAATCTTGATGCGTTACTGGCCAGATTTAACAAATCCTGTCAGCATCGTGTCAGTGTTCTGCACCTGTTCATTGAAATACAGTTAAAGCTGGCGTTTGCCGATGCCGCGCTTAATAGCAAAGAAAAAACGTTACTTCAGCGTATGTGCAAGCGACTGAATATTCCTAAAACCGTTTATCAGCGCATTGAACGACGGTTTTCTTCAGAACAGAGTTATCGTTCTGTGCCCCCGCCGATGCTTAAACCCATGGGACTGGCAGATGCCTGTGAGATTCTGGGTGTTACCCGCTGGAGCAGCAAGCAGGATATTAAACTCGCTTATCGTCGTTTAATGAGTCAGCATCATCCTGATAAATTACTGGCACGAAAGTCATCTCAGCAGGAACTGGAGCAGGCCACTGTTAAAGCACAGGAAATTAAAGGTGCTTACGAAATGATTTGCAAGATTAAGAAATTTCGTTAATTATTGATTTTCTATTCTTTCTTCCATAATTATTTTTAATGCGTTTTAATTCAGCTGATTCACTGGCATTGTTGTGTAAAGATGTTCCTGAAATATTGCATAACAAACTTCAAATTCATTGGGATGGGTGGTCACAGTCCTGTGCCAGGGAAAATATATCAGCTGATCCCGGTGTTGATATAACGCTATTCGGTAAAGTTCTTGCCTGTAGTGATTTTGTAGCATCCGTTTGTGCACGTCGACCCGCACTGTGGTTTGAGGCGCTTAACAGTGGCAGCCTGCTCAAAGATAAGTCACTGACGGAATATCAGGCAGAGATTAATCAGTTGCTAATTGCGCTACCTGCCAGTAATGATATTGCGTTGATGCAGTGTTTAAGACTGTTTCGTCATCGTGAAATGTTACGTATTGCCTGGCGTGACCTTGCCGGGCTGGCTCCCATCGTTGAAACCTTAAAAAATTTAACCGATCTGGCTGAAGCCTGTGTTGATCAGACGCTGGCCTTTCTGCATCAGGATCAATCTGCCGCATTAGGTGTGCCCTGTAATGCCGAAGGAGTGGAGCAGAAACTGATTGTGCTGGGTATGGGTAAGCTGGGTGGTTACGAACTGAACTATTCCTCCGATATTGATCTGATTTTTGTTTTTCCTGAAGAAGGCGAAACCCGGGGTACAAGGGCTATGGCGAATAGCCAGTTTTTCATTCGTCTGGGTCAACGGTTTATCAAGGCACTCAATGATGTCACTGCTGACGGTTTTGTCTTCAGGGTTGATATGCGCCTGCGCCCTTATGGTGATAGTGGCCCATTAGTGATGAGTTTTGCCGGTATGGAAAATTATTACCAGACTCAGGGCAGGGACTGGGAACGTTATGCCATGATCAAGGCACGGGTGATTGGTGGTGATCGACTTGCCGGTGAACAATTAATGCAGATGTTGCACCCTTTTGTCTATCGACGTTATCTGGATTTTGGCGCTTTTGAATCGATTCGCGAAATGAAAGGCATGATCGATGCGGAAATGAAACGCAAAGGGCATAAACATAATATCAAACTGGGTCTTGGTGGTATTCGAGAAATTGAATTTATTGGCCAGACGTTTCAGCTGATTCGCGGTGGCGGTGAGCCTGAGTTACAGGAACGTAGCATTTTGAAAGTGTTGCCGATGCTGGTGGAAAAAGGTTATCTGGAAGAAACTGCGGTCACAGAGCTGATCGACAGTTATGGTTTTTTGCGTCGTCTGGAAAATCGATTGCAGATGTATGCCGATAAGCAGACTCATAATTTACCGGAAGATGAGATTACGCAGCAAAGCATGGCACTGGCCATGAATTATGATAACTGGGCGTCATTATATGACGCGGTCAAATTACATCGCAGCCGGGTACATGAACATTTTGATGAGGTTTTTGCCGCATCGGAATTTGCCATAGATGATCAGGAAGGGGCTGTTAATGTGTTAGCCAGTCTCTGGCGCAGTCAGCTGGATGAGTCTGAAGCCATGGAAATATTGCAGCAACAGGGTGTTGCCGAGGGTGAGGAGTTTTATCGTTTACTGGCCGCTTTTCGTGATTCCTCACTGGTTAAATCCTTATCGGGCCAGGCTCAGCATCGGCTGGATATTTTAATGCCCATGTTGCTTAACGAAATGATTGGTGTCGAGCATGTGGCTGAACTGGCAAAACGTATACTCAATCTGTTGCAGGCCATAGTGCGACGCAGTGTTTATCTGGCGCTGTTGATTGAATATCCCGTGGCCCTGCATCAGCTCATTATCCTGTGTTCAAAAAGCTCCTGGATAGCCAGTCTGTTAACCCGTTATCCGATATTGCTGGATGAGTTACTGGATCCCCAGGCGTTATATGAAGTACCGGATCGACAGCAGTTGTCCAATGAACTGGGTATAGTGTTGTCTCATGTGGCCGAGGATGATCTTGAGCAACAGATGGATGTGTTGCGTAAATTTAAACAGGCGCAGGTGTTGCGTATTGCAGTGATTGATGTTGCTGAAGTGATTGAAGTGTTTGATGTCAGTGCGCAGTTGACCATGATTGCTGAAATACTGCTGGAAAAGGTTTATCAGCTGGCCTGGCAGCATATGACCGACCGGCATGGTATGCCCCATTGTCAGATCGAGGGTAATGATTATCAGCCGACTATGGCGATAGTGGGCTATGGCAAAATGGGTGGTAATGAGCTGGGTTATGGTTCGGATCTGGACCTGGTGTTTCTGCACGATAGCAAGGGCCAGAATCAGTTTACCGATGGTGAAAAGAGTCTTGATAACAGTACTTTTTTTGCGCGACTGGCACAACGTGTGGTGCACCTTCTTAGCACGCAGACCTCTACCGGTCGTTTATATGAGGTGGATATGCGTCTCAGGCCTGATGGCGCCGCCGGCATGCTGGTCAGTAGTCTGGATGCATTTGAAATTTATCAGCAGGAGAAAGCCTGGACCTGGGAACATCAGGCATTAATTCGTGCCCGAGTTGTTTATGGAAGTGCGCATCTTGCCGAGGAATTTGCTAGAATTCGACGTTCTGTTCTGACCCGGGTTCGTGACCTTCAGAAGTTACAGGCAGAAGTGATCGAAATGCGACTCAAAATGCGAGAGTCACTGGGCAGTAAGCAGGCAGATGCTTTTCATTTAAAGCAGGATGCCGGTGGCATGGTCGATATTGAATTTATTGCCCAATATGAAGTGCTGGCAAGGGCGGCGCAGCATACGGATCTGGTGGAGAAAACCGCTACCCGAAAAATATTGATGGAGCTACAGAAACTGGGTTGTCTGGAACAGCAACAGGCCGCCAGATTAATCGAGATATTTGCGTTATATCGCGCTCGAGGTCATCAACGTGCCTTGCAGGAACAGTCTTCTGTATTGAGTAATGATGAATTTGTTGAGCAACGTAAAGAAGTGAAACATATTTGGCAACAGTTACTGGGTGATTTACCCGGTGAGAATGTTTAGGAGAGTTGGTTATGCAAACCATGGCTGATCGCGATGGTGTAATCTGGTTTGATGGGGAACTCGTTCCCTGGCGCGAAGCCAAGATACATGTTTTAACGCACACGCTGCATTATGGTATGGGTGTATTTGAAGGTGTGCGTGCTTATAAAGCTGAGCAGGGCACAGCTATTTTTCGTTTGCAGGCACACACGGATCGTTTATTTGATTCTGCACATATCATGAAAATGAACATGCCTTTTGATAAGAAAACCATTAACGAAGCCCATCGCCTGGCAGTGCGTGAGAATGGGCTGGAAAGCGCTTACCTTCGCCCCATGTGTTTTTATGGTGCTGAAGGTATGGGCTTACGTGCGGATAATTTAAAAACCCATGTCATTGTTGCCGCCTGGGAATGGGGCGCTTATCTGGGTAAAGATAATCTGGAAAACGGCATTCGTATTCGCACCTCATCTTATACCCGTCATCATGTGAATATCAGCATGTGTAAGGCCAAGGCAAATGGTCATTACATTAACTCCATGCTGGCGCTGCAGGAAGCACTGCATGACGGTTATGATGAAGCCATGTTGCTGGATACTGAAGGCTATGTTGCCGAAGGCAGTGGCGAAAATATTTTCCTGGTGAAAAATGGCGTGCTTTATACGCCGGATCTGACCTCGGCCCTGAACGGTATTACCCGTAATACCATTTTTACCCTGGCCAGAGAACTGGGTCTGGAAATCATTGAAAAACGGATTACCCGTGATGAAGTGTATATTGCCGATGAAGCCTTTTTTACCGGTACAGCCGCAGAAGTAACACCGATTCGTGAAGTCGATAATCGTGTCATTGGCTGCGGTAGTCGTGGACCGATTACTGAAAAACTACAGACATTGTATTTTGATGTGGTACACGGACGTCATCACGTCCATCCGGAATGGCTGACCAAAGTAAAAGACTAGAGCCTGAACAGGCGCAGGAGACTGAAAAATGCCCAATCCTCATACTGCAACACAAACGGGGTTAGCTCAGCCAAATCTAAAAGATCATGTTGACGTTGGTCAGGATGAGCTGCCTGTACATTGTCCCTTACCGGGCAGCAGTTTATGGAACTCGCATCCACAGGTGTTTATTGCATTTGATTCTAAAGGGCATGGTAAGTGTCCCTATTGTGGCTGCGAGTACCGGCTAAAAGCGTAAGTTTGTTACCAGCGATAATATTTCATGCGTTTGCGCATTTGCAGTTTGCGCCACAGGTTGAAAGGTTTGGGTTTTAATTTGCCCATGTCATTGGCTATGAAATCATCAGTTGCCTGTAAAATTCTTTCGGATGATTTGCCGTCCCGGCAGGGATGTACGTTATTGCCAAATTCCTGAATTGAATGCATCAGTGAATCAGGACGACTGAGTGCATATTCGAGAGTTTGTTCGATTTTATTTTTATCGGTTATGTTTAGCAAATGGGGGGCAGGTACTGCTGTGTTGTAAGTCACCACGGGTTTGTTGAGTAACAGAAATTCATGGAGTATGGACGATGTGTCACAGAGCATGGCATCGGCAGTATTGAGAAGTTTCAGAATATCCTGATCGCTTTCAAAAAATGTTAAATGCTCACCGGACATATTTCTGTAGATATCAACAACCTCAGCAGGCATTTTGGGATGAAGAGTGACGATCCAGTGCCAGCGTCCGGATTGTGATAATGATTTAATCGTATCGGCTAGCAAGGGTGCCGAGGTTAATTTGGGGCTGAATGTCGAAGCATATAAAATAATGGGCTTATCTGTTTTTAATTCCTGTCGTAAAGAGTCTTCGGCAGTCATTTTAAAAAGAGGGTCGAGTTTTGACCATCCAGTCTCTGCAACCTTGAAGTAACCGTGATGTTCGGCCAGTTGCCTGAAAGGGCCTGTCGTATCAGGACCCTGGGTGCAATACAGGTCGAACAAGCCACGTATACGAAAATGATCCTGACTGGTATTAGAGCGTTTGCCGACATTGAAGCCGTGGAAAACTTCGACTTTTACACCTGGAAAGAAATCTGGAATCCAGTTAGTAGGAATATAGACAGCTACCGGGTTATATTTCTGAACAGCTTCTATTGACTCGAGTAATGGCGCGTCATTGTCAGTTAGTAAATTCGGTATATTATCAATGAACCATGCAGCCTGGTCGCCACGTTTTATGATGGCGTCCTGTATTGGTCGCAGAATGGGATAGCAGTAAAGCTGATTGGCAAAGAGTAGGTAATGGTTCATGCAATTAAGTATAATATTAGCTCACAAAGTTTTATACATTTTATTGTAGATAAAAAGGAAATGGTTAATTTCCTGGTCTCATGTTTCAACATCATGTCGCAAATAGATTGTAATGAATCATTATTTATAAATATAAATTTATTAGTAAGAAATACTTGAATGAATAAAAACACCCCACAGGAAAATATGCCGAGCAGTATCTGTATTTTGAGATTATCTGCCTTAGGTGATATTACACATGTGATACCTGTGATCAGGGCAATTCAGGCTAAATGGCCAGAAACTAAAATTACATGGATATGCGGTAAGTTTGAAAGAAAGCTTCTTACAGGGTTTGATGGTATTAGATTCATCGAGTTTGATAAGAAAAATGGCTGGCGCGCATATCGTGATCTTTATCAGCTATTGAGAAACGAAATATTTGATGTTCTTTTGCATATGCAAGTTGCAGCGCGAGCAAATATAGCGAGTATGTGTGTTCGGGCTCGGACTAGAATAGGCTGGGATAAAGCTCGATCAAGAGACTTGCATCAGTTATTTATAAACAAAAGTGTTCCGGCTGAGAAATTTCAACATCAGGTTCAGGGTTTTCTGTCTTTTGCTCGCGCATTAGGGATTGATGTCGAACGGCCTGTGTGGGATTTTCCGGTTAGTGATGATGCTATTAATTTTGCCGACCAATATGTTAACAAGGATAAGAAAACACTTTTGATTTCACCATGTTCAAGTCATCCCCTTAGAAACTGGAATGCTGAAGGTTATGCTAAGGTTGCTGATTATGCAATTGAGCAGTTAGGTATGCAGGTTATTATAAGTGGTGCGCCATCAAGGGTAGAAACTGAAATGGCTGAATCAATTGAGAACGCTATGGTTAATGTTGCGCTCAACCTGGTGGGTAAAGATACATTACAACAGCTTGTTGGCTTAATGAGTCGTGTAGATGTGGTTATTTCTCCTGATACAGGTCCTGCTCATATTGCGAGTGCACTGGGGACGCCTGTTATAGGTTTGTACGCATGTACCTGGTCAAAACGTAGTGGGCCATATAATAGTCTGGATTATTGTGTTGATAAGTTTGACGATGCGGCAAAAAAATATCGACATAAAACAGCAAAAGAGTTGAGTTGGGGGACAAAAATAGAAATGCCTGGCGTGATGGATCTAATAGAGCCGGATGAAGTAATTGAAAAACTGGAAAAGGTTCTGAGTGAGTGAAATCAGTGTTCTATTTATTGTTTCTTTATATGTTATGAGTTTAAGGGTTTTATGAGAATTTTAATTTTTACGGCTTCTGATAGTTCAATGAGTAGCATCAGGCCAGAGGCTGAGATGTTTATTGGTTTTTCCAGGCGCGGACACAAAGTAACGATAGTGACTGATGCGAATAGTGAATTGGCTGATATTTATCGTAATGAAGGTATTAAGGTCGTCGATTGTCAGCCAAAGAAAAAAATATCATTGAGTGCAATAAGGATAGTTAAAGATGAATTAAAAAATCATCATTATGATATCTTATTGGCAATGAATTCAAAATCTATACCAAATGGTGCATTTGCAGCAATTGGTACCGATGTGAAGTTAGTGACATATAGAGGTACTACCGGTGGTTTATACAGGCATGACCCGAGTGCATATTTAACTCATTTACATCCTCGGGTTGATGGTGTGGTATGCGTTTCGGATGCTGTTCGTGAAGATGTTCAAAGCAAGGTATGGTCCAGAAATGTAAAAGTAGTCACGATTTATAAAGGGCATAATTTAAATTGGTATAATAAGTCTCCCGCTGATTTAAGTGAGTTTGGCATTTCAAAAGATGATTTCACCTTGATTTGTGCGGTGAATGTTCGTCCTAGCAAAGGTATTCCTGTGATGATCGATGCGGCAGATCAACTTGCGGATATTAAAAATCTGCATTTGCTCCTGGTTGGTAGAAATATGGATGTATACAGTGAGATGATTTCTAAAAATAGAATGAAGGATAGGATCCATATTACAGGCTATCGTCATGATGTGCCGGAATTAATAGCAGCAAGTGATGTGCTGGTGCAGCCATCAATTAGTGGTGAGGGTTTGCCGCGTGCGGTTATGGAGGCCATGGCTTATGGTACTGCGACGATTCTTACAACTACGGGTGGTGGTAAGGAAGTTGCACAGGATGGTGTTACCGGTTTTGTTGTTCCAACAAATAATTCGGGCGCTATCGCAGAGAAAGTTAGACTATTATATGATGATCCAGAGTTGCTAAGTAGCATGGGAGAAAAAAGCAGGAAGCGCATTGAAAATGATTTTAATAATGAGAGAACAATTGATGCCTATCTTGAGTACTTTGATTCATTGATCAAGAGATAAATATATGCATACTCTATCAGTAATAATTATTAGCAAGAATGAAGAAGATCGTATAACTCCTTGCCTTGAATCAGTGAAAGATCTGGCTAATGAAATAATTCTTTTTGATTCGGGTAGCGTAGACCGTACAGTAGAAATTGCAAGGCAATATACTGATAAAGTCTGGGTAACTGATGACTGGCCTGGTGATGGGTTTCAGAAGCAACGTGCGCTGGATCAGGCGGTTTGTGACTGGGTATTGTCTATTGATGCAGATGAGTTTCTTGATGAGAAAATGAAGCAGGCGATAAGGAAAATTTTATCTCAGGAAAGAATTGAAGAAGTGGCTTATAAACTGCCATGGGGTAATGTAATTCTTGGTGAGCAATTAAGATTTGGGCGTTCTTCAAGAGCTCCAAAGCGGTTATTTAAAAGGGAAGGTGCTTATATAACGCCTGTAGTTGTTCATGGTCAGATTGTTACAGAAGGAAAAGTATCAGTCCTCAATGAGGGTTACTTGATGCATAATTCTCTTCGTGGATTTGATCATTTGCTTGAAAAGAATAGAACTTATTCATGGGAAACAACGCGTAAATATTTTTCTGAGGGTAAGTCAAGCTATGGTGTTGTATTTGCCATAGTAAGAGCTCTATGGACTTTTTTTCATATTTATATTCTTCGTCTGGGTTTTTTGGATGGAAATCGAGGACTGTTGATGGCAGTGATGTTTTGCCAGGCTTCATTTAATAAATATGCGGGTTTATGGTATCTTGAAATTGAGAAGAAAATAAAACATAAGGACTAGTTAAATATAGCGCTCAGACAAGCAACTTGGCAGACACTAGTGGTTATAAAAAGCCTGAGGGCCAGATTGCTGTTTTATAATGTAAGCAATTATTTTGAATGTAGTTAACTGAAGCCAAGTATTTTCTTGATGGCGCGACGAAATGATTTCATGCTGCCTTTTATTGTGTTCATTTTATTGATTTTTGATAGATAAATATCTGGATGTACCAGACGTAGTGGTAATTTACTGGTGCTGGAATCAGGGTGGTGAATTTTCAGATCAGCTAAGCGTTCCTGTTTAACAAACATTAAAATATTTTGTTTATACCAATATGGGATTTTTTCATCATCCCATATTTGTGCTCTGATTAGATCTATAGTTTCATAGTTATGTTCTTTAAATAAACTGGCCCAGTAATCTTGCCATTGCTCATTGACATGATGGGTGCCGCCCTGAAGAGGAATAGCTGCTGAGAAAAGTACAAAATCAGAAGCGTTAGTAATGGATTTTACAAATGTTCTGGCGGATGTCTCAGGCAGATGTTCAGCTACTTCTAGTGAGATGGCGAGATCATACTTTTGATCAAGCAGTATTTCCTGGCTAAGATCAGTTCGTTTGAAGTTTTCTAATGGTATGGTCAGTAAATTCTGGTCAACCCATGGGCCATCAAAACCCTGGATGTTATCAATGCCTCGGTCTTTTATGGCTGCTAGCCAGGCGCCAACCCCACAGCCAAAGTCAACGACAGAGTGAATTTCCGGTAATATATCTAATACAGCCTGGATAATGGTATTGGCAGGATAGAACGTTTCCTGTGGTTTATCTTTATAGAAGTTGTGGCTGTATTTAGGCATTGTTATTTCCGTACCAGAAGTGCATGATAGATAAATATAAATAAATCAGTTGCTTATGTGTTTATGTGGCTGCTGAATAGTAATATATTGATTTAAAAATAGCCAGTTTTAACTATTAAGACTGGCAAAAAGAAGCCTGTTTATGTGTATTCCTGGTAGGACTTTTCTTCTACGATTGTGGATCCAAGATACAAATTGATTTTCTTTTTGGTGTTCGCACGTTGGTCATTGGTGACATAGACGCTACGAGCCAGCTCAATGAAGCGCTCACCAAATCGCTTTTCACGCTCTTCATCTCTTATATCGTCCTCTATGTCCCAGAGCGCTTCGTTAATTGAAGTCAGTTCTTCGGTAAGTTGTTTGATAGTGGAATCCTGATTCACTGACTGAGACCAGATGTTATCCAGCATGTCCAGTTCATTGCGGACATTAGCCAGTTTTTCCGGTTCATTGATGCGTGCGGATTTAATTCTTAATATGGTGATTTTATCTAGTAATTCACCGGGTGAAATAGGTATAAGAATGTCTTTCATTCTGGCTCGGATATGTCTGAAATATTTAGGTTGTCTAATATAGCCATCTGGGCACTGAAATACAATAATCAGGCCAGTCCATTTAGCAAAATGTATGAAATTCATCAAATTTGTGTGTTAATGGGATATTCTGTTCACTGATTATGTCTAGATCGGGTCATAAATGATATTATTGCCGCTGTTTAGAAATGGGTGATATATGTTTGATAATAAATCAATATTAATTACAGGTGGTACAGGGTCATTTGGGAAACAGTACATTAAGACACTGCTTGAGCACTACAAGCCCAAACGCCTGATTGTTTTTTCAAGGGATGAATTGAAACAGTTCGAGATGCAGCAGGTTTTTAATGATAGCTGTATGCGATATTTCATTGGTGATGTGCGTGATCTGGAAAGATTGCAGCAGGCCATGAATGGTGTCGATTATGTCATTCATGCAGCAGCGATGAAGCAGGTGCCGGCTGCTGAATATAACCCTACAGAATGTTTGAAAACCAATGTGCATGGCGCGGAAAATGTTATTCGTGCAGCATTGGATAACGATGTTGAAAAGGTTATTGCGTTATCGACGGACAAGGCAGCTAATCCAATTAATCTCTATGGTGCGTCAAAGCTGGCATCAGATAAACTGTTTGTGGCTGCAAATAATATGGCGGGTGGTCATCGTACAACATTCAGTGTCGTGCGTTATGGAAATGTAGTGGGCTCCCGTGGATCAGTAGTACCTTTCTTTAAACAGCTAATTGATAATGGCTCAGATCATTTACCTGTAACACATCAGGATATGACGCGTTTCTGGATCACCTTGCAGCAGGGCGTCGATTTCGTGCTGAAGAATTTTGCCAGAATGCAGGGCGGTGAAATTTTTGTTCCTAAAATTCCATCTGTACGTGTTACTGATCTGGCAACGGCTATGGCGCCAGATCTTGAACAAAAAATTATTGGTATACGACCTGGTGAGAAATTGCATGAAATAATGTGTCCTGCCGATGACTCGCATTTAACGCTGGTTTTTGATGATCATTTCGTGATTCAGCCAACCATTGTGTTTCATCATGGTGATCTGGACTATAGTAAAAATTTGATTGGTGAAGTAGGTGTTCCTGTTGAACAGGGTTTTGCCTATGATTCAGGTACAAATGCCGATTTTCTCTCGATAGAGCAAATAATTGATTTTAATCGTGTATCTGGATTCGCTCAATAAGTGGTACGAGTTGGCGATATGATTCCCTACGGCAGACAGGATATTACTCAGGCAGACATTGATAGCGTTGTTGAAGTTCTAAAATCGGATTTCATTACCCAGGGTCCTGCAGTAACAAGATTTGAACAGGCAATAGCAGATTATTGTAGTGTTAATTACGGTGTTGCTGTTAATAGCGCAACATCAGCACTGCATATTGCATGTCTGGCTTTGGGTCTGGGAACGGGTGACTGGCTCTGGACATCACCCAATACCTTTGTTGCGTCAGCAAACTGTGGGCTTTATTGTGGTGCACAGGTAGATTTTGTCGATATAGACCCACAAACATATAACATGAGTGTGGATCATCTCAGAGACAAGCTTGAAACAGCTGAGCTCGAAGGAAGGCTGCCTAAAATTGTGGTGCCAGTTCATTTTGCAGGACAAAGCTGTGATATGAAATCTATACGGGCACTTGCTGACCGTTATGGATTCAAGATTATAGAAGATGCATCACATGCTATCGGTGGACGTTACCTTGATAAGGCAATTGGTGGTTGTCATTATTCTGATATAACAGTTTTTAGTTTTCATCCAGTTAAAATAATTACAACAGCAGAAGGCGGTTTGGCTGTTACCAATGATGAATTGCTGGCAAAGACGATGCAGTATTTCAGAAGTCATGGTATTACCCGTGATGCTGAATTTATGGAATCTGCAAGTGATGGTTCCTGGTATTACCAGCAGATTGAATTGGGTTTTAATTATCGTATAACTGATATACAGGCAGCCCTGGGTTATAGTCAGCTGCAGCGTCTTGACAGTTATATTGAGCAACGTCATCAAATAAGATTACGTTATGATCAGTTATTATCAGATCTTTCATTAGTGTTGCCCTGGCAGTACCCGGATAGTTATTCGGCTTTGCATCTTTATCCAATTCAAATAAAACCCGAGGCAAAAATTAACAGGAAACAGGCATTTGAGTCTCTAAGAGAGAAAGGTGTTGGAGTTAATGTTCATTATATTCCTGTGCATACCCAGCCCTATTATCAGCGTTTTGGATTCAAGCCAGAAGACTTTCCTAATGCATTGGAATATTACCAGCGTACCATTTCTCTTCCTATGTTCAGTGCGTTAAAAGAAGATGAGCAATCAGTTGTTGTTAAATCGCTCAGGGAAATTTTATTATGAAGCTATGTGTCATTCCTGCTCGTGGAGGAAGTAAGCGCATACCAAAGAAGAATATTCGTGATTTTTGTGGTAAACCAATTATTGCATATTCAATAGAGGCTGCAATAGTCTCGGGTTGTTTTGATAAGGTTATTGTTTCAACTGATGATGAAGAGATTGCAGCAGTTGCAAGAAGATTTGGGGCTGAATTACCATTTATCAGGCCAAAAGAATTAGCTGATGACTATACGGGTACTAATGATGTGGTCAAACATGCAATCCGCTGGTTTCAAGAACAGAATGAAAATATTTCATTAGTTTGCTGTGTTTACGCAACAGCGCCTTTTATTCAATCAAGTTACTTAAAAGCAGGATATGAGAAACTGATTTCTTCGGGTAAGTCATTTGTATTTTCTGTGACAAGTTTTCCATTTCCAATACAACGGGCAATTCGAATTAATGTTAATGATGAAGTAGAAGCTATTTGGCCAGAGAATATTATGAAAAGATCACAAGATCTGGAAGAGGCTTATCATGATGCAGGCCAGTTTTATTGGGGACAAACTGAGGCTTTTCTTAATGATGAGATCGTGTTTTCACGTGTGTCCTGTCCAGTAGTCTTGCCTCGTCATCTTGTTCAGGATATAGATACTATGGAAGACTGGCATCGAGCAGAGCTGATGTTTCAAGCATGGAAACAGGAAAGTCAGGATTTATTATGAGTATTGCCTTTCGTGTTGATGCTTCATTTCAAATAGGAACCGGGCATGTAATGCGTTGTTTGACGCTTGCAAATGAACTGCGAGATCGTAACAAAGATGTGTATTTTATATGTAGGGATTTGAAGGGGAATCTTTCGAATTATATTGAGAAAAAAGGATTCTACTGTAAATTACTTAGTAATTCACATGATGAATTGTTGGTAGATGAAGATAGCTTGTCTCATGCGCAATGGTTAGGTGTCTCGTGGCAGAAAGATGCAGAGGATACCAATCAAATATTATGTAATAACAAAGTTGAATGGCTGGTTGTAGATCATTATGGAATAGATTCGCGTTGGCATAAGCTCGTACGAAAGAATATTGGTAATTTATTTGTGATTGACGATTTGGCCGATAGAAAACTGGACTGCGATATTCTGCTAGATCAGAATTTCTATCTTAATCCTGAGCAGCGATATAGCCATCTAGTTAATGAGAGATGTAGCTGTCTATTGGGGCCAAAGCATGCATTGTTAAGAAAAGAATTTATACAGCAAAAACAGATTAAAAGATGTGATCAGCGTAAGAGTGTTGTTCGTATTTTTGTATTTATGGGTGGTTCGGATCCAACAAACGAAACAGAGAAGGCCTTACTAGGCCTGGATAAAGTAAAAGATATAAATTTTGAGGTAGATGTGGTTGTTTCATCAGCCAATCCACGCGCTAACTATATTGAAGAAATGTGTGCTAACAGATGTTTTTGTAAATTTCATAAGGATGTTATGAATATTAGTCAGTTAATGAATGAGGCGGATATGGCTATTGGCGCTGGAGGCGCAACAACACTGGAGCGCTGTTATTTGGGGTTGCCATCATTGGTTATTATGGTGGCGGAAAATCAGAAAGAAACAACTAAGGCATTGAACAAGGTTGGAGCTTTGCATTGTATTGGCTGGTATTCAGATATAAGTTCAGATGATATCTATAGAGCTGTTAATGATTTCATTTATCACCCGGAAAAGCTTGAGCAAATATGTATAAAGGCTAATCAAGTATTGGGGAAGAATAATTACTATGGTGTTAATGGTGTGGTTTCTGAGATGCTGGGGATGGAATGAATAAATACGAATTAATTAAAAATAAATATGGATATTATGAGATTTCTAATAAACCAACAGCTGATGATTTGGCGGAATATTACACAAAAAAATACTACCAAAATGGTCAGGGCGAATATGATGCGGCCGGAAAATACACGGATGAGGAAGTACTTTATTTTCACAATAAGATTGAGCAGAAGTATATAGCTTCGATTGAGGTATGCCCAGATTTATTGAAAAGTAATAAAGCATTTTTGGATATTGGCGCTGGAGAAGGCTGGGCATTAAGTTATTTTTCGAAAAAAGGCTGGCAATGCTTGGGTATGGATTTTAGTGATTATGGGTGTGCTAATAACAACCCGGACCAGATAACAAATCTTTTGTTAGGCGATATCTATTCAAATCTGCTGAGTTTATGTGAGAATCAACGTAAATTTGATATTGTACTGATAGATAACGTACTAGAACATGTGATTGATCCTCTGCAAGTACTGAAGAATATTAGGAGCCTGGTTGCTGAAAATGGTGTTCTTATAATTGAAGTTCCTAATGATTTTTCTGTTATTCAGAATGAATTGTTTGAAAAGAAATATGTTGCTGACAGGTATTGGGTGGCTTATCCAGATCATTTGTCATATTTTAATAAACAGGGTCTACAATCGCTTGTCGCTGATGCAGGTTGGAAGGTTAAGAAGATATTTTCTGCTTATCCTATTGACTTTAACTTATTTAATGAAAATACAAATTATATTGTGAATCGTGATGTCGGTAAGTCATGTCATCATTCTAGGGTGGCTATTGAAAATATACTCCATTCAGTTTCTGTCGAAAAAACAATAAAATTATATGAGGCTATGGCAGAAATGGGCTTGGGTAGAGATATTATTATGATAATGTCATGAAGTAGAGATGTCTTATGATAACGTTTTATAGTGTAGTTAAAGCATGTTAAGAGAAATATGTGCCCAAGATCTGGATGATATTCTTAGATGGCGAAATTCGTCTGAAGTGCGTCAGGTTATGTTCACTGATCATGTAATATCAGAAAATGAGCATCTCGCATGGTGGGATGCAATAAAAAAAGATCATACTAGAAAATGCCTTATTTGTTCATTAGACGGCGTTGATGTCGGGATCGTGAATTATTTTGATATTGATAATAATGCGCGATGTCACTGGGGATTTTATCTCTCAAGTGATTTGGGTAATCAGCTGATGCGAATGAAAGCCTGGCAGTCACTGGAAAAAGACGCAATTGAATATGCATTCGAAATATTACGATGTGATCGACTAATATGCGAGTCTTTTAGATTTAATCGGCCAGTTATAGAAATGCATAAACGCTTTGGCTTTGAAGAGGTTGCCATTGAAACAAAAGAAAAAAATGGCGCCCCAGAAGAAGTGGTTATAACAGAATTGACATCTGATAAATATTACCAGAAATTTGATAGTCATAGAGCGTCTTTGGTTAAAACGTTAAGTGATGCGGGTCAACGTAATGAATACAGGCGATTATCGAGAAACTGTGTAATTCTTGGTAGTTCAAATCTTGATTTTTTTTCCAATGCTTTTAGTCAGCATGCAGCTGAATATAAGATAAATTTGTCATTTGCAGAAGTTCCTTATGGTCAGTATATGATCCAGATAAGTGATCCGGAAAGTCAGCTGTGTAAAGTCTCACATGACTATGTGGTTTTTATTGAACGGCTAGATGATTTTATTAATACTGATGACGTACTGTCAGAGAAAATTTTAGTAAATTTACAGCATCGATGGATAGATTATCTTGAGCTTATTCGCAGAGCACGTGGTCAACTGAAAGGAGTTTTTTTAATAGCTAACCCAGTAAGCATTAATAGCTGGATATGCAGTGCTAATCCAGCGGTAAACGAAAATAAAATAATATATGAGCATATTGAGAAAATGAATTTACAGCTCATGGATCTGTGCGATGAAATTGATGATGCTCATATTATAGATATTTCGAGTCTTGCGAGTAAGGTAGGTCATGATGTTGCTAATCCTGGTAAATATTGGTACATGGCACGAGCACCTTTTTCTATCCAGTTCAGCAATAGTTTGAGTCAGCACATTTTAGGTATGATGCTGGCATTAGAAGGTAAGACTGCGCGTGTAATTGCATTAGACCTGGATAATACGCTATGGAAAGGTGTTATAGGTGATGATGGGATCAGCGGTATCGCTCTTGGTGGTGATTACCCGGGGAATGTATATAAAATAATTCAGAAGGTGTTGAAGTCTTTTAGAGAAAGAGGTATTGCACTGGTATTATGCAGTAAAAATACTGAAGAAATTGCATTTGAAGTATTTGAAAAACATCCGGATATGGTCATAAATAAGGATGATCTGACTTCATGGCGTGTTAACTGGTTACCTAAACCACAGAATATTAGAGATTTGTCAGTTGAACTTGATCTTGGGCTTGCGTCATTTTGTTTTATTGATGATAACCCGCTAGAGCGTGAAGAAATGCGAATGTCAGTTCCTGAGATTTTTGTGCCTGAGATGCCTGCTGATATCTCTGACTGGCCAGAGTATATTCTGAATCTACCTGAATTGGTAGATCTTGGTTTAACTGATGAGGACAGAAAAAGAGTTGATCAATATAAAATTCGTTCTGAAATAAAACGAGGAGAGGCGCAGGCTGGATCGAGAGACGAGTTTCTCAAGTCTCTTGATATGCAGATGCACATAGAGCCTATCACTCAGAATAGTCAGCAGCGCATTATGCAGTTGATTAAGAAAACGAATCAATTTAATGTGACAACAAGAAGGTATTCAGAAGTTGATCTCAAAAATATTCTTGATCACGGTGAGTGTTTCTCTGTTAGATTAAAGGATAAGTTTGGTAGTGATGAGATTGTTGGTGTGTTGATACTTGTTTATGAGGATAATAAAGTAAGAATTGATACGCTTTTGTTATCATGTCGAGTGTTGGGGCGCGGTGTCGAAACGGCCTTGCTGGCCTGGCTTCATTCTTATTTGCTTAAAAATAATTGCCAAATCTTGATTGGCGAGATCGTGCCAACTGAGCGTAATTTGCCAGTACGTGATATATATGTGCAGCATGGATTTGATGATTTGGGTAATAATTTTTATGAATTAAATCTTCCCGATAGAAAGATAGATATGCCGATATGGATTAAGGTGAGATAAAAATAATGAAAATAGAAAATTCATTCTGGGCTGCATGTGGTGTAAAAACTATTGATCATGTGGCTGTTACAACACGAAACCTTAGTATGGTTTTAAAGGACTATCTTGGTGTGCCGGGTAGTGAGTTACTGCGAGGTCCAGGTACAAACACTAGTCAGAATGTTGATTATGCATTTGTCAGGTTAGCAACTGGCATGGTTGTGGAGATACTGGGGTTAAAAGAAAATTCCCCAATAACCGAGCATGTAGAAAATGGAGGAGGCGCTTATCATCTCTGTTTTACAGTTACTGATATGGATCATGCTTCAGCTGTGGCGCAGGATAATGGCGCCATTCAAGTGGTTAAACCGCGAGAAGATGATGCGTTTGATGGGCGACGTGTGGCTTTTTTTATGCACCCGGATCATGGGTTATTTGAATTTCTTGATGCCTATCCTAAAGAGCTTTCACATGGCGTAGCAGGCTATGTAAGTGCTAGAGCATCTAAGAAAAATAAAATAGAAGAAAATATAGACTCTGTACAAATTATAAAGCAGGCATTTAATAAAATTTTTCCTGAACTAATCAATGACTATGATCTGCAAACCGCTGAATATGATGTAACACCTGGTTGGACATCATTTAAGCATTTACAATTATTTATGGAAATCGAGCAGATAGCAGGTGTTTCATTTACGGCAGATGAGATAGCTGATATTCAGAGTTTTAATGGCCTTGTAAATGGGCTGGCACGTAAGCTGGAAGAATAATGAAAACTATTTCTATTGCTGGGCGAAAGATCGGCGAACAATACTCTCCATATATAATAGCAGAGCTATCAGCTAATCATAATGGTCGTTTGGAACGAGCACTAGAGTCTATTGATATGGCAAAAGCCATGGGTGCTGATGCTGTAAAAATCCAGACCTATACAGCTAATACTATGACCATCGATTCTGAAAATGAAGATTTTCAGATTAAGGGCGGTCTATGGGATGGATACAATCTTTATAGGTTATATAAATGGGCTGAAACGCCCTATGAATGGCATAAGCCGATCTTTGACTATGCAAGAAAAGTGGGAATAACATTATTTAGTACACCATTTGATGAAACAGCTGTCGACTTGCTTGAAGATTTGAATACGCCTGCATATAAAATTGCATCATTTGAAGCAGTAGATTTGCCTTTAATTAAATATGTAGCTAAAACAAAAAAACCACTGATTATTTCTACAGGCATGGCTAACATAGAAGAAATTTCTGAAGCTGTAGAAACTGCCAGAGAAAATGGTTGTGATGAATTAGTGTTACTGCATTGCATAAGTAGTTATCCAGCGCCGATTGAGCAGTCAAATTTAAGAACTATTCCAGATTTAGGCAGAAGATTTAATGTTGTACCTGGATTATCTGATCATACTATGGGTACCACTGTAGCTATTGCAGGTGTGGCGCTGGGTGCGTGCGTGATTGAAAAGCATGTAACATTGAGTCGACAAGATAAAGGGCCAGACAGTGAATTTTCATTAGAGCCAGAAGAGCTAAGGAAATTATGCCAGGAAAGTAAAGATGCCTGGATGGCACTTGGTCAGGAAAGTTACATGCTCAAAACGGCTGAGCAAGCAAGCTTAAAGCACCGTCGTTCTATTTATGTGGTAGAAGATTTAGAAATTGGAGATGTGTTAACAACGGATAATATCCGTAGAATAAGACCGGGCCACGGTCTTGCGCCTAAATATTATGATGATGTACTTGGAAAAAAGCTCGTTAAAGCTGTGAAACGTGGCACTCCATTGAGTTGGGACTTGTTTGGCTGATGCCTCTCATTTCCTTGCAAAATTAACATGAAAAATATCTTCCTTGTTAAATCTCCATTACAGCTTTTAAATGCAATAGAAGCCAAGCATTATTTTAATCTTGATGATGAAAGCTGTGTTCTAATCATTATGGGAGATAGAAAAAGCTATCCTCAGATGATTGGTCTTGCAGTTGCTTGCAAGCAATGGAATTCTATTATTTTAATGAATAGTGTGGGATTATTTTTTGGAGATCCATGGGTAAATATTATTACTGATTTTAATGATAGTAAAATAAAGAGGGAAACACTGTTAAGAAGTTCTTTTTTTACTATCTGGCGATTAAATAGAATGGTAAAAAAGATTAGTAATATTAGGTATATTTTCATTGGCGATTATAATTATGTTTATATGCGTCATTTTGTTAATAGTGTTAAACATGATAAAACAGTACTATTAGATGATGGTACTGCTACTGTCGGCGTGGCCCAGAATAGAAGTAAAAATAAAGCTAATAACCTTCTGCTAAAAAAGCGGAAAAGGATTAAGCTGTTTCTTAAAAGAATGTTCCTAGGCCTTAAAAAAGATGGGCTCGATAAAATATGCTTTTTTTCAGCATATAAAATAAAAATTGGTGAAAATGACGAACTGATTAATAATAATTTTAATTATATCAAAAGTATTAGCCAATATTCTGGGGTTGAGGATTCGGTCTATTTCCTGGGTTCGCCTCTAAATGAGGTTGGCGTTATGACTGAGAAAAGTTATCTTGACCAACTTGCAATGGTTAAAGCTTATTTTAATGGCCAACATGTAGTTTATGTGGCTCATCGAAGAGAAGAAAGTGATAAACTGGATAAAATTAGAAAAGAGTTAAATATGGAGATTCGTCTTTTCGATTATCCAATAGAATATCAAATTGCGATACTTGGACCAAAGCCCAGAGTCCTG
Source organism: Gammaproteobacteria bacterium (assembly GCA_029881275.1). GTDB lineage: Bacteria > Pseudomonadota > Gammaproteobacteria > SZUA-229 > SZUA-229 > JAPHQX01. The sequence continues at coordinate 855 of JAOUMX010000021.1, read as the reverse complement.
GCTTCTTTTGTTACCTCAGCATTAGAGAACCTTCGATTAATTATGGGTGATAAGTTAAAAATCATTTCTTTTAAACTTATTGATGGGACCTATGCGCGGCAAGACAGAATGAACGAAATATATGATTACTATAATGGTAATATAAGTAGTTCTTTTTTAGTTGAAAAATTAACCTTGTGACTTTATGGATCATATCTCTTTATCATTTATGCAATCATAACACCGGCACCTGAGTGGTCGATCTTACCAGATAGTGCACTGCCGACTATGACGATTAAGATTAGGGCAGTAGCCATCTTCATTACGTGAAATAAAAAAGGGTTTTTCTTTATTGTATTCTACAAGTCCTTTTTTAACTTTCTCTTTGGTGAATGCAAAAATGAAGCTACAACATTGGCCTGACATTGGTTGATTAACCTAGTACAGGGCCTTAGCATCTGTAATATCATATTTTTCATCAACATAAATTGTGCTCATGTCCATGGTTATCATTTTTACCATGATGTTAATGATGTGATTTATTTCTGTTTCAGTAAGCAGTAGCTTATCCTGGGTTGGTTTAGAGAGTCGTCTGGTTGATCAGTGTTATCAGACATTTTTAGATATCATGGTTTAACGTTACGTTGGCATTCATTTAGCTGAAATGCCGTGATCTCTGGGTTTTAGGGTTATAAATATAGAAATATTCTAATATACTGTATCTTTGCCGACCTTATTTCTGTATAGTTCCATTCATCAGGATGTTCCATTCCTGCTCTGTAGCGTTTCTAGACCTGTTAGTAAATCAAGTTTGGTAAGCGTGATAACCAACTTGAATTTATAAAAGCTGATTTTCCGAATCTCAGCTTAACGGGG
>JAOUMX010000134.1 GCA_029881275.1 Gammaproteobacteria bacterium | reverse complement strand
GTGGCAGCAGCACCGGTGGTACAGGCGAAATCTGTCGAGATTGCATATACTATCGGCACCATACTGTTATGGGGCGTGGGCTGTATGTTTGTCTTCCCCGTTATTGGTAATCTACTGGGTATGAGCTATGTGCAATTTGGTGCCTGGGCCGGCACCGGTATTCTCAACTCGGCTCAGGTAGCCGGTGCTGCACTCGCCTTTCAACCCGATGGTATTGAAACTCTCAAGGTCGCCGAAATTTTCAATATCACCCGTGTACTGGTCTTACCCATTATCGTGCTCTGGTTAGCCGTCTGGTATGTGAAACGTGAAGAAAGTGTAACCCAACAGGTTAATGTGGGCACTGTCATCTTCGAGAAGTTTCCCATGTTTGTCATCGGCTTCATTCTCTTGTTTGCACTTTCAACTACCGGCATGTTTGCGCCAGCCAATCACTATAAAGGAAAATATTTTGGCAACACGGTCGAAGAAGGCTTTAAAGAGAAAAATCTGTTAAAAGCAGATCAAATTGCCACACTGCAATCGGAAGTAGCCAAAGTGCAACGCGAAGATCGTAAAGCTGCTCTGCAACGTTTGATGGATAACCAGAAAATCATGAGCATTGATGATGATGATGTGCTCAGAGGTCTGGTTAATGCCAAGGTATTATCAAAAGATGCCAACAACATTCTCAAAGGCGCCCATAAAGCGGTTCGGCATACCGCCAAAAAAGTCAAAGCTTTCCGTCAATGGATTACCTGGCTGTTTGCTTTTGGTCTAGTAGGGCTGGGTATGCAAATTACCATGTCATCCATGAAGCAGGCAGGTGGACAACCCGCGGTTATCGGCGGCATTGTTGGCTTTACTAAAGCGGCACTCTCGCTGATTGTTGTACTGTTTTTAATTAGCGATAAAGTTTAATTAAGGGGAACAGAATAATGACCGAAGAACAGAAATTTGAACGCGGTACTTCACTGTCAATTTTCGGCAGTGATCGCAGAGAAGACTTTATGGCATTGATATTTGCACTTGCCATTGCTTTTGGTGTGTATTTCTTTATCTAAAAGCATTGAAGTTATTTCAACCATCAACCTGTGTCCGTCGCAAGGCGGACACACTTTAAGAAAATAATTATGAATACAGCACACAATATCCTGTTAGCCAGCCATGGTACTGATGGCGCTCTGGCGGCTGAACAAATGACTCTCAAGTTATGCAACAAAGGCAGTCATTTACATCATTTAATTGTGGTTCCAACATTATGGAAAGGCATGACCGGTGATGACTGGTTAAATAATGGATCCACACGAGATACTTTTCGCCGTTATCTTGAAGCAGAACTGGGCCGTGAAGTAGATGAACATATCAGCCGTGTTAGTCAGGCAGCTACTGAACATGAACTCAACTACTCCAATGATGTCATTATTGGTGAACCCAATGAATGCTTGCTGGATGCCAGCAAAAAAAACAGCTTTGATTTAATCATCGTCGGATCACCTCGACCAAAAGGTAAACAGGGTTTGCGCTCTCGCATGGTGACTGACCTGATTACACAAAATATTACTGTTCCTATTTTGATAGTGCCCTATCCCAGCGAACAATATGACTGAGTTCACAACAACCGAAGCGGATGCCGCCTGGGCATCAATCAATACGCCACTGACTGTGGAAACATTAAAATATTTTTGTCGCGATATAGAACGTCTATTTCGCATTAATCCCATGCTGGAATTTTATAACTGGAAAGCACATGATCCTCAGCATTATTTTTTTAGCGGAAGAAATATCAGCCAGGAAAATCCTTTTGAATTTGAATTCGAATTAACTGTTACCGAACTTCCCAATGGTTTCAAAATAGACTATGACCGCGGCATTAAATCCAGCACAGAATTCATCATAGAACCGGCAGAACAGGGATCAAAACTTACCATTACTGATCGTTATGAAGCCATGCCTGAAGATGAGCGAAAACAACATATCGATAAAGTTGATAAAAGTCTGGTGACATGGGCAAACTATCTACAACGGTTTCTGATCACCTGGCAACGCTGGTCAGGATTTGGTTTATGGCGCTGGTACATGAGTCATATCTGGCAACCAATGAAACCCGCCGGTAGAAGAATTACCTATATGCTGTTATGGATCACCATGGTCGAAATTGCATTAATTGTCTTAGGCGTGGGAATATACTTTGCTGAATATGCCTAATGCTGACTTTAATGTACGGCCTGTCATCCAGCTTTCAAACCATGATCAATTTTCACGTTTTATTGACACGTTCGTTGACAAGCTTATCCATGATTAAGCCAGGTTCTGAAAGAAATCAGAATTGCATAATCATGTCTATTACACAGGACTGATAAACACAACGGTCATCATACAAAAAACATCAGGACAACAAAATCGCCCTGATGTTTTCCCTAGATTAATGACCTGATCGCAGACGTGCAATACGTTCATCCAGTGGCGGATGTGACATAAACAGTTTTTTCAGACCAACGCCTAAACCACCGCTAATACCAAAGGCAGCTAACTGGTCAGGCAAATGGGGTTGTTCAACGGTTAATTTTAATCGTTCCAGTGCAGACGCCATCTTTTCCCGACTGGACAAATAGGCGCCACCGGCATCAGCTCTAAATTCACGCTGACGACTAAACCACATAACGATAATACTGGCCAGAATACCAAGAATAATTTCCGCCACAATCGCGGTAATCCAGAAAGCCGGACCATGACCCCGTTCAACCTTGAAAACCACACGATCAACGAAATGACCAATTACTCTTGAGAGGAAAATAACAAAGGTATTCACCACACCCTGAATCAGCGCCAGAGTCACCATATCACCATTGGCCACATGACTGACTTCATGAGCCAGTACGGCCTCGGCTTCATCTTTGGTCATACTATGTAACAACCCGGTGCTCACTGCCACCAGTGCATTATTGCGTGACATCCCGGTAGCAAAAGCATTCATATCGGGCGCATCATAAATCGCGACTTCTGGCATACCGATACCCGCTATTTCAGCCTGACGTTTTACCGTTGCCACTAACCATTGCTCCTGGTTAGTACGAGGTGACACGATCACCTGCGCACCGGTAAAACGTTTTGCTGTCCACTTGGACATAGCCAGTGAGATAAACGAGCCACCAAAACCAAACACCGCAGCAAATACCAGTAGATTATTGATATCCAGCCCGACACCCTGCTCATCGAGAATACGTTCGACCCCGAGAATACGTAAGGTAATACCCAGCACCAGCACAATGGCGATATTAGTTGCTAAAAATAAGGCTATGCGTTTCATTACAGCCCTCACTCCCGATTATTGTTAGTTAATTAATTGCCCAACACATAGATTACAGTGGTTTAAATTAGTTCATTAGCCACTCATAATCTTTATCTAGTTATATAGGGTCAAAGCGTTAAAAATCAAAATATCAAATGTCAGTAAACTTTACAGTTTTCTTTCCTGAGAAAATTAGATTTTATAACCTGTTGATTATATTACTGTGATTTTACTGGTGCGAAAATTGCTTAATAATCTGGATGAAGTTATTTTTACGTATTTTTCTTAGCTGTTTTATTACCCTTTACTGCGGATTGATCTATGCAGACTATAAAGCGGATATTGGCTATACCCGATTAGCCACAGAGCTTGGCATAAACTTACCCGATGGTGCCGGCATCTTAACGACACAGGCTGAAGCCGCCACCAGTTATGTCGATCATGACAACAACCCGGTCACCCCTGACTGGCCTGTTTATCTACCCGATCCAAATGCCAGTGCTTTTACTGGCAAAACCATAAGCGATATGACCGGTGCAGAATTGGGTACTTACTCCGGTCATGCAACTGGCGTAGGTGGACTGCTATACGGCAGCAATTCCATAGCTTCGGGTATTAATGCCATTCATGCCTACTGGGCCGATGACTGGTTTCAATCCGGCTTTCTCAACTACGGTGCGGGCCAGCCCCTGGCTTCAGCCAGTCGTATAGGCAATCACAGCTGGGTTGGCAATATTGGTGATCCAGATCTGGCCATTGCATCAAACTTACTTAGACGCATGGACTGGGTAATTGAAACTGATGAATTTCTGCAGTTTGTGGGCACTCGTAACAGTAAAGGTACCAATTACAATCTTTTTAGTGCCGCTTATAATGTACTGGCGGTGGGTAAAACCGATGGCAATCACAGTACAGGCTCACCGTTTGTTGATACTGACTACCCTTCTGGTCGAATTCGCACTGAAATTGTTGCTCCCAAATCAACAACAAGCTCAGCTACCCCCATCGTGGCCGCCACAGCGGCACTTTTGGTAGAAACAGGACACTCAAATCCTTCACTTTCAACTGACCCTGTACAAACATCAACCTCAAATCGCAGTGGCAACACCATTTTTAACGCAGAACGTTCAGAAGTTATTAAAGCCGCATTACTGGCCGGTGCTGATCGTTTCACCAGGAACCAGACCCCCAACACCTCCACAGCAGGTGTTATTACAAACATTTCCGATTACAGATCAACTGGCAACCAGACAATAAACGGCCTGGATGCGCGCTTTGGCGCAGGCCAGGTGAACACCTATAACAGCTACCACATTATTGCAGCAGGTGAACAGAATAGCAGTCAGGATGGTGGCACAGGTTCAACAGGTATCAGCACATTCGGTTTTGACTATGACCCATCATTTGGTGGCGCTAATGGCAGCAACAACATAGCCTCTTATTATTTTTCCACGGGCACAGATCCCAAAATACTAACTGCTTCTCTGGTCTGGCATATTGATATCGATGGTGGCAGGCGCACCAACAATTTTCCTGGTACCGCAACTTTCCATGATCTTGATTTATATTTGTATGATGTCACCGCTGGCCAACAACTCATATTGAATTCTGCCAGTATCATAGATAACTCAGAAAACATCTGGGCATCACTTAATCCCAATAGAAATTACCTGTTACAGGTCATTCCTAAAAATAATTTCGAATGGGATTATGCATTAGCCTGGCAATTAACGTCCGATATGGATGGCGATGTTATTGCAGATCATCAGGACAACTGCCCGGTCAATCCCAATGCTGATCAGCTAGACAGTGATGGTGACGGTATGGGTGATGCGTGTGACACTGACGTCGATGGTGATGGTGTATCAAACACGGTCGACAACTGCCCAAATATTGCCAATACCGATCAAGCCAATAGAGATAACGATACCTATGGTGATGTCTGTGACTCTGATATCGATGGTGATGGATTATTAAATACCGAGGAAGACACTAACAGTAATGGGATCGTGGATACCGGTGAGACAGATCCTTTTAATCCTGATACCGACAACGATGGTTTTACTGACGGTGACGAAGTCGCACAAGGAACAGACCCTTTGAATGCCAGCTCATTCCCTGTAGTGGCTAATGGTGACCTCAATAATGATGGATCAGTTAATATACTGGATATATTGTTAGCACAACAAATTCTGGCCGGACTGGTAACAGCAACACCCGAACAATTAGCACGGGGCGATGTCGCACCGTTAGTAGGCGGCTTACCTTCACCCAACGGTCAATTTAATGTCGGAGATCTGGTGGTTATTCAGCGCAAGGCTTTAGGACTTATCTCTTTTTAATAACATCCTGTTCTTTTAAAAAATAACTGTAACAATTCACCTATTTTGCATAGCAACAAAAAAAGTAATTTCATGCATTTGAAAATATGGATTTGAATCAAAAAAATGTGGCAGGACGAGAGGTTTTACAATACATCACTGTATTTTGTCCGACCGACTAAACAACAGCCGCTAAAAAAATGGCTATCATGCCATTTTATCTAACTAAACTTGCGTATGTGTAGATGACACGCAAATCATGTGAGTGCATTACTCCTAAACCCCAAAAGCGCTATTTAAAACATAAAGCTATTTTGATGAAATAATCTTACAAAATACTAAAAAAGATTATCTGGATACTCCACTCATATATTCACTGGCTTAAAGAATTCATAACAACCTTCAATCGTGCTATCTGATTTCTTGATGTCATGCAAATCTTGTTGCGGCATGCTTCTAGTCTTCTTGATTTGTTATTCAAAATTCAGGGTATGGCGGAACATCAGGGTATGCTTCATCAGGTATTTCATAACTGTAATAGGCTTCACCCGTCCACCAGTTAGCAGTTGGGACCCGGTCATAACAGGCATTCATTAATTTTTCATAATCGGTTTCCTGACTGTCACATTCTGCTATATGCCCATTAAAAGTCTGTTTTGCATGGTATATATTGTCTGGATAATTGGCACTATTTATTCTCATGGATCCTCTCCATGAAAGCGATGACGTACGACCATAATGCCAGTTCCATCCCATCTGTCCACAATAATCTCGGTTTCGGTAACGGGTACTGGATTCACTGAAACTCTCCACTTTCGAAGGATCATCTTTAGTGGGGGTTCTATGACGTGTGCCACTGATGTTAACCGTTAAAGTTTCAGTCGCCGTGTCACATATGGTTTCAACGTCATAAGTAATTGGATCTGACTTCGACCAACCTGCTGTGTGAGCGATAAAAGGCAAAGCATCCGCTGGATCTGGTGGTGGCTCGGGTGGAGGCGGTTCGGGTGGTGGAGGCGGTTCAGGCGGTGGCGCTGTGCTTTCGCCTACATTTAATGACAACCGCAAAGGCCAACGACCAGGCAAATATGGCAAGGTTTCACAAATGCCATCTAACGCTTCACAATAGGGTGTATAGATCTCAAACTTCACAGTATGTAAGCCGGCTACATCGGGTGTAAATCGATAGATATAACCAGTATCTGTGCGATTATATTCAAGGCTGGTCACACAATCGTAACTAAAACAAGTTTCGGTATTTACCTGGAATTGATCTCGTCGTGTACCACTCTCCGCATTAATCAACTCAACCGCATCTGTATAACTCGCAGTGGCAGTTACTACAGTTTCAGTTGCATTTGCCGTGAATGTATCCAGTGTTACCAGAACATCCGGATCCAGTGTTACCAGAACATCCGTTGCACGATCATAACCATGGAACTGAGCCGTTGCACCACTGGCATAAAGATTAACACTGCCAGCTCTCGCCGTTTCACCGGTATTGGTAATAATATAAATCATATAATTATTACATGATGAATATGTGCCTGCTGGTACAGGACTGGAACATTCATAATCCCAGGGCACTGTGAATACCATACGTGGTTCACTATCTGCATCAAAAAACATTTCTCGACTTCTATAATGATTTCCAATAGAAATTGCGACTGTAATTTTTTCATCCTGAGCGGGTGAAAAAGAAGAAAATTCAA
>JAOUMX010000133.1 GCA_029881275.1 Gammaproteobacteria bacterium | reverse complement strand
TTCTCACCCCTGATTATCAAATGCCGTTTTATGCAGGCACATATTTTCCAAACAAACCTCGCTACGGCATGCCTGCTTTCAGTGAGATTCTCTCTACAGTCAATAATATCTACGAAACCCGGAAAGACGACATTACTGAACAAAACAATCACCTTCAACAGATGCTTGATGAAATAAACAACACTAACAATAATCCGGTCGACTCAATTAATACCCTGCCCCTGGATCTTGCGCGCAAACAAATCGAAAATGCCTTTGACCCTGTCAACGGCGGTTTTAGCAAAGCCCCGAAATTCCCGCATCCCAGCATGATTGAAAGAACCTTAAGGCACTGGGCACTTATGAATAAGCAGAAACATAATGACCAGAAAGCCTTAGATATGGCAACGCACACATTGACCAAAATGGCACTGGGCGGCGTATTTGACCAGCTTGGTGGCGGCTTCTATCGATATTCAACAGATGACAAATGGATGATTCCGCACTTTGAAAAAATGCTATATGATAATGCACAACTATTAGACAACTACACCCTCGCTTACCACCTTAGCAAAAATCCACTCTACAAAACCATAGTTGTAAGAACAGCTGAATGGCTTATTAATGAAATGCAATCACCTGAGGGTGGCTTTTATTCTGCCCGGGATGCAGACACAGAAGGTGAAGAAGGCAGGTTTTACGTTTGGCACCCTGATACAGTCCGGCTGTTACTAACCGATAAAAATTTTGAAATTTTCTCTGCCTGTTATGGCCTGGATCGAAAATCAAATTTTGAAGGTCACTGGCATTTACACACTTACACCGACATAAAGATACTTGCCGAGAACTTCAATACCACAGAAGCAGATATCCAGGAAACCATCAATAATTGCTTATCAATTTTATATAATGAAAGAGCAAAACGCACACCGCCAGGAATCGATAACAAAATACTAACCTCATGGAACGCACTCGCTATTAAAGGACTCGCTTATGCTGGACGCACACTGAACCGAGACGACTTTATAAGCGCAGCAAAAACAGCCGCATTATTTATCAAAAAAACACTCTGGTGTGACAATAGATTATTGGCCGCACACAATCATGGAAAATCTCATTTAAATGCCTATCTTGATGATTATGCGTATTTACTAAATGCACTCATTGAATTATTGCAATGCGAATGGGACAACCATATCTATCACTGGGCTCAACAGGTTGCCGACTCACTGTTAAACAACTTCCAGGATATAGACAATGGCGGATTCTTTTTCACCAGCCATGATCACGAGCATTTAATCCAGAGAACCAAAACCTATTCTGATGATGCTATACCATCAGGAAATGGCATAAGCGCACAGGCACTTAATAAACTTGGCTTATTATCAGGCAAACCACACTACACATCCGCTGCAGAAAGCTGTATAAAATCAGCAATGACATCAATAAATCAAAACACGCTAATGAATACCAGCATGATTAATGCACTTGAGGACCTGACCAGTAAAGTTACTATTATTATCTTACGTGGCACAGAAAAAACACTAAAAGAATGCCATAAAATACTATCCGAATATTATTTAAACAATACCTTATATTTCCCTATCAATAACAAGATAAACATTTCTGGCAGCCTTTCTGAAAAAAAACCAATGGGTGATATATGCGCTTACATATGTCAGGATATGACATGCCTTGCACCGCTAACATCCATCCACGAACTCAATGCTTTTCTACAATCAAACAATGAAATACATTAGCCATTACCAGCAAGTTGATGCTTACATCACCAAAGATGGATCTATTATAAAAGAACTGATGCATCCTGATATTAACCACAATCACAATCAAAGCCTTGCCGAGGCCATTATTCCAGCTCACGCAGAAACACAATTGCATAAACATATTGCCAGTGAAGAGATTTATCATATTACCCATGGAGAAGGTCAGATGACCCTGGGCGAAAAAACATTCAACGTAAAAGCTGGTGATACAATTTGTATTGCACCAGCAATTGCCCACAAAATTCGAAATATCGGCAGTAGCGATTTAAAGATCATCTGCTGCTGCTCACCCGCCTATTCTCACGAAGACACAGAACTAATATAAAAAAAGGCCTCATAAAGAGGCCTTTTTCATTAATCACTCAACTGTTATTTACTGCGCAACAGCCTGTACGGAACCCACTGTTCTTATCCATGGCTGCGTAGACAAATTCTTATCTCTAACAAAAGACAATGCCGTTTCTGCTTCTGCCCTGGTAGGATACACACCCAGCATCAGAACATGCCACACTTTACCACCGACATTTGTTTGTACCGTCCATTGCTCAGGTAAATTATTATTTCTGGCAAAAGACATTAATTTATCCATGCTGCTAGATGCACAAACCTGAACGACATAATATTCTGCTGGCTGACTCATAATATTTCCCGCCATAACAGATACTGTTGAATCCATCACAGGTTCTGGCTTAGCCATATCATCTACTGAAGCCGCAGCTGCTGATGCCTCGGGCTCTACAATCCATGCCGGTTCCTCTTCTACTACATCTGATACAGGTTGCGTCTCTTCTACCGGAGCCACTGCGTTTTCTACAGGCTCAGGTTTTCCCGCCCATGGCGAACCCTGTTGTGACCAGGGAGAAGGTTTACTTGAACAAGCACCCAGTAATACCGCCATAGAGACTACAGCAACCAGCAAACCCGTTTGATTCTTCATTTTAGTATTCAATGCCATTTCCCCATGAATTATGACTTTAAGGAGAGTTTAACCTATATATAATCGAGTTCCAAAAAATTTATCTATCTTTCCAAAGGAAGCTCTCCCATGAGTCAAGCAGAATGCCCTCAAAAAAAACCCTATGTAGTTGAACTTGAACCAGGCACTTACTGGTGGTGTTCATGCGGCAAGTCAGCAAGCCAGCCTTTTTGTGACGGCTCACATAAAGGAACTGACTTTTCACCGGTAGCCCTGGAAATTACTGAAAAGAAAAAATATGGACTGTGTGGTTGCAAGCAAAGCAAAACTCAACCTATATGTGACGGCAGCCACAAAACCATAGGCTAAGACACTTGTTATTCATGCGTATTAAAAAAGGTGGCCATTGCCACCTTTTTATTAGTTACCGCATTAATTTCTGAACTGAGCCCAGAGTTCTGACCCATGGCTGGGTATTTAATAACCCGGACATTTGATCACGCGCTCTTTTTGCTGATGATAGATCAGGATACACATCCAGTAATAACACATGCCAGGTCACACCATCACGCACCGTAGGCACAACATAACGAACTGACAACTGATTGTTTTCAGCAAATTTGTACACACGATCAATATCAACCGAAGCCATTAACTGCACAGTGTAATAATTAGCAGGCATATTCATAATTTCCTGCTCAATACCCACTTCCTCAGCAGCCACTGGCTCCTCTACCACGGGTTGTTCGACAGGCATTTCCTCAACGGGAGCAGGCGCATAAGGATCATAAGCCAGCTGATCACTGACTAAACCTTCTGTGCCAGCAGCAGGTTGATCTGCCATCTGAGACTCTTCATATGCATCACGACCTGATTTAATACTGCCACCCGTCGCCCATGGAGACGCGGTCTTCTCGCCCCATGCTGATTTTTCAGGCGCACCTGAACAGGCAGATAAAACAACAGCAATACTAGCTACTCCCAGAACCTTTACAGCTCCTAAAGTCATTATATTTTTCAAAACGGCGTCCTCATTATTAGTCTATTTTTAACCAAGCTTAGTAGATTATAGACGATTGTTAAAGTTCTACATTAAGATTTCGTTCAGTTAAGTAACAATCAAAGATCCCTGATACATGTTCATATCACAGCTAAAGCTATATTCACCCGGTGTTTCAATACATATATGTACATCCCTGATGGCATTTAATGGTAACTCAAGGCGGATACCCAAATCATCAAAACGCACAATTTCAGCACAGGCATCAGGGTCGAGACGGTGAAATCGCAAAACAACATCCTGATCTTTGGCGATTTCTATGCGGGCAGGCGTATAGACGCCATCCAGCACCTGAATATCCACCACCGACCCAACAGGAAGTACACGTTTTGGCAAACTCAGCCAGAACCACCAGATGATAAAGACCAGCAGAAAGATTCCGGTAACATTAACTAGCCAGATCATTATTCACTTGTCCTGAATAAACGCAGGCGATTAGCATTAGTGACCACAGTAACCGATGACATAGCCATGGCAGCACCAGCAATCATCGGATTTAACAGCATGCCGATAAGCGGATATAGCACACCCGCAGCAACGGGTATTCCCAGTGAATTATAAATAAAAGCACCAAATAAATTTTGTTTTATATTTTTCACTGTGGCTCTGGATATTTCTATGGCATTCGCCACACCGTGCAAGGAACCGCGCATGAGTGTGATATCCGCTGTTTCCATGGCGACATCCGTCCCTGTTCCTATGGCAAATCCAACATTTGCTCTTGCCAGTGCAGGTGCATCATTAATACCGTCACCCACCATACCAACAATATAACCCTGTTTTTGCAATTCGGAAATTTTATGCTCTTTCTCTTCGGGCATAACATCCGCAATTACTTCATCGATGGATAGCACACTGGCAACAGCATCGGCTGTTTTTTTATTATCCCCGGTCAATAAAATTACTTTTAAGCCGCGATTCTGCAAGCGCCGGATAGCATTCAATGAATCTGCCTTAACGGGATCTTCCACCACTATCAGACCTGCCAGAGAATTATTAATTGCGAGAAACATGGATGTTTTCCCCCGCTCTGACTTTTGGTTCGCAATTTCATCCAGTTCATTTATCGACACATTATTGGCCTGCATTAATCGCCGATTACCCAGCAAAATAGTTTTACTATCGACAACAGCCTGCACACCCTGGCCAGCCACTGCATGGAAATTTTCTACTGGCAATAATTGAATCTTTTTATTTTCTGCTGCTTTCACCATAGCGGAAGCAAGGGTGTGCTCTGATCCAATTTCAACACTGGCCGCATAACTTAGCACATCATTTTCAGACCACTCTGGCAGTGCAAATAGCTCGGTTACTTCTGGCCGGCCCAGGGTTATGGTTCCTGTTTTATCCAGTACGATAACATCCAGCATACCCGCCTGCTGCAAAGCATCCCCATTTTTAATAAGAACACCAAATTCCGCGGCTTTACCCACACCGACCATTATTGAGATTGGCGTCGCCAGACCCAATGCACAGGGACAGGCAATTATCAGCACGGTCATGGTGGCTACCAGTGTTAAAGTAATATTGGACGTAAAATTAAACCAGATTATAAATGTTAACACCGCAATAATCAGAACAACCGGGACAAATACAGAAGCAATCTTATCAACCAGTCGACCAATAGCCGGTTTACTACCTTGCGCACGGCGAACCATTTCTATAATACGAGCTAAAGCAGTATCTCTACCGATGCGTTTTGACTGAAATAAAAAACTACCTGTCTTATTAAAAGTGCCTGCACAGACCTGATCACCCACCAGCTTCTCTACGGGAACGGGCTCACCTGTTAACATGGATTCATCAACGACTGAATAACCCTCAATAACAATACCGTCAACGGCTATTCGCTCACCCGGCCTAACGCGCAAGGTTTCATCCAGGCCTATCTGCTCAATAGGTAAATCAAACTCCTTACCGTCTCTAATAACTCGTGCCGTTTTTGGTCGCAATCCAATCAACCGTTTAATTGCCTCTGATGTTTTTCCTCTGGCTCTTACTTCAAGTGCAGAACCAAAATTAATTAAACAAATAATAATAACGGCAGCTTCATAGTAAACATGCCGTGCTTGCTCAGAAAAATCATAAGCAAAGACAATGACAAGCGTAGAGTATACCCAGGCAGAACCTGTCCCCAAAGCAATTAAGGTATCCATATTAGCATTATGATTTTTAAATGACTTCCAGGCGCCAATAAAAAAATGACGCCCTGAAAAAATCATAACAACAGATGTCAATATACCAATAAACAACCAGAATAAACGGGAAACATCATTATCAAGACCAGGTAACCAGCCAGACATCCCAGCAACAAATAATGGCAGCCCAAGCAGTGCAGCAACAAATGACCTAATCATTAATTGATGATAATAATCTGCATCTGCGCTCTCTTTTTCCTTCAGCTGATCTTCTTCTCCTGATGTTAACTCAGCTGCCTCATAGCCGGCATTTTTAACAGCCGAAATCAGGTCACCTATAGAAACACTGCCAGAAACATTAGCTGTGTGCTCAGCAAAATTAACATTTGCCTCTATAACACCTGCGACTTCACTTAACGCCTTTTCGACACTCGCAACACAACCTGCACAACTCATACCCGAGATTGATAACCTGAACTGTTTTGTCATGTCAGAAAAGCCTTATGTGTTACCCGAGATATTAAATAACGTTCTTTTCCACAATATGAATACAGCAGGAAGAACTATTAACGTTAATATTGTTGCGCTAATCATACCACCCACCATTGGTGCAGCTATGCGACGCATGACTTCTGATCCCGTACCATCACCTAGCATAATAGGCAACAAGCCTGCAATAATTGCAGCTACTGTCATCATGATGGGACGCACACGCAAGAGCGCACCTCTGGTAACCGCTTCTTGCAACTCTTGCATGGTTACTGTTCGTCGTTCACTATCTGCACGATCCTGATATACCTGCAAAGCCTGGTTAAGATAAACCAGCATTACCACACCAATCTCCACGGCCACGCCAGCCAGCGCAATAAATCCCACACCAACCGCCACAGACATATTGTAATCAAGCAAGTACAACAACCAGAAGCCACCAACCAGTGCCATAGGTAATGTGCCCAGGATAATTAATACTTCACTAATCTTACGAAAATTCAGATACAGTAACAAAATAATAATGGCTAATGTAACTGGCACAACCGTACTCAATCTTTCCTTTGCACGAATCATGTACTCATACTGACCTGACCAGCTAATCGAATAACCGGCAGGCAGATCTACCTGTTCATTTACAATTCTCTGTGCCTCTTCTACATAAGAACCAAGATCACGATCTTTAATGTCGACGAAGATCCAGCCATTAGGTCGTGCATTTTCACTTTTAATCATGGCAGGCCCTGCCTCAATACGAATATCAGCTACCTCAGACAATGCAATATGCGCCCCTGCCGGCGTTACAATAGGGAGCTGCTTCAGTTTTTCAAGCGAGTCACGAATATCTCTTGGATAACGAATATTCACCGGATAACGCTCAAGACCTTCAACTGTAAGAGTGATACTCATACCACCCACAGCGGTACGAATAACCTCCTGAACATCCGCTATATTCAAGCCAAATCGCGAAGCTGTAAGACGATCAATATCGACTGTCACATAACGGCCACCCGCAACACGCTCTGAATAAACAGAAACGGTA
>JAOUMX010000020.1 GCA_029881275.1 Gammaproteobacteria bacterium | reverse complement strand
GACAACTATATTAAAACCACAAACCCAAACGCACAGGGCAATACCAATCCACAAAATCCGGAATTAACCGGTAATCCACCGGCAGGCTTCGAACGCCCTGTTGGTGCATTTCGTGATGTCGGTATTCAGGTATTCGATAGCTTCAAAATTAATGGCTGGGATCACAGCTATGCAGTCATGTACGGCAATGGTAACGGCCTGAATTTCGGTGACAATGACAACAATAAGGACCTTTATCTTTACTGGTCATCCGAAATGCTGTTTGGTGGTCAAGGCCCACGCAGTGAAGGATTGAAATTATTTGCCTGGAAACAGACCGGTAAACGTCTTTATGATACTGACTATGGTCTAGCGGCTGCTGTTGGTGATGGCCTGGGCAGCATTACCAATCAGGCATTTGATCGTGATCGTATGGGTATTGGTTTTAAATATCTGAAAAAACCCTGGCGTGTTTCTGCTGAATACATTGAAGCAGAAGGTATGATATTTAATGGTCAACATAAAGAATCATTTGATATTAGTCAGCCGGGTGCAGGCACACCGGGTGATGGATTATTAGGTGAAGCCAATGGTTATTATGTCGAAGGCGGCTGGTATATCCCCAATACCAAATGGGAACTGGATCTTCGCTATGATGTCTATAACCGTCTTAAAAGCAGCGACCCACAGGGTGTTGAATTCAAAACCACCACACTGGGTGTGCAATACCATTTCAACAAGAAAACCCGTTTAACCATCAACTATGAAGATAAAGAACAGGCATCAAATGGTAATGTAGCTAACCTTGAAGCCAACTTTAAAGGTCTGAGTGATCGTTATGCGGCCCAATTAACTCACATTTTCTAGCATCATAGCAAGACTCCTTGTGATTTTCCCCGGCATTATGCCGGGGTTTTTATAGACACAACCAGATCTCAAATCACTGGTTATTTCAAACTTCTGAGTTGATACCTTAAACGACTGGTTTTTAACGCCGGATTTAAACCCGGCGTTTCCATCAACCGTTTCCTTAATTGCTGACCAGTCACTTTAAGCCTGACAAAAACACCGACAAAATTTTCATTAAATTTGGTTGTTAACTGAAAAATGGAATCAAATCGTTTATTCATTGTTTTAGTCTTTAATGCCGCACAAGTTTTTAACTCTTGCAAGTCAATAAAATTCCTGACAATAGCCCCTTCTTTTGATAAGTTTTTTAGTAACTGATTAAACCACACTCCATTAGCATCGACCACAGAAACCGGTTCTCCATATTTTTCCGTAAATAAATCTTCAATAATCAAATCAAACTTCTCACCTTTATAATTTTTTATCCAGTTCACAGCATCATCCTGATACAAATAAAGACCTTCACCTTTTAAATTAAAAAAATGTCGCGCAATAGTTAAATGCACAGGATTTAATTCCACACCTACTATTACGTCAGGCTTAACAAAATGTCTTAACATTTGAATAACAGCGCCGCCACCAACACCCAGTACCAGCACTCGCTTTATTTTATGTTGCGGATAAAAAAAAGCCGGTAACATTAACAAATCCCAAACATGTCCTGTTAAAGGCTGTTCTGGATTATATTGCGTATGAAAAACACCATTAGTATATAAACGCAATGTCTTACCCGCATTGCGCACTTCATACAAATCCCCATTAATTGTATTTTTCCAGACAACTGCCATTACAAATGTACTCATTTATTGTTTTTAACATTTTAACTTGATATTAACTGAATATGTGCTTTTGTATAAAGTACACATAACAAATGAACAGAGAAATAAATATGACTACCGCCATCAGTGAACCCAGTTTTCGTGAAAGCGTTGATCTTATGGTTGACCGTGCCATAAGCGTAATGGAACTGGATGAAGGAACGGCCAAAGCCATTAAAACCTGTAACGCGGTTTTACAGGTTCAGTTCCCGGTAAAAATACGTGGCAAGATTGAAGTGTTTACCGGCTGGCGGGCAACCCATAGCACTCATCGCCTGCCTTCTAAAGGCGGCATTCGTTATGCTCCCTATGCCGACCAGGATGAAGTTGAAGCACTGGCAGCACTGATGACATACAAGTGTGCTATTGTTGATGTTCCCTTTGGTGGTTCAAAAGGTGCATTGCTTATTGACCCCAGTCTGTATGATCGTGATGAACTGGAGTTAATTACCCGCCGATTTTCTCTGGAACTGATCCGAAAAGGTTTCTTAAGTCCGGCCACTAATGTACCTGCGCCAGATGTCGGTACAGGACAAAGAGAAATGGCCTGGATTGCCGACACCTACAAACACCTTAATCCCGATGACATTAACTATATTGCCTGCGTCACCGGCAAACCCGTTCATCATGGTGGTATTCAAGGGCGTATTGAAGCCACTGGTCGTGGTGTACAGTATGCAATTCGTGAATTTTTCCGCCACCCTGAAGATGTCAAAAAAGCACAAATGACCGGCTCCCTGGATGGTAAAACCTGTGTTATTCAGGGACTCGGTAATGTCGGCTACCATGCTGCAAAGTTTTTATCTGAAGAAGACGGTGTAAAAATTACTGCCATCATTGAACGTGACGGCGCATTGATTAATGATGAAGGCATTAATATCGAAGATCTATACCAGCATATTCAGGATCACCGAACCATAAAAAATTTCCCCAGTGCCATTTTTGAAGAAAATGGCATGACCGTAATGGAAAAGGAATGCGACATACTGATACCTGCAGCACTTGAAAGTCAGATCACACTGGAAAACGCTGATCGTATTAATACCAAATTAATTATTGAAGCCGCAAATGGCCCGATTACCTATGGCGCTGATGAGGTCCTCAATAAAAAAGGCGTCATCATTATTCCCGATGCCTATGCTAATGCCGGCGGTGTCACCGTGTCTTATTTTGAATGGATACGTAATATCTCCCATATCCGCTTTGGCCGGATGCAAAAACGCCATGATGAATTACGCGGCCATCAAATGGCCTCCATGCTGGAAGAAGTCACAGGCGCCAAAGTTTCGGAAAACCTGCGCAATAACATCACTCGAGGTGCCGATGAACTGGACCTTGTTCGTTCAGGTCTTGATGACACCATGCGATCAGCCTATCAGCAAATTCGTGAAACACTGGAAAATGAAGCGAACATTCAGGATCTGCGCACAGCAGCTTACGTCACCTCCATCCGCAAAATTGCCCGCTCTTATCTGGATGTCGGTATTTACTAAAAATGAACCCATAAAAAAAGCCACCCATTAAAAACGGATGGCTTTTAAAATTAAGAAATCTAACTATACAGATTAACGAACTAAATTTTTAATGCCTATGTTTTCAGCATTAATCTCTTCTAGTCGATAGCCCCTGCGCTCTGCATGCTGCCGCCTGTCTTCACGTACAACAATCCCGTTACAATCTACAACAGGAAACCGGGAAACAGCTACCCAGCTACGCCGATCTTCAACCTGGTTGCGGTGATCAAATATAAAATCAGCCATGTAACACCCCCTCCATGTCACGCATCCTGTAATTACATAAAATATCATACCATTGCTTCACTCATTTGGGACCACCGTTGATCAGATCACTTGACTGATGACAGCTTGTTCTCTATTCTTTCTCTCAAGAGAACATTTAGAGAACATCATGCTCACTGATAGTCAACGCAAAACCCTGGCTTTTATTCGCCATTACATTGCACATCATGGCTATGCACCGACACTTCAGGAAATTGCAGCGGGCATAGGCATTCAATCCCGTGGTGTTGTACATCGTTATATACAGGCACTGATTGCCGAAGGCCACCTGGAAAATACATCTGGACGTCATCGTGGTTTACAACTGATGGATTCGGCACAGGATCTGCGCCTGCCACTACTCGGTAAAATTGCAGCTGGCCAGCCCATCGAAGCTATTCCGGGGCATGATGAAATCAACCTGGCTGATTTTTTTATGGGTTCGGATCGATTTGCGCTCAAAGTACAGGGTGACTCCATGATCGATCTCGGCATCCTGGATGGTGATATTGCTGTCATCAAGCAACAAAATGATGCTCGTAATGGCGATATTGTGGTTGCGCTGATTGATAATGAAGAAGCCACATTAAAAACTTTTCAGCGTGTCGACCAGAACCTCATCAAGCTGATTCCGGCCAACAAATATATGCAGGCCATGATCTATGAAGCTGAACGTGTCCAGATACAGGGCATTCTAATTGGCTCATTGCGACGATATTAATCATGATGAACACCGAGCTTACCTGCCCGATCCACTGGCAACGGGCCATTGCCCTTATTGATATGAATGCTTTTTTTGCTTCCGTGGAAATGCGTGACTTTCCAGAATTACGCGGCCAGCCGGTGGCGATCACCAATGGTTTACAGGGTACCTGCATTATTACCTGTTCCTATGAAGCCCGTGCCTATGGCATTAAAACCGGCATGCGCCTCAAAGAAGCTTATACATTATGCCCCCAGCTAATCCAGCGCCCGACCCGACCCAATGTCTATGCACAGGTATCGACCCGGATCATGCATGCCATCAGCACTATTTGCCCGGATATGGAAATTTTTTCCGTGGATGAAGCCTTTGTCGATATGACCCCCTGCCAGCAACTCTATGGCTCACCGGGTCGCATTGCCCATCTGTTGAAACGGGCCGTTTTTGATGCCTCCGGCCTGCTTTGCTCCATTGGTGTCAGCGGAGATAAAACCACCGCCAAATATGCGGCTAAAGTGAACAAACCCGATGGTTTCACCATTATCCCCCCCTGGGAAGCCAGACAACGATTGCATGCTGTACCGGTCACCGAACTCTGTGGTATCGCCCAGGGCATAGGTGGCTTTCTGGCCAGATACGGCGTGCATGTCTGTGGTGATATGCAAAAATTACCTATCAGCATACTGGCACAACGCTTTGGCAATCCTGGCCGACGTATCTGGTATATGGCTCAGGGCCTTGATCCGGATGAGATCCACACCGACATCGCCGATCCCAAATCCATTGGTCACGGTAAAGTCATACCACCCAATACACGTGATCGTGATGTCATACTGACATACCTGCTGCATATGACAGTCAAGGTATCTGCCCGATTAAGGCGCTACCAGTTTGAAGCCAGAACTTATTTTATCGGTTTTAAATCCTATGATGGCTGGCTGGGTGGCAAGATGAAACTGGCTACTCCCCAGAACGATACCCATCTGTTATTCCAGTTATGTAAATCCGCACTGGATCAACACTGGCATGGCGAAGGACTGATGCAGGTACAGGTTACCGCACTGGATCCTCAACCGACCAGATTGCAACTGGATCTGTTTGCCACTGATCCCTGCCTGGAACAGCACAAACAGCTGAATCACGCGGTGGACCAGGTTAACCATCGCTACGGTGACATGACACTGACACCCGCACGCCTGCTCAATCGATCCAGCATGCCTAATGTGATTGCACCATCCTGGAAACCGGATGGCCATCGTCAATCTATATAAAAAGAGTCCTGGTAATGTGTGGTGGTATTGAATATCAACATGAAGGTAACAAAATTATTACCTATTTCCCCAACCCGAAAGCCTGTTTACCGGTACGCACCCGAAATGGTGCCATTAAACTCATGCCCTGGGGACGACGTAAAAACCAGATAGGCCAACTACCCGTCGGCGGCTGGGCGCGGCTGGAATCCATCAAAAAAGGCATCTGGGATCGCTGGTTTCCGAAACCGGTAAAAATCGTTATTGATCAATTCATGGAAAAGGATATAGAAAATAACAGCCACTGGTTTGAACTTACCAAAGGCCAATGTGTACAGGGCCTACTGGCAAGGCACAATACTGAAACACGCATTTATGTCGTGACCATCGTGCCTGAAATGCCGGATGCGATTCACGAACGCTGGCCCAGAATCATGACTATGCCGTAATTTCAGCCGGGACAGGAATAACGCCACCGTATAATCCAGTGAAGCAACCTGAATTCACCTTCAAAAAACAGTGATAAATCATCATAAAGCACTATAAAATACACATATATCAATAGAAAAAAATCAATTAAATCATTGAATTATTTGACCTTAGCTAGACATACACTAGACTCAACAGTCAGCAAATACTAACCAAGTTCACAAAACATAGATTAATCCTCAAAAATCCCCCGTTCGAAGGATCACAGGATTATCTATAATAACTAGTATGACAATTAAGCAACCCTATACGGATAGAAGCATGAGCGTGGAAAACCATATACCAGAAGCCGCAAAAGACCCGGATCGCGTTAAAGAAGTTATCAAAAACTTTATTAATGGTGATGCCGATGGCAAGACTAAAACGACCACGGCTCAGGCAACGGATGGCAAACAGTTTCATGATCGTCGTGAAATTATTAAAGCACTCACCCAGTTACAAACAACTTACAAACCGGAATACACGCCGGGACAGACAGTTAACATCAATACTGACGATTTCAAATTTGCATTGTTACATAACATGGCAAAAATCAGTAACTCAGCTGTTACCAAATCCGTCAATCAGGTTGATGATCGCACCATTGATTTTGTCGAAATGATTTTTGGCGCATTTTTACGTGATAAAAATGTTTCCGATGTTATCAAGTCATTGTTATTACGCTTACAAATCCCCCTGATCAAGATTGCCATGCTGGATAAACAGTTCTTCCAGAATAACAGGCACCCGGCCCGACTTGTATTAGACACTATGGCACACATAGGCATTGGTATTGATAATACGGAGAACCCCGTATATCAGACCATGAATCTGATTATTGATCAGCTTCTAAATACATTTGATCAGAACATAACCAGCTTCAATACAGCATTTGCATCATTGAGTCGGCTCACTAAAATCGAAGCCGAAAAGCACCAGCAAAAAGAAGCCGAAACACACCAGCAAATCCTTAAAGAACACGCTCGACAGGTCGTACTGACAGAACTGCAATACCAGACTAAAAACAAAATTCTGCCTGCAGACGTTAAACCACTGATAATGAAACAGTGGTCAACTTTAATGTTTAATCACTTTCTACGACATGGCAAAGACAGTGAAGCATGGACAGAAATTGTTTCATTATTAAAACAGCTAATAAATGGCCTGCAACCTGTCACAACAAAAGAACAATGGGAGTTTCACAACAACGAAACCTCAGCATTTGTTGAAACAATCAGAAACAAGCTGGAAGCGACCAAACAAGATAAAGGCAGCATTGAAACATCCATTCAAGCACTGAAAAATGCCTACCAGAAGATACTTGACCAAACCGACTTCGACGAGAGCGCCATTAACACGCTAGAAAATGAAGAAAACAATACTATAGTGGAAGCAGAACCCAGCCCGAATGAATCTGCAAAAAATCAGGTAGCACAACTCCCAGAAGGTGTTAAACAGGGTGTCTGGTTTGAAATTTTTAATGGCGAAGGACAGTCAGTACGTAGACTAAAACTCTCCATGATCCTATTTGATGAAGCAAAACTGGTCTTTGTTGATCGCGTCGGCGTTAAAATTATGGAAAAGGATGCCGCCGTATTTAGCGAAGAATTAAAGACGGATAAATCACGCATACTGGCTGATCATTCTGTATTTGATCATGCACTGGGCCAGGTTATCGCCTCATTGATCATCTAAATCACAACCCATATTACATTTTATTTTCTTCTGCTGATTCAGAAAATAATTCGTTCGGGTTTCTGCATTATGTTTAGCGTGACGGGCTAATGAGACTGCAAGCTCTATCAACCCGCGGATATCAAGTTTGTCTGACAATTTACCAAAACCGATTTCGAAGCCACTGTAACAGCATCAATTCCTTAACCAAACTCAGCAACAATCCGTAACCAAAAACCCGCATCAATTAACACAATGAAGATTTCTATCTATTTTACAGGCTCATTCGAATATATACCGGCACAGATTCTCTAATACCAGGATGCATGAGATTATTTTCACTCTGTTCCGCAATTGCATCAGGATGCACGCGATAAACACCACGCTTAACTCGAAACAGGAATTTAGTATGCGTTGCCGTATATTGACCTGCTTCTATAACCGATGCAGGCATAAACGAATTGACATAATCCGTCTCTATGTCTTTAAAATACTGTTTGAAATCAGCCAGCGAAACCACGGCCCCATAATCACTGAGCGTACCAAGCTCACCTGCAATAACAGCATTAAGGAATTTTTCTTTTAATGTCATTTTTCTGTCTCATTTTTCTATGTAATAAGTACATACAAAAAACAAGCATATATTGGGCCAAATTTCCAAACCAGTCATCCTAAAGCTATAATCAGAATACTTTTCTTCGCCCGGATAATGAAACAATGATATTCAGGCCTTTTTCCTGTCTCTCGATTTGTCTTGCACTGATTTTTTTCAATGCCTCTCAAGCCAGTAATCTTACTGATTCTCCAGCCTGGACGCTGGTAAAAGACAAACAGGGTATTCAGGTTTTTACACACAAAACAACTGACAGGGACATATTAAAAGTCAAAACCCAGATCACCATTAATGCCGACATTCACCAGATCCAGGCAATACTCAACGATATTTCCCATCGAAAAAACTGGATTCCCTATCTGAATAACTCAACGATTATTTATTCATTCTCAGCCACTGAGAAACTGGAACATGCTCATTTTTCGGCTCCCTGGCCAGCATCAGATAGAGACTTTGTTTATCGTATTCGCCTGCTGCATGAGGATAAAAATAAGCTCATCTATTATATGACGTCAGAAGACAGCCCCCTCTTACCCGTTCATAATGACATCATCAGAGCAAAGCTGATTGAAAGCAGGTATACACTAAGCGCATTAAATGAACAGCAAACTCAGGTAGAACTTATCTTTCATGCAGACCCCAAAGGCTGGCTACCCGTGTGGATAATTAATATTATTCAGAAAACATTGCCCTATTTAATACTGAGGAACCTGAGAGATCAGCTTGCAAAAAAAGCCCTTTAGCCTTATACGATAATCCTCAAGACAAAAAACATCTGTCAATCAACACAGGCTTTTATCAATAACGACGATTTTTGTTATTTTTTTGAAACGTCACTGCAAAATCAAACCAATAAAACAGTACGTTATAATAATTCGCCCAGACTCACTGAAAACACCGTGGCAAGCTGTAAAGGAGACCGACAAGCATATACAGCCAACCGATCATATATTGATAACTTATTGTTTCATATTAAAAATACTCAAACACCAAAATAGCGCCGAGTTATTCATAACAACACTAGAGTCGGGATATTTTACAGAATCATTTAATAAGCACAGTAATGCATATTAAATGACAATTCAAACTCAACTACGCTGATAAATCTGGGTAAGCCAGACAAAGGTTCGTGCCTCATAAACTTTTGCATAACCCTGCTCAACTATCCATTGTTCAATCAATTCAGGATCATGCACATAGGGCCTGAAATCAGACCTGATCAGTTTCAATAATAAAGCAGCCAGTCCAATAGCAAACCTGACATACCACTGGTTCCTGGGGTAGGTAAGTGCGTAAATTTTTGCCGTTTTAGCCAGTGTTGCTTTCACCAGGCCTTCAGCATCGGGGTAACAACAAACCACTTTATCCATAACACAGACATCAGCTGTTTTTATCTCCGCTGTCTGATGAATAAAATCTCCCGTCAAATATTGAGTTCGACCAACAAGACCACGGTCCTCTGCCCAGGCCTCTGCTTCCTTGATCATTTCTGGCGCCAGGTCTATACCCACGGCACTGGCAGCGCCCTGTTCGAGCAAGGACTGATGAACATGCCCTACACCACTACCTACTTCCAGTACCGTCATACCCTGATAACCTGACTGCGCCAGACCCTGCATCAACTGTTTTTGAGAAGGCTCGAATCCTTTTGTCTCAAACCGGCGTCGATAACGGCGTGCAAAAAATGAAAAGAATCGACTGGCTGATTTAGCATGCGGGCAACAACAACTCATAATACTGTCCTGTTGGTTATTTTAGGCATCAGATAAAGCCATCATTTTCGCTATTACATGTCGTAGTTTTTCAATTGCACCACTCCTGCCTGAAATAACTGTCATAGCCACAACTTGTTGCCAGTCCAAATCCTGTTCTATTTTAGCCTGAACCAGATTTTTCTCTGTGTCATTTAACTGATCGAGCAAGTATGAATATTTACTTAAATATTTCTTTAGTGGCCACATACAGGTTTCGTAACCGCGATGAGTATAGGCAAATGAACGAATATCGTTATAATCCTGTTCGGTTAATTCATTTGTATCATTAATAATATCCTGTTCAATAATTTCCCTGACTTCAGCTGAAAGCTGCTTCAAAGGCCCGGATAACCAGGTATATAAATAACGCTGAAATTTATTTCTCAAAAGTTCAAAAATCTGTTCGCCTTTGTCAGTAAACGGCATCAACATAACAGCTGAGTGACTGGCACTGGCATGATCCTGAGTAAATCCTATGCGCACCATTTCTAATTTAACTTTTTTCCAGAATCGTATCAGTTCAGCAGATGCACCAAAACTCGTGCCAATTGCATCAACAAATAATTTCTCCTGCTCGATAACATTTTTTATCAGAAATGTTCCGAATCCCTGGTGCTGTAATTGGGGATGCACAGCAATGCGCATAATACGTGCATATTTCAAAGTGGCCGCTTGCTCGCACCCTGCATGCAGAGTCAAGGTTTGTGCCAGCAAATGTCCCTGTGGACGACGTTCACCTCGATAAATTTCAGCGGATAATACCTGATCAAATCCACCTTCCTGATTCATCAGTGCTACGGCAATAACAGATTGCTGATATTCGAGTGTATAAAGGCGCACCTCTGGATCATCGAGCATATGCTTTATATCAGAGGGTTGTGTACGATAATGTGCAGACACCAGTAAAGCAGAAATGGATGACAGTTTATTTTCATTACTCAGTAATTCATCTCGATTCAGTAATTTGAAATCACAGTCCGTGGTAACAATTGAATTCATATCAGACACAACTGATAACTCAGCATCAAGACATAACATCTTATCAATCCACTGTTCAACCGGATCATCTTCTGCCCATCGGACTGGTGTATTCATATTAAACTGCTTCCAGCCGGGTGAAAACTGATCTAATATTTTATTGAATTTGAGTGCAAATCCTCGACCTGTTCCCTCATAACCATGAATTGTCGTTGCAAATACAATACTGGGATAACTGTGCAGGAATTGTTCCAGCATATTCAATGGAATTGCAGCTGCTTCATCAACTATTAACAGATCGGCCTCCGGCCGGTTATTCAATAATGCATCTGGCGCTATGAACTTTATCAATCCATCTTGCCAGGTGAGTTTACCTCTAGACAAATTTGCATCGTCTATTATTCGATTAGAATGATAGAAAACAGGCTCACTCACCGATAATCTTGGCGCTGTTACAATAATATTTTTTAACCCCTGACTGATTAGAACGCCTGCTGCCAGACCCAGCGCTGATGATTTCCCTCGACCACGATCAGATATAAGCACTATTGGCAATTGCTGATTATGAAAAACACCCTGCACAATAGCATCAACCACACGTTGCTGATCAACTGTACGAAATAGACCATCAGCTTTTATACTAGCTTTCTGATTACCAACTGGATAATTAATTTCAGGTAGAGGTTTGTCCTGTTCTATAAAATAAACAGCTTTACTGTCACGCATTAATGACAATGCACGCTGAAAGAAACGGCTAGATGTCAAATTCATCCAGCCATTTAAATCTGGCAACAGTAAAAATAGCAGCCCTCCACCTCGCAAGGTACCCGAAATAGCTCCAAGTGCATTTATATCAAATAGATCGCGGGCATCAAAAACAATCACGTCATATTCTTTGCCCAGCTGAGTAAGTATTTTTTCAGGTTCTAGTGCTGCTTGAATACGCCGTGACACCCATAATGATTTTGCATTTATACAATGAATAGAATTCTTTATAAGCAACTCGTAATGGTTACTATTGCTGCACATTATCACAACAGCACGATGTTCTTCAGACACGGCCCATTGATGAACACATCTGATCCAGACTAGAAAATCATCTACTGAGAAATTACTCTTCATTTCAGTATGTTACGTATAATTACATTAAAGGAACAGTTTTAATTATTAGTTCACAAAACCCGCAATAACCTTTAGATAAATATTGACTAATCACCTTATATTCACTATAGGTATTATTCTTGCCTATAAATGTAAAAATCAACAGAACCCAAGATTATAACTCACCAGCCATTAATGAGAGCGGAGGATCAATATGCTCAAGAATTATTCATCTCAAATCATTAAACCATTAATTTTTCTGTTTATCCTGTTACCGGCCATTGTGCTCACCAGTAGCTGCTCTCTATTTAACAGTAAAGAACCCGTTGATCCAAATGACAAGTCACTATCAATTGTGTTCGGCTATTTTGATATGGAAAATGCACCTTCATGGGGAGGATTTGACTGGGTCTCTATCAAGCAATACAAACCCAAACAGGCATATTACAGCTGTGGCGTTGAAGAAGGGTTATTCTGGCATATTGGTGTAACCAATGGTTCCTCAATTCAGGTTGAAGAATTTGGCCGCAACACCCGATGGTATAGCAATACGATCTATACATACAATTTTGGCGGCCAGGGTCGTAATGATACCAGTCGGATTATCAAAAAACCCGGGGCATACTATCTAGGTTCATATACATACAAAGCCATAGAATCAGACTCATTCTTCAAACCTGATAATTTTGATATGGTTAAATCAAAAACCCCTACTGAAAAACAACTGATTATCAAACTTATCGATATCATGAAGAAAGACAGTGACCTGGCAGTATACAAACATCAGATTAAATTACTGGAAACACGTCTTAAACAGTTAAAATAAAAAGAATAGCTAATTATGAAAATAAAATATTATCAGATTTTTTACAGAATTATTTCTATTACTGTAAGCATTCTATTATTACAAGCCTGTAGCATGGGAGGTCAACTACTCAAAGAAGCCGACTCATTTAAAAATGTAACTAAAGATGAAATTGTAATAGTTGGAACAATTGAATTAACACCAAAGTTACAAAAAGATGAGCAACAACTTAACCCATCAGGTGTTATTGATCTATTTGGCTATGGAGACATGAACAAGAATCGCGCTATGATCCAGTTTAACAACCAGCCAAAAGAAAGCGACTATAAAGTAGTTATCAATCCTGAGCTTGACAAACCCTTCTTCTTCAAGGTTTCAAGAGATATGAAATATCTGGTAGAAGGCAGTGTACTAATTGAATTTTCACGCTACGGAAATACTGGAAAAATCTGGTTACCCACCTGGTTTAAAGTAGATATCAGACCTGATGACAAAGCCATTTATATTGGCAAAATCAAGTATACCCGTGATGATTTCAATTCAATTACCAATATAGAGCTTATTGATGACTTCAAAAATGCCAACGCCCTGTTCAGAAAAAAATTCGGCAAAGGAATTAAACTAAGGAAATCACTGGTTAAAAAAATATAATCCCGCTGTCACAATTAAAAAGGGCAAATGAAAAATTCATTTGCCCTTTTTTTATTACCTGAATATTTCTTCAAAAAAAAGTTTTGTTTCGGCCCATGATGCTTTATCGGCATCAGCATCATAAGCTAATGGCAGATTAAATTTCTTACCGAACTCATCGGCTCCCGGGTTAGTGAAACTGTGTTTGACACCAGGATAATTAACAAACTTGTAATCGACACCGGCAGTGTCCATTTCCTGTTTGAAAGCAGCAATCTGTTCTGCTGGCACAAAAGGGTCATCAGCACCATTAAATACGCGAACTTTGGCTTTTACCTGGCCTTTCTGTACGGGTGACTTGGTACCAACACTGCCATGAAAACTGGCGACTCCTTTCAAATCGACACCCATACGCGCCATAGCCAGTACCACACCACCTCCAAAACAATAACCTATGGCTGCAATTTTATCGCCATCCACAGTGGCATGATGTTTTAATGTTGTCATCGCCGATTCAAAACGTGCTTTGGCAACGGGCATATTGCTCATTACGGCACCAGAAAACTTTCCTGCATCCTCAGGGTGACTTGCCGTTTTACCTTCGCCATACATATCCACTGCCAGCGCGGTATATCCCATTTCGGCCAGCATGGCAGCACGCTTACGGGCATAATCATTATGTCCCCACCATTCATGTACAACCAGTACACCGGGACGTTTACCTATAACACTATCATCATAGGCAATCAGGCCTTTCATTACCGTATCACCTTCACGGTAACTAACCTGCTCAGTAACAACGGCCGCCTGAAGATTCAGCGCCATCAGAAATAAAACCAGTCCGGGGAGATATTGTGTTTTCATTCGATCCGTCCTTATATAAAGAAGAAATTTAGAATTACCGCGTAATTATATGGATAGTTATTGCCATAAATCAAAACAATTTTATATTAACTGGCCACAGTCATTCTAATGTGCTTTTCAGCACACACATTTTTAACCCTGCATGCTAGTTTAAAAATGTTGCGCCTGTTTCACTCTGGTAAGTTGTAGATGAATCGTATCATTAATAAACAATTAAACACCCTTCCATCAGTTAATAACCCCGCTGGTCCCTGCATACATAAGCCTGTTGAAATTAGATGCGCCTCCTGCATTATGGATACCTCATATTACTTTTCTAATTTAAGTATTGAATCTAAACGTGATTTACAATTAAGTTTACATCTAAAGAATTTTGATAAAAAAGAAGCACTATATAAAGAAGGCGATGCCTGCAGTCATCTCTACATTCTGTTATCTGGTGAAGTCAAAGTATATAAGACCTTACCTAATGGCAAACAGCAAATTCATAAACTTGCACAGATTCCCGGTGACCTTATTGCCTGTGAAGATCTTTTTCTCGAAACACACGGCAGTTCAGCAGAAGCACTTAATGATGTTAGTGTTTGTCACTTGAAGTGTGAAGATCTTAAAATGAGCTGTATTCGCCACAAGGAAATATCTGACACTTTAATGCAGG
Organism: Gammaproteobacteria bacterium; assembly: GCA_029881275.1. GTDB lineage: Bacteria > Pseudomonadota > Gammaproteobacteria > SZUA-229 > SZUA-229 > JAPHQX01. The sequence goes on along the minus strand of JAOUMX010000020.1, from coordinate 12,714 downwards.
CTATGTCACGCAACCTGAATTCTTATATTCGACACATTGCCAACCTGGGACAAAAGAATGCCGTCGAACGACTTGCATCCTATCTTATTTATTTGCATGACACTCATCACGAACGACATTTAAATAACAGATATCTAAAAGACTCACTATCACGTTTCGAACTGGCTGACATGCTCGGCGTTACCCAGAGGACACTCATAAGAAGCATCAAACAACTAGAATCCAATAATCACATCAGCATTAACAAAGATGGTTATCTTATTCTTGACCTTATTACTCTTGAAAAAATAAGCACCGGCAACTAATTACAATCGCATATAAAATTAGTTCTCTAACTAATAATCTTAAATTTAATATTCATTTCATCTATCCATACTTAAATTAAATAATTTAATAATAATCTAATGCATTACCTGCCTGTTAAATTATTCATATAATATTTTTCGATTAGTGACATTTGTCATTGCTCAAAACCGGTCTACTACGCAACTATTAATTTGTATTGAATGGTCAATTCTGTTTACTCATCTACAGATTTATCAAACAACATAATAATGCATTTTATTTTTCAAATGACAGTGAGTGGAATGTTATGGCATCAAATGACAATGAAAGCACCATCAAAGTATTCAGCAAAAAAGAAATTGCAGCTTTAAAAAAAGACCCCAATATTGCCAACCATAGTCGACGCAGCTTCCTGAAATGGAGCGCACTGGTTTCATCACAGGCAGTAATTAGCGGCGGCATCCTTAATTTATTAACCAGTACAGAAGCAAAAGCCGATGATACATTTAACAATGTAACAGGCTGGGTTTACTCTGTCTGCGGTTATTGTTCATTTGGATGTGGACTCCACATTGGTGTTAATGCTGCCGGCGAAGCTGTTGCTGTGCGCGGTAATGACAAACATCCAACTAATAATGGTCGAGTCTGTGTTAAGGGACTTTATGAACATAAAATTCTACAGGCTCCGGATCGTGGAAAATGGCCACTAATCAGAGACACCAATGGCAACTGGAAGAAAATCACCTGGGATGAAGCAACTACAATTTTGAGTCAGAAAATAATTGATGGTGTTGATGCCAAAGGCGCTGACTCTATTGCCACTTACAATACCGGCCAATGGACGCTTGAAGAATATTATGCCTTCGGAAAATTAGGCAAAGGCGCTATTGGCACTGCCACCATGGACTCCAATACCCGACTCTGCATGGCAGCAGCTGTTGTTGGTTACCTTTCAACTTTTGGTTCCGACGGCCCTCCCGGCTGTTATGATGATGTAGAAAATACCGACTGCTTTTTTGTCTTTGGCATGAATCCGGCTGAGATGCATCCACAACTCTGGCGGCGTATTGCACTTGCACGTGCATCAAGTAGAGCACCCAAATTGATCGTGGTTGATCCTCGTCGCACACAAACAGCCCGCAGCGCTGATTTACATCTGGCTCTTAAACCTGGCACTAACCTGGCGTTGATTAACGGTATCGTTCAGCAGATTATTGCCAATAACTGGACCAACACCAATTACATTAATGCCCACACCCGTAACTATAGCGCCATGGCTGCAACAGTCGCTAAATACACACCGGACTATGTAGCTAACATTACCGGTTGTTCCGCGGCTGATATTTCACTGGCAGCCAAATGGATTGGTGAATCACCTGAAACACTGTCTCTGTTTATTCAGGGTGTTTATCAGTCTATGAGCGCGACTGACACAGTGCGTATGATCTGTGCCATGCATCTGATTATGGGCAAGATTGGCCGTCCTGGTTCTTCGCCATTTAGTATCACCGGGCAGGCAACTGCCATGAGTAATCGTGAAGCCGGCGCATCATCAGCACTGGCCGGCTACCGCAACTACTACAATCCTGATCACGTCGGCTGGCTTGAAGATTTCTGGAATGTACCCAGAGGAAAAATCCCACCTCATAAACCCACTGCCATTACATCTAATCGTGACTATCAGGACTTTAACAGTCATGTCGAAATGATGCGCAATGGTGAACTCAGCCTGTTCTGGATTCAATGCACCAATCCCGCAGTAACCCTGCCGGATCTTAACAAACTGTATTCCTATATGGACTTTAATAATCCAAATCGACCTTACATCGTGGTGCAGGATATTTATGAACCCATGGAATGCACGCACTTTGCTGATATGTTCCTGCCTGCTGCCATGTGGGGTGAAAAAACCGGTGTCTATACCTGTTCGGAACGCAAAGTAAACCTGGGGCGTCAGGCCGTATTACCTGCAGGCTATGAATTACGTAGCCAGGGCTATGGTGCCTATGCCGATCTTGAAATCACCCGCATGGTGGCAGAAAAAATTGCTTCCATGGATGCCCGTTTTGCTGATAAAGACGGTAAGTCACTGGTCACTTTCAACTCATACGAAGAGGCCTTTGAAGAATGGAAACAATGTTCTGCCGGCACCATCTGCGACATGACGGGTATGACCTATGATCGCATCGAAGCCAATCAGGGTATTCAATGGCCATCAACACCGGATAATATTTATGGCGGTGCTCGTCTTTACAGTGACGGCCGCTTCAATACTAACTGGGCTGACACTCAGGGTGGCACGCCGGATAAACCCTGGGTTGATCCGGATAATCTGAGTCGCGCCTATCTCTGGGCCAGGGACTATATCGAGGCTCCGGAAGTACCGGATAGTCAGTATCCATTCTGGTTAATTACCGGGCGTGTCATTGAACACTTCCACAGTCGAACCAAAACCAAACGTGTACCTCAGCTACATGAAATGGTGCCGGAAAATTATGTCGAACTGCATCCCGATGATGCCACATCACTTAATGTTAAAACCGGTGATCTGGTTCGACTCACCACACGGCGTGGTGAAATTGTGATCAAGGCACTGGTGGTTGGAACGGTACAGAAAGGCCAGGTCTTCTGCCCCATGCATTTCGGCGACCTTGACCCACAGGACAAGGCTATCTATGGCAACCGACTGGCAGCCACCAATCGACTCACCATGAACTGGGTTGATCCGGACTGCAAGCAGCCTATCTATAAACACTGTGCCGTTAAACTGGCAAAGGCCTAATGGGAGTATTTAGACATGAAATATATAAAACAAATCATTAGTCCTGTAACCGTATTTTTACTGATAGCACTGATCTGCTCCATACCCCATGCCTGGGCCGGTAAAGGCCCGGGTGGACCTGGAGGTGACGGCGGTGGCGAAACAACACCAGCTCAGGTATTCGATACCAGTTTTGCCGTGGAATACAGTTACTCCTGTTTAGGTGGTGGCTGCCACGAAACAGATCAGCAGTTAGTCGATGAATATGCAGCCTCAAATATGACTCATACCATGGTCAAGTGTAATGCCTGTCATGGCACACATACTGCGGCTACAGTGGGACTGGAAAAACCCAATCTTACAGGTTACTTTCCCGGCATTGGTGCAACCGGCTATATAGTAGGGCGCGATCGTTGCAAGGCTTGTCACAACAACCAGCATACTGGTGGACGAGCGAGCAAAAATGATTGCAAGAGCTGCCATATACCCCATGTATTTGCGCCACCAAATGGCGGAAGCAGGTGGTAACTACATCTTATATCTTCGATACTGAAAGCTCTGCAGATCGCAGTTAGAAAATAAGTATTTATTTTACGCCGAGAAAAAGAAAGCCAGCTCAAACAATGAGCTGGCTTTTCTAATATCTATAGCATCACAATATATCTAATAGCGCATCAGCCCTTTTTGTTTTAATGGATATTCCATTTTCAATTTTTCTTCTTCACTGATAGTTTTTATATTAAAGCCAAGACTGATCAAAGTATCCTGCAATTTGATAAAACGCGAACCGGCTTTATCCAGTAACCCGTATTCAATTACTGCCTGAATTTCGCCTGTGGACTGTCGCGTTATTTTTAAAACACTCGTTTCCGCATTTACCAGAATGACATAATCTGCTTTTGACTGATCATAAATCATCGCAGTCTCCACAATATCATCAGTATGTAACCGCCTTTCAGAATCATGCAACTGCATTTCACGTTTGGCGCGCATCGCATTACTTTCTATTTTCATTGTTGTCTGTTTTTTTAACGGCGCCTCAACCACGGAAATTCCCATAGCGATCAAGGATGATTCGACCATAGCCTTGAACCTGTTATCGGCAGCAGAATAGCTTAGCGGAACGACTGTAAAAGCAGGATGCAGGGGAATATCGCGATAAACAACATATTTCAATTTAACTGTACCGCAGGCTGACAGCAAACAAACTGACAGAAAAAAAACAGACATTTTTTTTAATTGTTGCTGCATAAAATCCCCATTAGCCCAATCAGTAATATTATAAATATGATTTCATTAATCATTATGTTATCAGCCATTCATAACCAATTAACAGTATTGAAAAGTATTATTATCGATCTCTGGATTGATCCATCCTTAACAATCTTCACGAAAATAATTTTATGAATAAAATCATTGCAATCCTGAGCGAAGTAAGCCTGCCTCACGTCATTGCACATAATCAATCTATTTTGAATTAAACTGCATCAGCTCTACATTCATATCAAATATGGCAGGCAATAACAGTAAAACAAATATTGCAATCAAAATAACACCAACAATGTTCAACCAGAACCCTGTTTTCGCCATTTGTGAAACCGTAATCTGTCGACTGCTAAATACAATCGCATTCGGGGGTGTCGCGACTGGCAGCATAAACGCATAGGATGCGGCCACGGCTGCTGCAACCATTAAATATAATGGATGTACCTGTATTGCCAGAGCAAAAGCCCCCATCACAGGCAATACCAGAGAAGCGGTCGCAGTGTTTGATGTAACCTCTGTAAGAAAAATAACAAGCATGACTACCATGGTAATAATTAATAACAGCTCCATATGTTTTAATACTAACAGCTGATTTGCCATCCATTCCGTTAAACCACTACTTTCAAACCCACTTGCCAGAGCGAAACCACCACCGAACAAAACAATAATGTCCCAGGGAATATGCCTGGCTGTTTCCCAGTCAAGCAGAAACTTATTGTTTTTAAAATCTGCCGGAATAATAAACAGCAATAGCGCACCCGTAATAGCAATACTGGAATCTGTCACCTGTTTTAGAAATTCAATATCAAGCAAACCACGCAATAACCATCCTGCAGTAACCATCAAAAATACCGCCAGAACTTTTTTCTCCTCAGAGGACATCACACCTAATGAATATAATTCTTTACGAATCGCGGCACGACCACCGGGCAGCTGTTTAAATTCCTGCTTAAATGCAATTCGGGTTAAATAAAACCAGCAAATACATAACATAATCACTGACAGTGGCACGCCAAATTTCATCCAGTCCACAAAACTGATACTGACTCCGTAATTATTTTCAATAACACCCGCCAGAATAGCATTGGGCGGTGTACCTATTAATGTTGCCACACCACCAATAGATGCCGCATAGGCAATACCCAGCATTAACGAAGCTGCAAAACCAGATGACTTCATCTCATCTATCTGATCTGTCTCCAGCTCTGCATTAATTTGCCGAATCACTGCCAGACCAATTGTCACCATCATCATGGCTGTCGCGGTATTACTGATCCAGGCAGACAGAAAAGCGGTAGCCAGCATAAAACCCAGCACAATGCGATCCGGTGTTACCCCCACCAGTAGAATCGTGCGCAGGGCAATACGTTTATGTAAATTCCATTTTTCAATCGTTACCGCAATTAAAAAACCGCCCATGAACAAATAAATCAAATGACTGGCATAGGCCGCAGTTACTTTACTGGTTGGCATGACACCTAATAAAGGAAATAAAGCAATAGGCAATAGTGCAGTCGCTGCCAGAGGAATGGCTTCTGAGATCCAGTAGGTCGCCATCAGCACCGCCACTGCCGCGACCTGCATAGCAAAAGGCGGCATACCTTCTGGCTGAGGCAAAAGCAGAAATATAATAAACAGCACCGGACCGAGTGTTAAACCGTATAGTTTCTGTTTAGGCATTTATATTGTAAGCAAGAATGAAATAGTAACCACGCATACTTATATAATAAAAGCATGCAGCTCTTTATTTATCAGGAGACAATGCGTAATTTTTCTTCATCATAAATAGCGGATGTAAGCTGCTCAGGTGAGCCAGCCAGAATGCTTTTATTCTTGGCGCTGATTTCTATCCAGTTAAAAATCGACTGCCAGTGTTTTTGATCAATCTCAGTGGTTGGATGATAAACCTCATGAATACCTAATCCTGCTTTAACCACCCGATTATAATTCTGGGTATCACGCAATTGTGCCAGTACCGGTATATTAAGCTTCTTTAGAAAACGGTCCAGTTCTCTGTACGCCGTTGTATTCTTACGGACCCGATTGCTAATAATCGCCATACGCGCTTTGCCACGATGCACTTTTATATTCACAATCAATTCACGGAGAAAATCAGCGGTGGCACAAATATCCAGCCAGGAGGGCAACATGGGAATCAGAATATAATCAGCACCTTTTAACTGATCAACCAGCTCAGTACCGGTTAAACCTGGCGGCGTATCGACCACTAGCCGGGCAATATCCGGAGGCGTGCGCAGATGCCAGCTCATAGTGACACCTTTGGCTGCTGTTCGATGGGCGGTTACACCATAAATATTAGCCACTGATTTGGGACGTGCCTCTAACCAGCGCATACTGGAGCCCTGCTGATCATAATCATACAGTGCTGTTCGAAATCCTTTCGAAGCATAAAAACTGGCCAGATTAGTGGAAATGGTACTTTTACCGCAGCCGCCCTTGGCGTTAATCACGACGATGCGAATCATATGTTCCTTGCTTTTATCACTGGATATATCAAGTTCATACTGACGACATCCTATGAAAGGTTTTTTATCATTTATTAATATTATTACCGTACTATTTATGTATAGCGGCTTCTGACTGTAAAACTTAAGCCTGAACAGCAACATAAATTTACGTACTTTTCGTATAGTAATGAATAACAGTAAAGATGGCAAACACTAATGATTTCCAGCAGTTGTTGAAACTTTCTGCTGTTAAATTGAGTAAATATCTGTAACTAAAGGTTTATTGCCTGTTTAATAAGTACCCAATTACTAATACATCAGTGAAGCCAACCTTAAATACAGTATAATTCTGCCAGCCGATCACCTTAAGACAAGCGAATGAATAACACGAAATCCCTGATCATTAATCACCATGGACGATAAAGCACGACAAATATTAAGTAGTGTTTTTGGCTATTCTGACTACCGCTACCATCAACAGGCGGTTATTCACCAGCTCATCCAGGGCCATGACGCCGTAGTGCTCATGCCCACCGGCGGTGGTAAATCCCTGTGTTATCAAATTCCAGCCATGGCTCGAAACGGGGTCGGCATTGTGATTTCACCACTCATTGCCCTGATGCAGGACCAGGTCGTCGCCCTGCAGCAACTGGGCGTACGTGCTGCATTTTTAAATTCAACACTTGATACAGAAATGGCTTATGCAGTCGAGCAACAATTACGGCACGGTGATCTGGATTTACTCTATGTTGCACCCGAGCGCTTGATGACCGATCGTTTTTTAAATTTATTAGAACAGGCCCCCATTGCCCTGTTTGCCATTGATGAAGCCCACTGCGTTTCACAATGGGGTCATGATTTCAGACCTGAATATATCCGACTATCCGTATTACACGAACGCTTTCCTGATATTCCACGTATCGCATTAACCGCCACTGCGGATGAAGCAACTCGCAAGGAAATCATTCAACGGCTGGCACTGGAAAATGCTGAACTGTTTGTTTCCGGCTTTGATCGCCCCAACATCTGTTACAGCATTTCACAAACTCAGGGTAATGCCCGGGAAGAATTATTACGTTTTATTCGTAACGAACACGAAAACGATGCTGGCATTGTTTATTGCCTGTCACGAAAAAAAGTTGAACAGACCGCTGAATGGTTAAGCTCCAAAAATTTAAAAGCTTTGCCCTATCATGCCGGCTTATCGGCACAGGTTCGCCAGTTACATCAACAGCGATTCTTAAAGGAAGATGGCATTATTATTGTCGCAACCATTGCCTTCGGCATGGGTATAGACAAACCCGATGTCAGATTTGTTGCTCACCTGAATTTACCCAAAAGTATCGAAGCCTATTATCAGGAAACCGGACGCGCAGGGCGTGATGGCTTACCGGCCAATGCCTGGATGATGTACGGCCTGCAGGATGTCATCATGTTAAAACAGATGATGGAAACTTCCGATGCTGATGCAGCCCATAAACGGGTTGAACATCACAAACTGCAATCCATGCTCGGCTTTAGTGAACTGACTACCTGCCGTCGGCAGGCGCTATTAAAATATTTCGATGACTATTTGGAACAACCCTGTGGTAATTGCGATACCTGTTTAACACCGGTCGAAACCTGGGATGCTACTGTGGTGGCACAAAAAGCTCTGTCCTGTGTTTACAAAACCGGTCAACGATTTGGCGTCACCTATTTAATAGATATTCTACTCGGCAAGGACAATGATCGAATCAGACAGTTTGCTCATGATACACTCAGTGTCTACGGCATAGGCAAAGAACTGGACGCCAGACAATGGCGTAGCATTTACCGCCAGTTAATTGCCCGAAACCTGCTCTCCGTTGATATTGAAGGTCACGGCAATTTACGTTTAACTGAACAATGCCGGCCGGTATTGCGCGGCGAACTGACTCTGCATTTGCGCAAAGAAACCAGACAGGAAAAATCACAACAGCGCGGACGCAAATCTATCCGCAATATTAAACAGGCAGACAGTACTTTATGGGAAGCATTAAGACACTGCCGAAAGACATTAGCAGAAGAACGAGGTGTCCCACCCTTTGTTATTTTTCATGATGCCACCCTGATGGAAATGGTTGACAGGCAACCCAGAACACAGGAACAGTTTTCAAAAATAACCGGTGTCGGCGAAAAGAAACTGGGGGCTTATGCAGATGCATTTATAAAAGTCATTGAACAACACATCAACTCTAATACAGACACCTCATCCAGCACTGACACAATGGAAGAAACTTTACGCCTATTACGCTCAGGAATGAAAGCAGATGAAATCGCCAACCATCGAAATTTGAAACCGGCCACTATTTATAACCATTTAGCGAAATCTATCGAACAGGGTGAAATTGAATTACATCAGGCAGTTGATCTCACTGACAGTGAAATTAAAACCATTCAGAATGCTTTCTTAAATTTTAGTGACGAAGACAAAAAATTAAAACCGGTATATGAGGCGCTGGAAGGTGAATTTGATTATGGTTTACTGCAGTGCGTAAAAGCCTCGGTTAATGAACTTATTTAACTACTGATCAACACTGCTAAATTAATACGATTTAAAACAAGAATAAGGCATCCCTGCCTTTATTCATTTTAGAAATGCAGGAAAGCACCCAGCATAACACCCTTGAACTCCAGATCGGCATTAACCGTATCAACATTCTTAAGCTCCAGCGTGGTTGATCTTATGCCTGCCTCAAAACCTATCACACCCATTTCGTATAATGCACGGAAACGGATATCCTGATAACTGACATCAGATAAACTGATTCTATTAACATCAGCACCAACAGACAGTCCTGTGAATGGCATATCAAACTGAGCCGCAAGATACAACATAGGCACCGTTTCAGCAACAGTCACAGATTGTGAACCAATAGTAAAATCCCCATCCAGTTTGCGTAGATTGATTCCCCAGTCAAGATTCACCCAGTTGTCGAGTAATCGCCAGTACGCAATGGTATCGGTAGAGTCCAGGTTAATGGATGAGTTACCACTCACAGCCTGACCATTAAAGGTAAAATTGCCTGCTGTGCCTGTATGGCCCATCGAGGCTGCTTCAATTCGCAAATTAGGCACCAGAGGCACAAAATGCTCGAATGCCGCATAAAAATAGCTATCGGTTTCACCGCTATAACTCAAATCGGATTCAACATTGATAACGCTGTCACCAACCGTACCAAATGAACCCACTGGATCATGATCCCAGACACCACCACCGATATACAAACCCAGTGAATCAGCATTTGCATTGATAGATACGACAGTTAAGGCCAGAACAGCAGGGACAGATAATTTACTCATAATTTAAACTCCTGATAAAAAACTAACCCTAGTTTAGCTAAAAATATTTACCTAGTCTGTGAATCAGGTATTAATTAGTCTTTTTTTATTAAGCAACTACCTTTCTGGCCAGCGCCTTCTCATAAAGCCATTTCAGGCAAATCATGATTAAAAGCCTTTCTTGATGCGCATCAATATTAAATATTGCTGGCTCATGATACTTGTTAATAGAGGTAGGGTGAAACTCAGATTTACTGAATATATTCATTTTATCTCTGTTTTAGCCAATGATTCTCTTTATCGAGGAAAATGCTATGAACACCAGAACATTGATTTTCACACTGATATCCGGACTGTTTTTTTCTGTTGTGAGTCATGCCGATAATGGCGCTATGACATTCGAAGAAATGGACGCTGATGCCAATAATTACATTACTCAAGGTGAAGCACGTAAAGACATCAAGAGCAATTTCAGTCAAATAGATACTGATGCCGATGGCAAACTCACCATAACCGAGTTCCAGAAATACATAGGCAGGCATCGTATGACGCCACCTGAAGAAATGGAAACACCAGAACCGGGAGCAGCACCCTACTGAGACATCAGGGAATGGTAACAATTATCAGGTCACAGTCATTTATTATCCAACATGTGATCTGAGAGTGATGTTTTTTATCAAAAAATACCCCCTACTCACCCACCAGTGCATCGGCTTTGAAAAAAGCCGTCTTATCTTCACCCAGAACGGCTAGCAGACGCGGCAGCAGGCTGGACATTTTATCCATCAGCATCCAGGGTGGATTAATGACAATCATACCTGCCGCCGTCATACCCCTGCCAGGAGCGTCGGCAGTCCGTGCTAATTCATAACGTTGTATTTTTTTAATACCACTGGTTTTCAATTTTTTCTCTAACTGATCAATACGTTTACGTTCAACCACCGGATACCAGATAGCATAGATACCGGTAGAGAATTTCTTATAAGCCTTGCTAATCGTTTCAAACACATCCACATAATCTGTTTTTAATTCATAAGAGGGATCAACAAGAATCAAACCACGGCGAGAAGCTGGCGGCAGCAATGACAACAATCCTTTATAGCCATCGTCCTGCATCACCCTGACACGTTTATCCCCTGCCGTATTCTTTTTAAGCAACCCGGCATCAGTTGAATGCATTTCAAACAACCATGCTTTATCTTTAGCGCGCAAAAAATGCATGGCCAGCAGGGGTGATCCTGGGTAGCAGGTTAACTCAGCCGATGTATTGTATTGCTTAAGAATCTCAAAATACCGATCCAGCTCAGGCCAGTCCTCAGGTTTTAGTCGAGCCACACCTTTTCTGTATTCCTGCAATTTTTCTGCATGTTCCGAACGAAGATTATAAAGTCCGGCACCGGCATGAGTATCTATATAGTCAAAAGCATTGTCTTTATTTATCAAATGTTCAAGAATTTCAATAATAACAATATGTTTTATAACATCTGCAAAATTGCCTGCATGAAAGGAATGGCGATAGCTTAACAATGGAATATTCCTGATGACATAAATAGCGGGCTGACTCAATCAGGTGATTATTACAACAACATCATAGAATCAGCTAACTTACCCGTTAATTACAAAAACGTTGATTTTACTCTCTGCACTGGCATTTGTGTATTAATCATTTTTTATTCCTTCTACTCAGGTTAGTCATTCTGGGGTAAAATCATCTACCCATATCGATAGACGTAACAACGAGACATATTGCATGAACAACCCGTTTCAGGAACAACTACTGAAAGCCGGCCTGGTTAGCAAACAGCAGGTTCAAAAAGCCCAGCACGACAAAAAGAAACAGAAAAAACAGCTAAATAACAAAAAAACCACCCCTGTTGATGCTGCCAAACTTGAAGCCCAGCAGGCAGCAGAAGCCAAAGCCAGACGTGATCGTGAATTAAATCAGCAAAAACAGGAACAGGCACGTAAGAAAGCAATATCCGCCGAAATTGACCAGCTGATAATCAATAACCGTATCGAACGAGATGACAGTTGTGAACTGGCTTACAATTTTGAACACCAGAAAAAAGTTAAACGTATTTATATCAACGAAGATATGAAGCAGCGCATCATTAACGGCAAACTCGGTATTGCCCGTATCGAAGGTCGCTATGAACTGGTTCCCTTGGCGATTGCTGAAAAAATTCAACAACGCAATGACAAGCGGATTGTTTTATTTAGCGACGAAGAACAGATAGCGGATGAAAACGATCCCTATGCTGATTACAAAATACCTGACGATCTCGTCTGGTAAGCTTAATCATCATAATTAACCCGTCATCCACAAGCAGATGACGGGCAATAAAAATAGCGTCAGTAAATCAACGCTTCGTGCTCAGGTCGCGTTTTAAAACGCTTATATATCCACTGATATTGTTCCGGGCATTCTCGCACCAGCCGTTCAACATCCTTATTCATAAGCTCTGTAGCCTGTTGCAAATCTTTGTCTGCAAAATTTTCTGCCGGCAATCTAAACACCAGTTTAAATCCACGGCCTGCTGGTAAACGTTCTGCACAGGCATAAATAACCTGACAATTATATTTGATAGCCAGCCTGGGCAATAACGTCATGGTATATGCAGCGATATTAAA
>JAOUMX010000132.1 GCA_029881275.1 Gammaproteobacteria bacterium | reverse complement strand
ATCAGTTTCTGGAAAAACGTAAACAGCAACAAAACAGGGAAAATGCCAACCTGTTATACGTGGCCATTACCCGTGCCAAACAGTATTTATATATTTCCGCCTGTGAACCAAGACCGCCTTACATTGACTGGTATCGTCCAGTTCGTATGGCACTGGAAAACATCGGTACTGAAAGCGATGATGGCAAGCTGGTGTATCAGTTCGGGTCAGCAGCTGAATACAAACCGCCGACAGTGATCGAAGCCGCGCCCCCGGTGATCGAAATTGATCCGGCATTACAACAGAAAATGCCACCACTGCCACCGATGGAAAAAATTATTGCCCCCAGTTACACGGCAAAAGACGCCATACTGCAACCCGGTGCCGATGACGATGCGCAACTTCGGGGAATTGTGATTCATCGTTGTCTTGAATTACTCAGCCGTGAATTTCCTTTTTCAGATAACAGCATTAAACAGTGCCTGATGAATGAATCGGCACATCTGGCGGATGAACAGAAACTGCAACACTGGCTGGAAGAAGCCAGACAGATCATTGCCCATCCCGAACTTGAAATCATATTCAAACCTGCGGCGGGCACAAAAATTTATAACGAACTGCCGATTCAGTATCGACTCGATAAACAACTGGTACGGGGTGTGATCGATCGCCTGCTGGTCAGCGACGACACGATGCTACTGATTGATTACAAAACCCATCAACAGGCGACAACGGATAATATAAAAGAACTTGCCCATGGTTACAGGGAACAGATGCAACTCTATGCGAATGGCATTCAACAGATCTGGCCGGAAAAAACTTTGCAGACGGCGTTGTTGTTTACCAGCTGTCATAGCCTGGTTTATCTGGAATAAACAACAGAGGAAGTTATAAGTTATAAGTTGTAAGTTATAAGTCTCACAACTGACAACTTACAACTCACAACTGACAACTTATGATTTGTGACTTATAAATTTATTTTGCGTTTAGCTGCTCGATAACTTTTGCGGCGGGAACATAACCCGGTGACATCTGGCCATTTTCAAACATAATCGCCGGCGTGCCTCTGATGCTGAGGATTTGTGCCATTTCTTTATGTTTATCAATCGGGTGGTCACAGGTTTTCTGTTCTATATCTTCACCGGCTTTGGCGCTATCCAGTGCTGCATTGCGATCTTTGGCACACCAGACACTGACGGAATCATCGTAACTTTTCTTGCCTTTGAACGGTAAAAAGATATAACGCACTTTAACGTTGTTATCCATATACTCTGACATTTCATTGTGCAACTTGCGGCAGTAGGGGCAGTAAATATCGGTAAACACGGTAATGGTATGTTTGGTTTCACCCTTGGGGGTATACACCAGCATGTTGTCTTCACCCAGCTGGCTTAATGCCTTGTTACGAATACTGCCACGGGCAGTTTCAGTCAGATTAAGTTTGCTTTCCAGATCCATCATATCGCCATCGAGCAGATATTTACCGTCTTTGCTCATGTAGGCAATTTGAGTACCCAGTAACACCTGGTATAAGCCCTTGATTGGTGTTGGTGTAATCACGGCATTGGGGGCCTGAGAGATATATTTGTTCAGCGCAGCCTGTATGGCTTTAATATCCGCATCCGTTGTATCTTCAGCCATGACAGGATTTACGTTTAGCAACAATGCCAGCAGGCTTAACTTTAATAATAATTTCATGAAGGAATTTCTCTTTTATTGACTGTGTTCAAATAGACTGTGACGATTATAAATAATTCCAGACAGAATTGTTTTTTTAATTTACCGGCACCCTGAGCGGCATGCACTTTTTACGGGTTGTTGCGAAAACGCACTGCCGAGCAGACCATCCCCTGATGATGTTATCCCCGCGGATGGTGCTGGTGATAAATATCTTTTAAGCGTTGATCCGCCACATGGGTATAAATCTGTGTGGTCGATATATCGGTATGCCCGAGTAACATCTGCACCACCCTGAGATCGGCCCCGTGATTCAATAAATGGGTGGCAAAGGCATGTCTTAAGGTGTGTGGTGAAAGCAGATCCACATCGATACCGACAATGACCGCATAACGTTTAAGTAAATACCAGAACGCCTGTCGCGTCATGCCCTTGCCCCGGCTGGTAACAAACACCGCATTACAGGGTGGCTTATTGGCCAGTAAATCAGGCCGCGCCTGACGGGTATAGGTCTGTAACCATTCCAGTGCCTGTTCACCAAACGGCACCAGCCGTTCCTTGCCGCCTTTACCGATAATGCGTACCACGCCCGGGTCCAGGGAAACCTGACTCATCTGCAGGCCGACCAGTTCTGACACCCGCAAGCCGGTGGCATAAAGCATTTCCAGCATGGCCCTGTCTCTCAGGCCCAGGGGCTGGCGAATATCCGGTGCATTGATCAGCTCATCAACCTGCTGTTCGGTGAGTGTTTTGGGTAAGGGTTTTTCAGGTTTAGGGGATTCCAGTAAGGCGGTGGGGTCGAGACTGATTCTGCCTTCACGAATCAAATAGGCATAAAAACGTCTTAAGCTGGAGAGAAGTCGTGCGGCTGAACGGTTTTTTGTACCCTGCTCATAACAACTGGCCAGATATTGCTGAATATCGGTGGCTGAGCTGGCCATTAAATGCGTATGCTGTTGTTGCAGCCAGAGACCAAAACCGGCGAGATCATTACGGTATGCGGCCAGTGTATTGGCGCTTAAGCCCTGCTCCATCCAGACCCTATCTAAAAAGGATTCAATCAGAGTTTGTTCTGTGGCGGGTAATTGATCTGATTTAGACATAGCTTTTAAGTTTACTCAAACCCATCATCCCGCATCATCGATATAAAATACACTGTGATAGAATACGTAGCCCCGATGAATGATTCAAGATAATGATGCTTAAACCGGAAAACATTAGTACAGTCATCCTTGCAGGCGGACGTGGTCGCCGTATGCAAAATCAGGATAAAGGTCTGATTGAATGGCAGGGCAAAACATTAATTGAACATATTCTGTCGTATATCAGTACTCAGTGCGATGAAATTATTATTAATGCCAATCGTAATTTACAACGCTATAACGAACTGGGATTAATACTGGTCAGTGATGAAATTGATGATTATCAGGGCCCGCTGGTGGGTATTCTGAGTGCCATGAAAATCTGTCAGCACAATTATTTATTATGCCTGCCCTGTGACTCACCTCATCCGCCGGAACAACTGACCACACGGCTGATTAACTGTTTACAGTCAACCAATGCGCTCTGCGCTATCGCCCATGATGGACAGCGTTTACAGCCGTTATTTTCACTGATGTCCTGTTCGATCAAGGATCAACTGGAAACATTTCTCAACCAGGGTCATCGCAAGGTGCATGATTTCTTTTTATCACTGGATCCGGTTATCTGTGATTTTTCTGATCAGCGTGCACGCTTTCGCAATTTCAATACACCGGATGATTTAGTATGACGATCAATTATCCAAAGCCGGTGATCGGTTTTGCTGCCTACAGTGGCACCGGTAAAACCACATTATTAACACAACTGATTCCGATATTACGTGACAAAGGTTTACGTGTTGCGGTGATTAAACATGCTCATCATGACTTTGATATTGATCAGCCGGGCAAGGACAGTTATCAACTGCGCAAGGCCGGTGCATCGCCGATGCTCATCAGTTCCAGTCGGCGCATGGCCCTGATGATTGATAAAGAAGATGAAAAAGAACCCGAACTTGCCGAGTTAATTCACTATATCCATGCGGATACAATAGACCTGATTCTGGTTGAAGGCTTCAAACATGAGTCGATTGCTAAAATAGAACTGCATCGACCCGCAACCGGTAAACCCTTACTATTCCCCGATGATGACAATATTATTGCCATTGCCCACGATGATATAATTAACAGCGCATCGCCAATACCCCGACTGGATATAAATAATCCGGTTGAAATAGCCGACTTTCTATTTACCTTTATTAACAGTGATTAATGCCCATGAATAAACAGACTTCCTGCGATAATGAATTCGATCCTAATTCATTATCTTTTGAACAGGCACAACAACGTATTCAGCAACATGTAACCACACTAACAGGCATTCGTTGTGTCAGCATACGCGAAGCACTGGGTCGTGTACTGGCAGATGATGTCTGTTCACCCATTAATGTACCGCCATTTATTAATTCGGCCATGGATGGTTATGCCATTCATGCCAGTGATATTCCTGCCAGTGGTGACACAACTTTAAAAGTCATTGGAAAATCATTTGCCGGTGGTCCCTTCAATGGCACTGTTCAAACGGGTGAATGTGTACGCATTATGACCGGTGCGGTTGTTCCCGAAGGTGCTGACACGATTATTATGCAGGAACATGCCGAAGTCGCTGGTGATTGTATAAAAATCGGATCAGAACATAAAAAAGGTCAGAATGTTCGTCACCCGGGTGATGATTTTTCCGCTGGCGACATCATTATCAAGGCCGGTGAACGACTGAGTCCTGCAAAACTGGGATTATTAGCCTCTGTCGGTGTAACTGAATTCAATGTCGTGCGCACACCGGTGGTCGCCTTTTTTTCAACCGGTGATGAACTCAAAGGTGTCGGCAAAACATTACAACCTGGCGATATTTATGACAGCAACCGATACATTCTGTTTGGTATGTTACAAAAGATGGGCGTGCAATGCCTTGATATGGGCGTGATACCCGATATTAAACAGCAAATTGAACAGACATTAAAAGACGCGGCCAAAATTGCCGATGTAGTGATTACATCAGGCGGTGCATCGGTGGGCGAAGCGGATTACATCAAGGAAATTCTTGATGAGATTGGTGAAGTCAATTTCTGGAAAATCGCCATGAAACCGGGCAAGCCACTGGCCTTTGGTAAAATTAATGATGCATTATTTTTTGGTTTACCGGGTAATCCCGTCTCCGCCATGGTGACTTTTTATCAATTTGTACAGCCCAGTATTAAATTACTGGAAGGTGAAATTGCTGATAACACCGTGACATTAACTGCTCGTTGCCTTTCTAAACTGAAAAAACGCCCCGGTCGTAAAGATTTTCAGCGTGGTTTACTCAAAACCGATGAAAACAATGCGCTTGTGGTCGATACAACAGGGATACAGGGCTCGCATATGCTCAGTTCCATGTCGAAAGCCAACTGTTTTATTGTTTTAGCCGCGGATGCAGGTGATATTGAAGCGGGCACAGAGGTTGAAGTACAACCCTTCAGTGATTTGATCTAAATAGTATAACGAACACCGGTTTTTACTTTCATCGACACAAAAAAAAGGCCACTCATGACTGAGTGGCCTTTTTTCATGCTTTAAACAAGCTTATGCAGCTGCTTTAGCAGGACGTTTTTTACGACGTTTTTTAGGCTTCATAGATTTTGCAATCTTAGCCATCTGCTGCTTGGTCCATTTTTCCAGGAACTTGGCAACGGCCTGCTCTTTAGCTGCAGCCATCTTAACAATCGCCTGCTCACGCTTAACAACGACGGCCAGTTCTGCTTTAGCTGCTTTTAATGCACTTGAAACAGCGGCAATCTGCGCTTTAACTTTGTTTCTAGCTTCAGCTGCTTTAGCTGCGGCGGCCTTTTTCTTGGCTGCTGCTGCTTTTTTCTTAGCGGCTAATACTTTACGTTTTGCGGCTGCTGCTGCTTTTTTCTTAGCTGCGGCGACCTTTTTCTTGGCTGCTGCTGCTTTCTTCTTAGCGGCTGCAGCTTTTTTCTTTGCTGCACCTGCTGCACTCTTCTTTACAACTTTTTTCTTAGCTGCTGGTTTTTTCTTAGCAACTACTTTTTTCTTAGCGACTACTTTTTTCTTGGCAACTACTTTTTTCTTAGCTGGTTTTTTTGCTTTTGCACGGGCCATACATAAATCCTCTTATTGGGGTTATGCAACGATTATAATTCTTATTTTCCGTTTTACAAATAAATCAACCATTTAATGTGCATTTTTTTCAAATATTTTAACTTTTTTTTACGAATTCGAGAAAAAAATACCCGAAACAGGGTTTTGATAGAAATTTTTTTGTATTTTTGGCAAATAAAAAACCCATCATTACACATCGATGAGAAATATTTTTTTGTCCATTCAGGTAAAAACAACTGCACTCAGGCTCAGCTAAAAAATTCTCATCTAAATTCAGCCATAAAAAATCTAAATCCGGATTGCGTCCTCACTGCATGCCTCGCAATGACATAAAACAGGGATTCTCACAATCACAGAGAAAATATTCTTCGAAATGGCCGTTATTCTACATTGTCATTGCGAGATACTAGCCCCTGCATGGATATAAATAATTTTAGAACAGGTACAACTGCATGCATGCAAACGGTCGAATAACTCAAAAAACAAAGTTAAGACGTGCTTGACCTGCAATATTGAGTAAAACAAACAGGTTTAGAGAGAAATTTTTATCCTGTTCGGGTGATAAAAACCTGGAATGACGCCCTGAATAAATAATTTCACCGGATCTGGCAACAAAAAACCCTGCTCAGGGGTTGAGAAAGAAAATATTATCGGCATTCAGGCAAAAAAAAACCTGGAACAGGGTCCAGGTTTTATTTTTTAGAAAATTGGCCAGGCCGCTTGCTTAGAAACGGAAACCGGTTTGAATAAAGGCACCCAATGAATCATCACTTTTCACCGCTGCAATATCCAGATTAAAGCCTAACCAGACACCAACACCAACAGACACCAGATCACCACTGTTATCTGCACCACTGGCTGTATTGGTTTGATAACCCGCTCTGATCTGCACTATATCAAATGCATCCAGCTCCATACCGATAGATAACATTTTTGTCGGGTCTTCCGCCAGAACAGGATCTGTTTCGGTTAAATCCAGATCAGCAGCCAGAGTCAGCATTTCATTGTGATAAGACACGCCAGCACGAAGAAAGCGTGCAAATTCTACTTTTCTAGACACCGGGGTACTCAGGCTTGGTGTGGTATAAAAAGATTTTTCCAGCAGATTTTTGGCGATTAAACCCGCATTAATTGAATCGGTGACTCTAAATACAATACCCGCATCCAGTGATGTATAACTGCCCAGATCTTCGGGGGTTGTATCGGTTACATTAGCCACATCAGCCGTATCGACACTCACCAGATAATCAACGGCTTCAACACTGACGATTTTAGGTGTGACACCCACCGCGACATCCATGCCGAGTAATGTGGTTCGGGTAGCAATGGATAAACCGATTTCCTGTGTCACTGTGCCCAGCGCATAAATATCCGCTGTTGGTTGATCTCCCGGGACTGGTACTGCTGGAATATAAAGATTCTGCAAGGCAACACTGGCTTCGCCATTACCTTTAAAACTTAATGCAAAGGCATAGTCATCACCACCATAAATGAAAGCCGTATTGGCATTGGCATCCAGTACCAGACTGGAATTATTCAGACTATTTAACAAATCAACTTCTTGCTGCAATGTATTTACTGCACCTCCTACATCACCTGCCAACACCTGAGCCTGAAACTGAGCATCCAGCGCCTGAAAGTCATCAACGCCATCAATAATACCGCCGTTATCAATGGCAGCAAGACCGGCACCTAAAACAAATCCAAATGTTTCGCCC
>JAOUMX010000019.1 GCA_029881275.1 Gammaproteobacteria bacterium | reverse complement strand
GGTGACCTGATAACTGCCAGCCTGATCCCAGGTGAGCATAATATCAATGGTGTTGGCACTAACTTTAAAAATGCAGCAGCTTGTTTTGGCAGTCGCCGTGACTGTACGGGGTATAACCTGAGCGATAGCAGTATAGCTATCAGGTGTTCCTGACTTTATTGTTTTTAGCAGGCCGGTATCGCCTGATAGATCAATCTCACCATCGATTAGAAAAAACTGGTAACCGTCTTTATCACCTTTGGAGAAAAGCCGGGACCCGGCAGGTATATTCTCGGCCTGGATTTTGCCCGCTAAATCTTTCAGGTTGTCAGGATTAATCGCATTTAATGGTTGATAACGAGTAAGCAGATTGAGGTCAATTTGAATGCTCATCTAACACCTTGTTCATATAAATACACAGGACAATTCTGGAATAGTAGTCGTAAATTGTTCTCTGGTACAGTCCGTTTATCCTTCAGCCTGATTGGTAATATCGACATACAATTTTAACAATTGGCCGGGTTTCAGAAAGTTACCTTTGATGACATTCCATTTTTGTAAATCATTAATGCCAACGTTAAAACGTTGGGCAATTCGATAAAGTGAGTCACCATTTCGCACACGGTATGAAATCGGACGAATGATGTTTCCACCGAGGCTGGCATTGGTGGATACGGGTGATGATGATTTTTTGGTCCAGATGATCAGCTTCTGACCTGCACGTAAGGGGTCACGTACGGCCATACCATTCCAGCGGGCCAGGTCTTTGGTATTGACATTATAGTGACGAGAAATTTCCCAGAAGGAATCCCCAGGTTGCACAATGTGGACGACACGGTCGCCTTTACGACGTATATTTTGCAGTGTTTTTTTACGCTGGTAAGCGGTTAAGTTATAGTCAGATAGTTTTTTGCTTGAAACAGGAATAATCAGGTGTTTGCCCTGGCTAATGCTGTTGGAGCGCAAATTATTGACCCGTTTTATATCCTTTACAGAAAGCGCATAACGGTCAGCGATATGACTTAAAGTTTCACCTGGCTTGATTTTATGGCGTTTCCATTTGATTCTTTCGGCGGCGGGTATCTGGGCCAGATTTTCATTGAACTGCTCAATATTTTCCAGTGGCAGTAATAGTTTATGGGGACCATGGGGATCCGTTGCCCAGCGGTTATAGCCGGGATTAAGCTGATACAGGGTCTCAAGATCAATATCAGCCAGATCGGCGGCCATCGCCAGGTCGATCTGTGAATTAACATCGACCTGTGCAAAATAAGGTTCGTCTACAATGCAGCGTAAGCTGATATCGTAAGCTTCCGGATTATTGATGATGCGTTTCAGCGCCAGTAATTTTGGTACATAGGCCTGAGTTTCTTTTGGCAGGTTCAAATGCCAGAAATCGGTGGGTTTACCGCGACGTTTATTAATCGCAATGGCTTTTCTAACGGTGCCAGAACCCGAATTATAGGCAGCCAGAGCATGTAGCCAGTCACCTTTAAATTCGCGATTCAGATTTTCCAGGTATTTTAAGGCAGCCTGTGTCGATGCATAAATATCGCGACGCCCATCGTACCACCAGTTTTGTTTCAGTCCGTAAATGCGGCCTGTTGAAGGAATAAATTGCCAGATACCGGCAGCGCGTCCATGTGAATAGGCAAATGGCTGGAATGCGCTTTCAACAATGGGTAAGAGAGCAAGTTCTGTAGGCAGGTTCCGCTTTTCTGCTTCATTTAAGATGAAGTATAAAAAAGGTTCCGCTCGTTCACTGACCCGATCAAGATAATTATTGTGACTGGCGTACCAGTTAATTTCTGCAGTTAAACGGGGGTTTTCAGTTTCATCCGTTAAGGTAAAGCCATTTCTGACCCGATCCCAGATATTTTCAGGCAGCGGGTAATCATCGAAATTGATCTCGAAAGGATCAATGTCGCTGATGTCATCGTTAACGGCTGCTGATGCATCCGTATCAGTCAGGGGCAATTGTTCGGCAGGATCATCCAGCGCAGTATTTAACGGGCTGCATCCTGATAATAGCAGAAGCGCAAAACATCCTGGAATCAGTCTGTATAAAACTGATTGCTTGTTTGTCAATTTTATGGAAATCAATGTGTTAGCAACTTTATTAGGTTTAAATTATTATTAACATGTACAATTAATAAGTGTAAAGCATGTTTGGCAATTTTGCCGGAATATTGTCACATTTGAATTAAATAATTTTAATAGTTTAAATAAGAGAATGAATCAACAGAAAACGGATCATGTCGAACTTTATACCGATGGTGCCTGCCGTGGGAATCCAGGCCCCGGAGGATGGGGTGTTTTACTGAGCTACAAGGGCAAGGAAAAAGAATTAAGCGGGGGTGAACATGAAACCACCAATAATCGTATGGAACTGATGGCCGCCATACAGGGGCTGGAAGCCCTAAACAAACCCTGCGATGTGACATTGTATACCGACTCCAAATATGTCATGCAGGGCATTACCGAATGGATCATTAACTGGAAAGCCAAAGGCTGGAAAACCGCCGCCAGAAAACCGGTGAAGAATGTGGATCTCTGGCAACGTCTTGATAAGGCCACAAACAGTCATCGGGTGAACTGGGTCTGGGTAAAGGGGCATTCCGGTCATAATGGTAATGAACGCGCTGATGAACTGGCTAATCGCGGCATAGATGAGCTATGAATTATCAGTTATCAGTTATCAGTTATCAGTTGTGAGTTCGGGTCGCGCCTTCTGTCATTGCGAGCACTCTGACTTTAAATCGAAAGGTGTTCTATCCGAACACACGTTATGTCTACCCGCAATATGATTCGATTCAGTCTTTCAACTTCTGGCTTTTGACTTTAGACTTACGACTCGCAACTTACGACTTCTTATTATTATGAGACAGATAGTTTTAGATACAGAAACCACCGGTCTTGAGCCCAAGCAGGGGCATAGAATTATTGAAATCGGTTGCATCGAGATTGTTAATCGTCGTATTACCGAAAATGTTTATCATCAGTATATACAGCCGGATCGTGAAATCGATGACGGTGCTTATGAAGTACATGGCATCAGTAATGAATTTCTGGCCGATAAACCCCGTTTCAAGGATATTGTTGAAGACTTTATGAGTTTTGTGAATGGTGCTGAACTGGTCATTCACAATGCACCTTTCGATGTCGGTTTCCTTAATCATGAGTTGTCCATGCTGGAACCTGTCTGGGGCGTTATCGCAGACCATTGTATCGTTACCGATACACTGGTAATGGCGCGTCAGCTGCATCCAGGGCAGAAAAATAATCTGGATGCACTTTGCAAGCGTTATGAGGTTAATAACTCTAAACGTGAACTGCACGGCGCCTTACTGGATGCGGAATTACTGGCAGAAGTTTATTTGCGTATGACCGGGGGGCAGGTCACTCTGTCACTGGGTGGACATGCGGATAGAGCTAATGCGGGCATGGCCGCAAGCCCGATTCGACGTGTCGATAGTAATCGTCCTGCCTTGAAAGTGATCAGGGCAAGTGCAGACGAACTCAGTGCCCATGAGGATAGTTTGCAGCGACTGGGCGAAGCCTGTGTCTGGGCGTCTTTATCTGAAAACTAGCAATGGTGGTTATTGCTTGCCATGTTTTAGAATGCGCTGTTTTTCACGATTCCAGTCACGATCTTTCTCGGTAGCCCGTTTGTCATGGGCTTTTTTGCCCTTGGCCAGGCCAATTTCCAGTTTGGCACGGCCTTTTTTCCAGTACATGGCCAGTGGCACCAGGGTGTAGCCCTTTCGTTCTACAGCGCCAATGAGTTTATCGATTTCACGTCGATTGAGTAGTAATTTACGACTGCGAGTCGGTTCCGGGTGTACGTGGGTTGAAGCGGACAGCAAGGGGGTAATCTGGCCACCCAGCCACCAGATTTCACCGTCTTTTACCATCACGTAGGTGTCATTAATCTGCACACGGCCATCGCGCAGGCTTTTGACTTCCCAGCCTTGCAGAACCAGGCCGGCTTCAAATTTATCTTCAATAGAAAAATCATGGCGGGCTTTTTTATTCAGTGCAATGGTGCTGCTTGGTGCCTTGGATGTTTTTTTGTTTTTAGCCATGATTTATCAGAAAACAGGGTAATATGACGAGTCGGGCATTATACAGTTGATAAATAGTTGAGTAATAGGGTATTTTTTATCAAAATGAGTCGCCATCATAGAAAAACACATAATAACAACAGTGGGGGAGCGAATGACAACTGAACAACGTACATCCATCCATGGGCAATGGTCGACTCGAATGGCCTTTATTCTGGCCGCCACCGGCTCTGCGGTGGGTCTCGGCAATATCTGGAAGTTTCCTTATATAGCCGGTGAAAATGGTGGTGGTGCATTTGTTCTGGTTTATCTTTGCTGTATAGCGGCGATTGGTGTGCCTATTATGATGGCTGAAGTTATGCTCGGGCGTCGTGGTCGTCAGAGCCCCATTAATACCATGGCAACTCTGGCGACTGAAGAGGGGCGACCTCAATTCTGGTCGTTGCTTGGCTGGATGGGTGTGTTGGCAGGTTTTCTGATTTTATCCTATTACAGCGTGATTGCAGGCTGGGCTTTGTCGTATGTATTCCGAACGGCAAGTGGTATGTTTGTGGGTGCCACCGCAGATGGTGTGGGCAGTATTTTTTCCCAGTTTATCGCCAGTGCGGAAAGTTTACTGGCCTGGCATACCATATTCATGGTGGCGACCATGATCATTGTTGCCCGTGGTGTGCAACATGGTCTGGAAAAGGCTGTTCGTTATCTCATGCCGTTGCTCTTTATCCTGCTTGTTATCCTGGTGTTTTATTCAATGACCACGGGATATTTTAGTGAGGGTCTGGTTTTTTTATTTACAGCTGATTTTAGTAAAATTACAACTGGTTCCATTTTAATTGCAATGGGGCATGCTTTTTTTACCTTGAGTCTGGGTATGGGGGCGATAATGGTTTATGGTTCATATTTGCCGAAAGACACCTCTATCGCTAAAGCATCGATGATTATTGCCAGTGCAGATACAGTTGTGGCATTGCTCGCCGGTATGGTTATTTTTCCCATTGTGTTTGCAAATGGCCTGGAGCCAGGAGCGGGTCCAGGGTTAATCTTTAAAACTCTGCCTATCGCATTCGGGCAAATGGATGCGGGCGTTTTAATTGGTACGCTGTTTTTTATTTTACTGGTTTTTGCAGCCTGGACCTCGGCTATCTCATTGATTGAACCTGCTGTTGCCTGGTTAGTAGAAAATAAATCGATGAATCGTATTTATGCATCTGTGTGGATTGGTATTGCTACATGGTTTATGGGTATAGGAACCGTGTTATCGTTCAATATTGGATCTAATGTTAAATGGCTGGATAAAACATTTTTTGATTTACTGGATAATTTAACGGCTAATATTATGTTGCCCTTGGGCGGCTTGTTTATCGCTATATTTGCGGGTTGGCTAATGCGAGAACAGTCCAGTAGAGATGAGCTTGCGTCAACAGAAAAAGGTTATGTTATCTGGCAGATATTGGTTCGCTATGTTTCGCCAGTTGCTGTGATGATTGTATTTTTAAATGCCATAGGTGTTTTCTAAGTTTACAGGTTGTAATTGTGTCGTTAATTTCTCGTAATGCTTTAGTACCATACAGTGCTGAAGAAATGTATAAACTAGTTGAAGATGTTGAATCTTATCCTGATTTTTTGCCCTGGTGTCGATCAACTGAGGTGTTAAGTCGAGAAGGTGATGAGGTAAAAGCCAGTATTGAAATTGCTAAAGGCGGTTTGAATAAATCATTCACTACAACCAATTTTATGCAAAAAAATAAAATGATCGAAATGCGCCTGTTAAAAGGACCTTTTAAACATCTTCAGGGATTCTGGCGCTTTGATGCGCTAAAAGATGAAAAGGCGTGTAAGATTTCGTTTGATCTTGATTTTGAATTCGAGAGCAAGTTGATCGCACTGGCAGCAAGTTCAGTTTTTAATCAAATTGCAAATACCATGGTAGATGCATTTAGCAAAAGAGCAATCGAGGTTTATGGTGAGCGAATCTGACATGGTTCATGTTGAAGTTGCCTATGCGCGACCTGATCAGCAGGTTATTCTCGGGCTGGATGTGCCTGTTGGAGCGACAGTTGAGCAGGCAATAAAAGAATCAGGAGTACTGGATAGTTTTCCGGAAATTGATCTTACTAAAAATAAGGTGGGGATTTTTGGAAAATTAACCAAACTGGTTACTGAATTAAATACAGGGGATCGGGTTGAAATATATCGGGCACTTATTGCAGACCCCAAAGAAGTTCGTCGTCAACGTGAAGCTGAAGGTAAGATCATGAAAAAAGGCGGAGCTGATTAACACATCAGTTTTTGCTCAGTGGTAACTCAAGCCAGAAGCAGGTGCCTTTCCCTATGGTGCTGGAAATTCCTGTTTTGCCGTGCATTAATGCCATAAGATTTTGTGAAATAGCCAGGCCTATGCCGGGGCCTTCAGTGTCAAACATGGTTGTTGACAGTCTTTCAAATGGTGTAAATAAATTATCACAGAGTTCTTTTTCTATTCCGGGTCCGGCATCATTGAAAGTGATTTTCAAGTAATTGTAATCGGTAATAGTGGATTCAATTATGATGTCGCTACTGTTCTTGTTATAGTATATGGAGTTTGCAATTATGTGATCTAGCACCTGCTTAATGGCTGTGTAATCCGCGAGTATGAAATTTTCTTCGATGTTATTAATGATTCTGAAGCCGTTATTTTCGCTGGTGTGCCTGAGTGACGAAAGGGATGCTGTAATAATATCTTTTATATTCATTGGTTCAATTTGTAGCGCATAGTCACCCTGATCAATTTTAGATAATTCAAGAATATCATTGATCATTTCTAGCAGATGATTGCCGGCGTTTATGATTTCGTGAAGATTGCCTGCTTGATCTGGTGTCAATGTGTTGTAGGCATCCAGTTCAAGAAGTTGTCCAAATCCCAGTATGGCGTTAAGCGGAGTGCGTAATTCATGGCTCATGCGTGACAGGAATTCGCTTTTTGCTTTATTGGCTTCCTCTGCCTTGTCTTTTTGTTCAATTAATTCGATTTCAGCTCTTTTTCTGAATTCAACTTCACGTTCAAGTAAAGATATTGATTGCCTGAGTTCCATGGTTCTTTCTTTGACTTTGTTTTCAAGTTCTTTATTGAATTTACTAATATTTTCCTCAAATGTTTTTCTGGTTGTAATATCTCGACATTCAACCAGTATCTGATCTGTTATATTTGTGTCGCTTACAATTGGTTTAATAGTGAGTTCATAATAGTTTTTGATATTTTTGCTATTTGTGAGTGATATTTCATTAATACAGGATTTTCCTGACGCGGTATTTTTAATGCTGGATTTTATTAGCTGTTGTGTGGATAAGGAGTTTGACCACCATGGGGTATCCCATAAGTATTTGTTGTGAATTGTATCCGTATCGGTTTCTATTGCATCAAGGGCTGCCTGATTGGCATTAACAAGTATTCCATTACTGGATAGTATGAAAAGCCATTGTTGAGATTGTTCAAAAATTGTTTCGAAGCGTCTTTCCAGTATTGATCTTTCTTTCTCAAGAGTTTTGTTGTTGATCAGGTTTTCTATGGTTTTGATGATTTTTACCGGTTCAACTGGTTTATAGATAAAGTCATGTGCACCAAATCTTATGGCAGAAATAGCATATTCTGTATCACGGAACGCGGTAATCATTATGCAAGAAACATCTCGATTAATTTCTTTTAGTTCAGGAACCAGGTTTAATCCGTTGTCTTTTCCTATCTTGATGTCCAGAATTGCAATGTCAGGAGGGGTTGCTTTAGAAATCTCAATGGCATCACCAACATTGTCGGCGATATTAATTTGACAGGGCAGCTCTTCGAGTTCGAGTATGTCTCGTATTGCATGAAGAATGTCTATGTCGTCATCAACAATTAATATATTTATCGCGTTAGTTGTATTCATTGTTTCTGTCTGCTCATTACATAGTTTTTGCATTGCGTTCATGATATTTCCTATATGTAAATATACACTATTACAGGCTAGTTTATGTAGCTATTCCTATTGTCTGATATGTTTTCGGTTTCAATAAAGCTTACAATATCCAGTATGTTCTCCAGCTGAAATGGTTTAAAAATGCATCCTGTTAACTGGAGCGAATGTAGTTTGTTTCTGCTGTTGTCAGTTGTATTCATATTGGATACCAGTATTGTAGGTATGTTGTTTCCCTGTTTTCTTAATGCAATGAAATTAATTAAACTATAAATTAAAGGCTTTGATGTATGAAATATTAAAATGTCATAATCATCGAAATTATAAGATACTGGTTGTTGATCACTTGTTATGAGTGCTTTTTTTCCAGCATCTTTTAATTTCCTGTTAAGATTTTCTATGCAGTTATCTGATTCTGTAAATGCAATGGATAAGGGTGTTGCATCAAGATTGTTTACATAGTTAAGTAATTCATCATCGTTACTGTGTTCATTGATGTAGTTTGTGTTGGCAATGCCTGTGCATTCCTCGATTATCTGGGTGATTCGATAGCCGCTGATTATAAATAAATGTGTCTCAGGTGAATTTTCCTTTATTATTCTAAATAGTTCAACGCCATTCATGCCGGGTAATTTAACATCAATAAATGCAGCATCAAATATTTTTGTCTTTAACGAGATTAGTGCATCTTCAGCATTATAAAAAATGTCAATATCATGATTGTCTATAGAGAGAATCTCTCGTAAGCCATTTGCGAGGTCAATGTTGTCATCAACGATAAGGATATTCATGCGTTGTCTTCTGTTCTGTTTGTGTAAGGGATCCACAGAGTAACTTGTGTTCCTTCTTTGCTGGTGGTTAACTCTATGTCTCCGTTATGTTGGTGCATAATCTGTTTAACTACTGGCATGCCGAGGCCAATGCCAAATCCTTTTGTGCTGAATAATGGTTCAAATATTCTGGGTAGAACATCATCTGAAATACCTGATCCGGTATCAGTAAAAATGATTTCTATGCGATCATTATTGATTATTGTTGTAACTGTTAAAGTAGGATTATCACTAATCGTTTTTGATCCTGAGTCATCAAGCATGGCTTGAATGCTATTATCCATTACATTAATAATGGCTCGTCTGAGCCTTTCCTGGTCATATTTAATTTTTATATTATCAAGACCTGGATTGCAAACCAGCTTTATATCAGGGTGTATGATATGCTCATCGATGATGTTAAATAGCCAGTTATCAATTGTTGATGATATTAAATCAAGGTCGTTAATACGTGTAAAATCTAGCAGTTCATCAATAATGTGATCACAACGAGTAATATTGCGGTCGATACGTGCTATTGAGTTTGCTATCATTTCATCACTTAAGTCAGATTTTTTTTGTAATATATAAAGAGAAGGACGCATAGCTCCTAGTGGATTTCTTAACTCATGACTGACTGTTGCGGTCAACTGACCCAGTGTCGCAAGACGCTCTTTACGGACAAGTTCATCCTGTGCCTTATGTAATTCTCTGGTACGTTCTTCAACCATCATTTCAAGATGTTGCCTATATAGTTCAAGCTCGTTTTCTGTTTCTTTTCGTTCTGTAATGTCATGAACTGTACCGATCATACGTATAGGATCACCGTTATCATTTCGGTATATTTTTCCCTGCTCATGAACTACCCTTACATTCCCGTTTGGCTGAACAAGTTTGTGTTCGATAGAATAGGGTATATTTGCATCTGCAACACTTGCATTTACTGCATCTATAACATTCTGTCGATCATCCGGGTGTATAGTTTCCAGAAAGGCACCATAGGTTGCACTAAATTCCTGTGGTTGAAGTCCAAATATTCTATAAATTTCATCTGTCCAGTGCAGCTCCCCTGTTACGATGTCCCAGTCCCAATTACCAATGTGGACTATTTCTTCGACTTTTGAATGCGTTTCTTTTGCCCTGATTAATTCAGCTTCTATGTTTTTTCTATCGGTTATATCGCTCACTACCAATAAAAGATTGGTTTGATTATTATTTTCTATGGGTGTGAAATTGATATCTAAAGAAACTTCTTTTCCAAATGTAGAAACAATGGTGAATTCATCACGGGTAGTTGTATTATTAGTTAAAGCATTTTTGGCAAGTTTATCTATGCCACTTTTTTTCCAGGATTCAATGTTATTATAATTTTGTTTAATCAATTGATCTTTTGTTGCACCGATAATGTCTGCAGTTGCCTTGTTAGCAAAGATGCACTGTCCTGTTTCATCATAGATAGCAATACCAACAGGTGATACCTCCATTATCTGACTCATGATTGAAGTAATATCTATATTCACGACTTTATATTTCCTGAGCAGGTGATATCACAGCATTAATTTTTATGCAGCTTCGTATGCTGTTTTTCAAATGATCCAGTGGCACTGGTTTTTCAAAGATAATGACATCATCCGGTAAATATCCTCTTTGATCTATTTCCTGTCTTGAAAGTGCTGTGACCACAATAATCTTTGAATGTTTATTTTTTAATTTTTTATGTATAGCCTTAATCATGGAAAACCCGTCCATATTTGGCATCAGTAAGTCTGTGATTATGGCGATAGGGTTGAGTTGACCTATCTTCATTAAGCCTTCGAATCCATCCTGAGCGGTTTCAATGTTGATCGGTAACGCCCAGGAATCGATATGTAGTCTGTAATATTCCAGAAGTTCTGGCTCATCCTCTACCAGCAGGATCGGGTTTGACAGACTGGATCTACCGGTAATGACGGAGTTTTGTTCTATCATGAGCTTGTCAATTGATCTGCGTGCAATCCGTCTGTGTCCGCCGGCTGTTTTCCAGGCATCCAGTTTGCCGTTTTCTACCCAGTATTGAACGCTGCGTAAAGATATGCCTAGCATATCAGCTGCCTGTCGAGTAGAGACAAAATCATCGCTTTTGCTCGGATTCATGGTTTGTGTAGTCACGTTGTTTTTAGTCCGCATGCATAAAAGTGCAAATATTGCAAAAACTGCAATATAGATGATGATTGCAACTATTGCAACAAAAAATCGATTAAAGCGATATGCGGGATGTGTTAATCGAGGATGGATTTACATAGAAATAATTGGATTAACTGTCTAAATATTTGAATATTAAGGTTTATTTATCTCAGATGCCATGTGAGTGACGTTGCTGGTGATGTCTATGTGTGATAGACAATATCAATTAATATAAATAACACTGCAGGTTATATATCAGTCAGTTGTATTAGATGTATCCTGTTCTGGAAGCTGAATATAGTGGCTATCATCAATTTTGGTGAGCCTGTCTCCATCAAATATCAGGCTTAAACGAGACTGCTGGACGTCCCCTTTTCCCGGTTTGAAATAGTCGATATAGTCCCAGCGGTTATAGTGAAAGCCATCTTTTAACAGGGGTGTGCCAAGTATAAACACAACCTGTTTGCGGGTCATGCCCAGTTTTAATTTACTGACATTCTCCTGTTTTATTCGATTTCCCTGTTGTATATCGAGCTTATGAGGTTCTGGTAATAGAGCCGTACAACCAGTTGTGAATATAAGGAGTGTCAGGATAAAGGGTGTGGCTAATTTATGCATATGATAATGATTCTTATAATTACTTTCGTTGCCCTTGGGCGTATAATGCTGCCAAGATATTACCTTATCTGACTATCAAAAACAGCAGGAGTTTTTTCTTGGAAACAGCGGATCTAAAAAAAGCAGGTTTAAAAGTCACACTGCCACGTATGAAAATCCTTGAATTTCTTGAAGTTGGTAACCACAGGCATCAGACCGCAGAAGATATTTATAAGGCCTTGCTGGATGCGGGTGAGGAAATTGGTCTGGCAACTGTTTATAGAGTGCTGACTCAATTTGAGACCGCGGGTCTGGTTAATCGACACCATTTTGAAGGCGGGCAGGCTGTTTTTGAACTCAATCAGGGCGGACATCATGATCACATGGTCTGTGTTAAATGTGGCCGGGTGGTTGAATTTATGGATCAGGTGATAGAGGATAGACAAAAACAAATTGCCAGGGATAATGGTTTTGAGATTACTGAACATAGTCTGATTCTATATGGACATTGCAGTAGTCCTGAATGTAAAAAATCCTGATTTACTTTTATTAAGGCTGTTATTTTTTTACGAGTTTTCAACTTAATGTAAACTCTCCAGATAAAATAGCAACAATTAAGCTTGTTATCTCATAATTATGCAAAAGACCAAGCCTCAAGCATCAATTGCCCAGACTTATTCACTGGATGAGTTTCTCTCAAAACTGATTGGTACTAATACTGATCCTGAAAACCCCGTACGTCGTGCCTGTGAATATGTGTGGAGTGTGCATGATAAACAGAGTGACATGCCAAGTAGTCTTGATGTTGCTCTAATTCTTAAAGAACTGGGTGTTGATAAAACAACACTGGTTGTCACATTACTGAGTGATCGTCGCTTGCGTAATGATGAGTTTTCAAAAAAGATTGCTTCTGAATTCGGTAATGACATAAAACATCTGGTTGATAGTGTTTTATGGTTGCATGAGATTCAACTTCATAGCAGTAATCAATCAGCCCCAGAACAGGCAGAACGTTTAAGACGCATGTTGCTTGCCATGGTTGATGATGTTCGTGTGGTCTTGATCAAGCTGGCCTATCGAGTGCAGCGTCTAAGAGAACTTGCAAAAGCAGATCCGGAAGTGCGTCATGATATTGCAAAAGAAACACTGGATATATATGCACCATTGGCGAATCGCCTGGGTATTGGCCAGTTAAAATGGGAGCTTGAGGATTTATCTTTTCGTTATATCGAGCCAGATACCTATCGACGTGTTGCCAGGCTGCTTGAAGAGCGCAGGGAAGAACGTGAGCAGTTTATTCATGATGTGGTAGCAGAAATTAATGCGCTGGTTAAAGATGCAGGGGTTAAAGCAGAAGTTTACGGACGGCCAAAACATATTTATAGCATCTGGAAAAAGATGTCTGCCAAGCAGAAAGACTTTCATGAGCTATTCGATGTACGGGCGATAAGAATTACGGTCGAGACTGTCGCTGATTGTTATACCGTACTTGGATTGGTGCATGGCCGGTGGCGCCATATTGCTAAAGAGTTTGATGACTATATTGCTAATCCAAAATCCAATGGTTATCAGTCATTACATACTGCTGTTTATGGGCCGCAGGGAAAACCACTTGAGGTTCAGATTAGAACCAGAGATATGCATCAATTTGCGGAATTTGGTGTTGCCGCCCATTGGCGTTATAAAGAAGGATCGGCAAGTGATGCCAGTCTCGAAAGAAGCATATCGTCATTAAGAAAACTTCTCGATCCTGATGAAACACGTGATGATGAGTTGCTGGATAGTTTTCAATCTGAATTATTTTCCGATCGAGTGTTTGTGCTGACGCCCGAAGGAAAAGTAATGGATCTGCCTCAGGGCGCCACGCCACTTGATTTTGCTTATGCCATACACACGGAAATTGGTCATAAATGCCGTGGTGCAAAAGTTAATGGACGTATCGTTCAGTTAACTTATGAGCTGCATAATGGTGAACAGGTAGAAATATTGACTACCAATAAAGCTGAGCCAAGTCGTGACTGGATGAATGCTAACCTGGGTTATCTTAAATCAAGTCGTTCCCGTTCAAAGGTTAGAAGCTGGTTCAAACACCAGGATTTTGAACAGAATCTCAGTGATGGAAAAGCTGCTTTTGATCGTGAAGTTAATCGACAGGGACTTAATAAGGTTGATATTCAGCAGGTCGCAAAACATTTTAAATATAAAAAAGCAGAAGATTTGTTTGCCGCATTAGGCGGTGGTGATATTACCTCTGGCCAGATTGCATCTGCTTTACATGAGTTATTTGTTCCAAAAGAAGAGCAGATTATTTCTGTTACTTCGCGTAAGCCTGTCAGTAAAAAAAGTGGTAATAAAGATGAAATACGTGTTCGAGGTGTCGGTAACTTGCTAACGTCTTTTTCGAATTGTTGTAAGCCAGTGCCCGGTGATGACATTATTGGCTTTATTACCCGTGGACAGGGTGTGTCAATACACAGAAAAGATTGTACAAATATCTTGAATCTTGAAAACAATAAAAGAGATCGTTTGATAGAAGTTGAGTGGGGTGGTGATTTACAGAAAACCTATCCTGTTTCGATTCATGTTCAGGCAATAGATCGGCAAGGGTTATTGCGTGATGTTAGTAAAGTGCTGGCAGATGATAAAGTCGATGTTATTGGTGTGAATACTTTATCTAACAAGGATGATCAAACAGCTCATATGAGTATTACAGTTGAAATATCGGATTTGCAGCAGTTAGGTCGTATTATGGATAAGATTTCTCAATTACAGAATGTAATTGATGTTGGAAGAGAAAGAGCTAAATATTAGCATTATGGTTATTTAGAAAATCTTTTAGCGTATTCAGAGGGACTGGCCTGCTAATTAGATATCCTTGTGCAATGTCACAACCAAGTTTCTTTAGCTGAAGGTAAACTTTTTTAGTTTCTACACCTTCTGCAACTACAGTAATGCCAAGGTTATGTGCCAGATCAATAGTTGATCTTACAATAGCTTCATCATCGGTGCTGTTTGACATGTCTTTTACAAATGACTGGTCGATCTTAAGTTCACTTACGGGTAGTTTTTTTAGTCGACTCAATGAAGAATAACCTGTGCCAAAATCATCGATGGATAAACTTATGCCCAGATCGCATAATTGTTGCAGTGTATCTGAAAGTCTGTCGTATTCAGAAAGAAACAGGTTCTCCGTGATTTCAAATACTAAATGTCTGCCGTTTTCCTGGTCCTGAACAATTCTTTTTACATTGGTAATAAAATCACGATTTATCAGTGTTTGTGTTGAGATGTTAATAGCAATTTCTATATTATGGCCGAGTAGTTTCAGTTCTCCTGCATCTGTTAATGCCTGTTCAATCGCCCAATAAGTATATTTATCTATCAAACTGGCCTGTTCAAGAGCAGGAATAAAAATATTGGGTGGAATAAAGCCTTTCAGTGGATGAGACCAGCGGCCGAGAGCTTCAATCGCAATTACCTGATTATCATTTAAGGTGATTTGTGGTTGATAATAGAGTTCAAAGCCCTGGTTTTCCAGGGTGTTACGTAGATCAGCCTGTAATGTTAATTTGCCAAGTGATGTATCATCATATTCCGGGTCATAGATGCTATAGCCCTGTTTGTTGTTCTTGGCTCTATACATTGCCCAGTCAGCATGACGCATTAGTTCACCAATATCATCACCATGATCTGGGTAGAGTGCTATGCCTATACTTGCACCTGCAGCAATTTCTGATTTGCCAATATTAAAATGTTTATCTAGTAGTTTTAATATGTTTTTAGTTTTTTTGACGATTGATTTCTTATCGGTGTTAGGAAATAGAAAAATAAATTCATCACCACCGAGTCTGGCAAGCGTTTCATAAGTATGAAGAGAGTTCTTGAAACGTTCGGCTATTTCTTTTAAAACGCGGTCCCCTGTGTCATGACCAAGAGCATCATTAATCTGTTTAAAGTCATTAATATCAATGAGTGCAATACCACAGCTGCTCCCTTCGGATTTGGCTAGTGAGATATGTTGTGCTAATCGGTCTCTAAACAGGGTTCTGTTAGGCAGTAATGTGAGTGTGTCATAGAGTGACAGAAATTCAAGTTCTCTACTGCTTTCCAGTAATTGCTTGTTTAGTATTTCCAGGCGAAGTTGATAGTCTTCTGCAATTTTATGTGCTTCTTCAATTTTCTTTACAGCCATTGCATTTTCAATAACAATTGCAACAATACTTGCAAACATGGAGAGTAGTGTAAGATCGCGACGATCAAACTCTTCACCATTGATTTTATTAATACCAGCAATACCGCCTAGAAAATGCCGTTTCCCCTGGAGAGGAACGAGTATCATGGTACCTGCTTCTTTTTCCCACAAGTTACGCTCTTCTTCGCTAAGTTCATTTAATACGCCTTGCCACCAGGGACGTTTATGACGCCAGACCCAGCCACAGACGCCAAATTCCAGTGGCAAAGATTCACCAATAATTTCACCTGCATTTTTACCAGCACCGCCTCGATAGGTGTAGGTTTCACAATTTTCATCCAGTATGGGAATTAAAATTGTTTCTGCACCTAGCAGTTCGCGGGCACGGGTGGCAACAATCTGGAAAACGGTATCAAGGTTCAGTTCACTGCCTATTTCAGTGAACGTCTCCTGGAGAAGTTCTATTTCTGCTTCTTTGTTTTGCAGATTTTCTTCCAGGTTCAAAAATAGTGTATTTTGATTTGTCGACACTCGGGGGTTACCAGCCTGGTTAGTCAATACTTTGTTAAGTGTAGTACAAAGAATGTATTAATTTATGTCTGAATTCAGACACTTATTGATAAAATCTAGATTAAGCTTTTATTATATTGATGATGTCAAAGAAGAAGGTTGTTTTGTATAACTTATTGAATATTAACGAATAAAATATATATCAGCCAGAGATTAATGATTAGCAGACTGGCGGAGATCAGTTTCCAGGCCTTGACCGGATCCTTTTCCAGTAACGGAATATTGCTTTTCATAAAAGCATTATTCGGGTGTGTAAGATCCTGCATGAATTCCGAGAAACTGTCATATCTGAGTCGATGATCGCAGCGTACGGCTTTTTCCAGTGCGCCATCGAGCCAGACTGGAATCATTGGGTTGTTCTTCATGGCGGGTATGTATTTGACTTTATTTAGCGATCGCCAGTCGATATTGCGATTGAGTCGTTCACCATAAGGTAATTTTCCGGTCAGCATTTCATAGGCAATGACGCCAAGAGAAAATAAATCAGATTTATTGCTACCCGCGATACCGATCAGGTACTCCGGTGCTGTGTAATTTTTGGTTCCCAGTAATTCAAGGCGTTCGATGGGAGAACTGATTTCCTGTATGCCTGCAATTTTTACAGATCCAAAGTCAATGATTTTTACCTTGCCATCTTCGTTAATTATAATATTGTCTGGCTTCAGGTCACGATGTAACATTTCCATACGGTGGATGCCACGTAAGCCGGTAATAATTTGATTGATGATATTGGTAACCTGTTTTATATCAGGTTTCGGATGATCTTTTATCCATTGTGAAAGTGTTATACCTTCAATGTATTCAACCAGAAAGTACATGAAATTTCTTGGCTTCTTCTGTTCATAAGTTTTCATGACATTTGGATTATTGATGCGTTTGCCCGCCCATTCTTCCATATGAAAACGTTCAATATATGAAGGATCATCATTAAAATTAACAGAAGGTGTTTTCATGATCATACGCTGATTTGTATCTGTGTCTTCAACCAGATAGAGTTGTGATCTTGAACTTGCGCTGATTTCATCAATGACTTTGTAACCATCAAGTATCATTCCGGATTCCAGTTCAGGTGGAAAGGGAAGTCGGATTAATTCATTGTATACTTCATTTGCTTCCTGGATGGGTAGTTCATCAACACGAAGAATCTGGCAGGTTACATTATCATGGCTATTATTATTTAACGCCCGAGTAACAATATTTTTTGCAATATCATCAAGTGATTCGGTAGAAAAAAGTATTTCTTTTAATTGATGATCATTGAGGTAATCATGAATGCCGTCAGTCGTCATGATATATAAGTCATTAACATTAATATCAATAGTTTTGTAATCGATATCCAGGTGTAGATCAATTCCCATGGCACGACTTAAATAATTTTTTTCTTTTGAAAACCAGACGCGATGATCTTTTGTTAACTGCTCTAAAGTGCCGTCACGAAAACGGTATATTCTTGAATCACCTATATGAAATAAATGGGCTGTAGTGGATTTAAATATTAAAGCACTGAAAGTAGATACCATACCTTTGGCGTCTGAATCACTGGTTTTTCCATAAAGCCAGCTATTTAGGGCGGTTAAAACTTTTGCACCTGAGGTTTTAACTGTCCAGGATTCGGGTGAGCTATAGTAATCGGAGAAAAAACCTTTTACACAATATTCGCTGGCCTCCTTAGGGTAAGCGCAACTACCCATACCATCGGCAATAATTGCAGCAATGCCTTTGCTATTCAGTAAAGCATCCTCTGGACTTAATACGCCATAGGAGTCTTCATTGATTTCCTTAATGCCTTTATCGGAATTTTGTCCTATGCTGACTTTTAGTTGTGATGTCATATCTGTTTTGGCTTTTATATATTATCCGCTCCATTATGGAACGGATAATACAGATTGCAACCCGTTACCTGATTATGCGACTTCAATCATTTCAACGGTGCCATCAGGTAATACTTCAGCCATATGACCTGCAGGTTCTTCCATAAACAGTGCAATCACAATGAAGGTAAATACCGCTGCACAGGCAATTACCAGGAAGAAAGTGGCTGGATCTACAAAGGAATAAATGGTTAGAAAACTGACTGCACCCACATTTCCATAAGCACCTGCCATACCAGCAATCTGTCCTGTCATACGACGCTTGATCAGGGGTACGATTGCAAATACTGCACCTTCACCAGCTTGTACAAAGAATGAACAGGCCATAGTAGTCATAACCGCTAATGGAATCCACCAGCCTGAATTAATTTGACTCATCATCAGGTAGCCAATGGTTAGACCTGCAAGCAGGACCAATAGTGTTCGTTTACGACCAAACTTATCACTGAATAGTCCACCACCAGGTCTGGCTACAAGATTCATAAACGCATAACCTGCTGCAAGCATACCTGCCATCACCTGGGTTAATTCGAATGTGTCCATGAAGAAACCGGGTAACATGGAAACAACGGCTAATTCAGAACCGAATGTTACCAGGTAGGCAAGATCAAGAACGGCTACCTGTTTAAATTTATAACGATGAATTTCCGGAACTTCTTCAGTAAATATATGTTTGTTAATTTTCCATATATGTGAAAATTGATAAACAAACATGGCGATGAGAATGCTATAGATAGCCATTTCTGCTGTTGCTGTAAACATACCCAGATTAGCAGGTCCCAGTTTCCAGTTTAAAACTGCCAGTGCAATATACATTGGAACATTCATCAGAGTATAAAGATAAAAGTCAGTTTTACTGGTAACTTCCATAGCGCCCGTTTTTTTCGGTTTAAAATAGGTTGAACCTTTTGGTGTGTTATGGACATTGAAGTAATACACAACTGCATAAATAAGCGCGATGGCGCCTGTGGTCGCAATGGCATAGCGCCAGCCATTATCACCACCATAAATTAATGCCAGTGTCGGTAACGTCATTGCAGCAGCCGCTGATCC
Organism: Gammaproteobacteria bacterium; assembly: GCA_029881275.1. GTDB lineage: Bacteria > Pseudomonadota > Gammaproteobacteria > SZUA-229 > SZUA-229 > JAPHQX01. The sequence goes on along the minus strand of JAOUMX010000019.1, from coordinate 8,564 downwards.
AAAATTGCCCCAGCCACCGTAAACACCTTCGGCGACGCCCACTGTTTTTGCTGGAAACCATTCGGAGATCATGCGAATGCCGATAACAAAGCCAGCACCGACAAAGCCCATAAGAAAACGCATTATGGCCATCATTTCAAATGTATTTGACATGGCAAAAATAAAACAAAGGATACTTGAGGAACTCAAAAGCATGGTGTACATAATTTTGGGTCCAAATTTGTCAACTAGCATGCCGATGATAATGCGTGCAGGAATCGTTAAGGCAACATTCAGTATTAATAATGTTTTCCATTGTTGTGATGTTAAATCAAATGCGGCCATGACAGATTCTTTGAATGGCGCCAGATTGAACCACATGACAAAGCTTAAAAAGAATGCGAACCAGGTAAAGTGAAGAATGCGAGTATTCCCACTAAATGAAAACAGATTCAGATTAGATGATGCCACAAGAGTCTCCTGCAAAAAGTAATTTGCAAGTCTGATAGCACTAATGATGCCAAATAAAAAAAAGCTAATAAAAACAATTCGGTGCTCAAATATTTATTTTTCTTTGATGATCATTCTGCCCACAAATAGAGCAGTGCTTATATGCAAGGCATTAATATGAAGCGCTCTGTTCAGTCTTGGTGCAGTGTCTTTCAGGCGAATACTCTTTATATAGGTATCTTGTTACCCGGTTTTATATAAGTATTTGCTCAAATGCTTCATTAGAGTGCGATGCACCGTAACGGGGCGTAAAAGCTGATTGTATAAACCTTAAAATTCTTTGTTTATCACCATTAATTTCTAATAATTCAATGAGTTATGATGCTATTTTCTATGTGGCACGCTATTTGCTGAAAGGCACTGTAATTGAATTTATATATGCTGGGGTTCAGGTAGATGAAAGAAAAACTGGTCGTTATTGGTAATGGCATGGCGGGCATGCGCACTGTAGAAGAATTGCTGGAGATTGCACCTGAGAAGTATGACATTACCGTGTTTGGTGCCGAACCCTACGGTAACTATAACCGTATACTCTTATCACCCGTGCTTGCGGGTGAGAAAACTATTGATGAAATCATGTTGAATGATTTGCAATGGTATGAAGATAATAAAATTACTTTGTATAAGGGTGTCACTGTTACCGGTATTGATCGTAGTGCCTGTAAAGTCATAGCCGATGACGGCACTGAAGTTAAGTATGATCGTTTGTTAATGGCAACCGGCTCTGAACCTTTTATTATTCCTGTACCGGGCAGTGATCTTCCGGGAGTAATCAGTTTTCGTGACATCCATGATGTTGATCTGATGATTGATGCGGCTAAAACTAAACAACATGCAGTTGTCATTGGTGGTGGTTTATTAGGTCTGGAAGCGGCTAATGGATTAATGAAGCAGGGCATGAGTGTTACTGTTGTTCATTTAATGGACTGGTTAATGGAGCGACAAATGGACAGGGTTTCAGGTGATATGTTAAGAAAATCGCTTGAAGCAAAAGGCATGAATTTTATGCTTAAAGCATCCACTAAAGAAATTGTCGGTAAAGGAAAGGTTCAGGGTGTCAGGTTTGAAGATGGTAGTGAACTGGCTGCCGATATCGTTGTCATGGCGGTTGGGATTCGTCCTAACATTAAACTGGCAAAGCAGGTAGGCCTGCATTGTGAACGTGGCATTGTGGTTAATGACACACTGCAAACGTTTGATCCAAAAATTTATTCTGTGGGTGAATGTGTTCAACATCGTGGTCTGACCTATGGACTGGTGGCGCCATTATTTGAAATGGCAAAAGTTTGTGCCAATCATTTAGCCGGATATGGTATCGGTATTTATAAAGGCTCGGTTACCTCAACAAAATTAAAAGTAACGGGAATAGATCTTTTCTCCGCAGGTGATTTCACAGGTGATACGACAACGGAAGATATCGTTGTACACGATTCTCACCAGGGTATTTACAAAAAAATTGTTATTAAAGATAACAAAATACTGGGTGCTGTTTTGTACGGCGATACCATTGATGGTGCCTGGTACTTCCAGTTGATGCGTGAACAGACCAATATCAGTGATATTCGTAGTCATCTGATGTTTGGTAAAGCACATCTGGGTGACTCTGGACATGGTGGTAATGTTGTTGCAGACATGTCAGATGATACTGAAATCTGTGGTTGTAATGGTGTCTGCAAGGGTGACATTGTTAAAGCCATTACCAGTAAAGGTCTGTTTACATTAGAAGAAGTTCGCGCACATACCAAGGCATCTTCCTCCTGTGGTTCATGTACCGGACTGGTTGAACAGATTATGGAATCTACACTGGGAGGTGATTACGCAACGCCAGAATCTAAACCTATGTGCGGTTGTACCGATCATACTCATGATTATGTGCGTCAGGCCATTCGCGATCAGAAGCTGGTAAAAATTTCTGACGTGTTTACAGCTTTGAAGTGGAAAACCGACGATGGTTGTGCCGCCTGTCGTACTTCGCTTAATTATTATCTGATCAGTACCTGGCCAAAAGAAGCCAGAGATGATTCTCAGTCACGATTTATTAATGAGCGTGCTCACGCCAATATCCAGAAAGATGGAACCTATTCCGTGATTCCACGTATGTGGGGTGGCATGACCACACCGGTAGAATTACGTGCCATTGCTGATGTCGCAGAAAAATTTAATTTAGACACTGTGCATGTTACCGGTGGTCAACGTATTGGTCTTTACGGTGTTAAGAAAGAAGAACTGCCTTTAGTCTGGAAAGATTTAAATGAAAAAGGACTGGTCTCCGGTCATGCATACGGTAAAGCATTGCGTACAGTTAAAACCTGTGTCGGTCGTGAGTGGTGCCGTTTTGGAACACAGGATTCAACCGCAATAGGTATCAAACTGGAAAAACTAACCTGGGGTTCATGGATGCCGCATAAATTTAAAATGGCTGCATCGGGTTGCCCGCGTAATTGTGCGGAAGCCACGATTAAGGACTTTGGTGTTGTCTGTGTAGATTCAGGTTATGAATTACATATTGGTGGTAATGGCGGTGTAAAAGTCCGTGCAACTGATTTATTAACTCGTGTGGATACAGAAGAAGAAGTACTGGAGTATGCAGCTGCGTTTGTACAGCTGTACAGAGAAGAAGCTCGATATCTTGAAAGAACAGCGCCCTGGATAGAACGTGTAGGTTTTAGCTACGTTAAAGAAAGTCTGGTAGACGATGCTGAGAAACGTAAATCATTAGCGGAGCGCTTTAAATATTCTCAGGAAGTTACTCGTTCTCAGGATGACCCATGGGAACAGCGTGCCACAGGCGGAGTTGATGCACATGAGTTTGTGCCACTCAAGGTCATTGGCTAATTGTTGTCTATTGAAGATTGAAAATAAGTATTCATTCATAGGTTGAAAAAATATGTCTAACTGGATTGAAGTAGGAAAAATTGAAGATATCCCACCACTGGGTGCGCGTGTTGTTAAGAATGGTAATGTTGATATAGCTGTATTTCGTAATAACAAAAATGAAGTGTTTGCCGTTAACGATGAGTGTCCTCATCGCAAAGGTCAGTTATCACAGGGCATTGTCCATGACAAATCTGTTACCTGTCCTTTGCATAACTGGAAAATTGATCTGACCACTGGTGAAGCGATGGGGCCTGATGAAGGCTGTACCGGGCATTATCAGGTCAAGGTTGAGCAAGGTGTGATTTTCCTTGAGTTATAAGTGTTACTTGTTCGCTGCGCTTTAAGTGAGTATTTTGCAGATTAACGGAGCCCCCTCATGCTGTTTGGTAGACATAAGAAAAATTTAATTAAAATTGCCGATAAGGAAATTGTCGACTGGAAATACACAACCTGTGGTTATTGCTCAACCGGTTGTTCTATTGAAGTGGGTATTAATAAAGAAGGTAAGGCGGTATCCAGTCGTGGTGCTGCTGGCGCAGATGTTAATCGCGGTAAGCTTTGTGTGAAAGGCATATTTGAACATGAATTGTTCAGTACCGCGGGTCGTGGTGAAGAGCCTTTGTATCGCGACAGTCCGGTTGAGGAGTATAAAAAGGTTAACTGGGATTTTGCACTCGATACCATGGCAGAAAAAATTAAAGGTATTCAGGAAAAATATGGACGTGATTCATTTGCCATTATTTCCACAGGCCAGATCTTAACAGAAGAATTTTACACATTAGGCAAGTTAACCCGTGGTGCCATAGGTACCAATAATTATGATGGCAATACTACCTTATGTATGGCGTCGGCCGTTTCAGGTTATAAACGTTCCTTCGGTTCAGATGGTCCTCCGGGCTGTTATGACGATTTCGAACATACAGATTGTCTGCTTGCGTTTGGATCAAATTTGCCTGAACAGCATCCGATAATTTACTGGCGGCTTAAAGAGGCGATGGAGAAACGTTCATTTCCTCTGATCGTGGTTGACCCGCGTGTCACCATGCTGGCGCAGTTTGCGGATATGCATTTGCCGATAACGCCGGGAACTGATCTGGTGCTATTAAATTCACTGGCCCACGTTATTCTTGATGAAGGACTGGAGGATGCCGACTACATTAATGCCAGTACTAATGACTATGAAGCATTCAAAGCACTGGTTGCTGAGTATGATCCTGTTTCTGCATCAAAAATTTGTGGTATCGATGAAGATACCATCCGTAATGTTGCCCGCCTTTATGCTAAAGCAGGTAAGGCTATGAGCATCTGGACAATGGGTATTAATCAGAGCACTCACGGCTCTGATGGTGTGGTGGCTATCAATAATCTGAATTTAATTACAGGCAATATTGGTAAGGCTGGAGGTACCAGTTTATCCATAACCGGTCAGTGTAATGCCATGGGTACACGTGAATGGTCATCCTGTTCCGGCTTGCCTGGTTACCGTTATCTTGAAAATCCTGAAGATAGAAAAGAGATTGCAGATTTCTGGGGTATTGATGAAGAATTTTTTCCAAAAAAACGTGGTTTGTTCCAAACCGATATTTTTCCAGCCATAGAGACCGGTCAGATTAAGGGATTGTGGTTAGTTGCTTCAAATCCCATGAGTTCATTACCCAATAGTGAACGCATTCGTAAGACATTGCAGAAACTTGATTTCTTTGTCGTTCAGGATGCTTATAGTGATGTCGAGAGTGCACAGTATGCCAATATGTATCTTCCTGCATCCATCTGGGCAGAGAAGAATGGTTGTTTTACCAATACAGAACGTCGTGTTAACCGTATTACCAATATTCAGCAGCCCTATGCGAATTCAAAACCGGATTTATGGATTTTTAATCAACTGGCTAAACGTTTCGATCATTATAAAACCATGAATTTCCCCGAGACGTCTGAAGGCGTGTTTGAGGAAATGAAACAGCTTTCAAAAGGCAAGCATCGGACGCTGGATATTTCTGGTATGTCTTACCAGAAAATTGAACAACAAAAAGGTATTCAATGGCCTTGTCGTGAAGGCGATGAAACCGGAGCGCAACGTTTATATACCGATGGTAAATTTCAGACAAAGAATGGTAAGGCGAATCTGATTCCATTGCCATTCATAGATAATAATGAACGTCCTGATAATGAGTTTCCATTCTGGCTAAATACCGGACGTGTAGTAGAGCATTTTCATACCCGTACGCGTACTGGAAAAATGGGTAACTGTAATAAATACAGTCCAACACCTTATATGGAAATGAATCCTGATGCAGCAGCTGATCTTGGTGTTGAACATCAATCTTATGTGCGTGTGGTATCGAAACGTTCGGATGCTGTCGTTATGGTTCAGTTAACCCATCGAATTCCTTATAACATGGTGTTTATTCCTTTTCATTTTCATGATTGTGCAAATCGATTAACACTGGGATTGCTTGACCCTTATTCAAGACAACCGGCTTTTAAACAGAATGCAGTTCGGATTGAAAAAATCGATCAGCAGGAAGCTGCCCAGCGTAACCTTGAATCGAGGAGCTTTTAATGTTTCAGACCAGAGAAGAAGAAAGAGACTATGCGTTTCTGAATGACAAATCGCATCAGCCCGTTAACCGTTATGGTAAGTCCATCGAGCTGGTTTCAGAAAGTGATCCACTGGCAGGTAAAACATTAAATATTAATGGCGATACTTTTGTCAGTGATAACCCTAATCGTTATAAGCAGCATGGATTCCATTTTACCGCTGATAACTGCATTGGTTGCCATGCTTGTGAAGCAGCTTGTAGCGAAAAAAATGATAATCCGGCACACATTGCTTTTCGTTCAGTGGGCTATGTGGAAGGTGGAACCTATCCTGCGTTTAAGCGTTTGAATATTTCCATGGCCTGTAACCATTGTGATAATCCGGTGTGTTTAAAAGGTTGTCCAACACGCGCCTATACCAAGTTTGCTGAATACGGTGCCGTATTACAGGATCCGGATATCTGTTTTGGTTGTGGTTACTGTACCTGGGTGTGTCCTTACAATGCACCACAATTAGACCCTGTTAAGGGGCAGGTGAGTAAATGCAATATGTGTGTTGATCGTCTCGAAGTAGGATTAAAACCGGCTTGCGTATCTGCCTGCCTGGGTAATGCGCTTAATTTTGGCGTTATCGAAAATACACCTGAAAATCGTCAGCAGGCAAAAACTGAAATACCCGGCTTCCCAAGAACGGATATTACTCATCCGAATATTCGTTTTCAGCAAACAAAATCCTTGCCACCTGAAATGACACGTACCGATAGTGCGGCGGTGAAATACCATAAAGATCAAACTGATGGTGTTTATAAACCAATAGTCGATAAAAACAAAAGAGCAGCAGCAAGGAAATGGAGTCTTAAGAAGTTACGTTCCAGGGAAGATCCGCTGGTACTGTTCACCTTGATATCGCAGGGTGTGATCGGTGCCTTCATGCTATTGTTTCTGGGTTCTCTTGCGGGAGTTCAACCGCTGGTGTCTGCCGTTCAGTCTTCTGCATATCTGCCAATGTTATTTATTATGCTGGGTATAGAATCATTTGCACTGTTTATATCTACTATGCATCTGGGTAAGCCCCACCGTTTTTACCGGGCCTTTAATAATCTTAAATATTCACCGGTGAGTCGTGAAGTGGCGGGCATTGCTATGTTCTTTAACAGTTTGCTGGCACATACTTTTTTCTCATTGTTTGATTATTCCATTACCCAAACACTGGCAACCGTATTTGCCTATGCAGCAGTGATTACTGGCCCGATTGCCTTGTATTTCATGCACAAGATTTATCGCATCGAAGCAAGACCTTTCTGGAATCATCACCAGGTATTAACCGCTTTCTATGGCAACATGTTTACCATGGGAACATTATTAACCGGGCTGGTGTTTGTACCGGTATTTATTTATCAGGGTCAATCTGTCATTGCATTATTAGATGTGCTGGCACCGGGACTAATCACTGGATTGCTGATAGAGGGTCTGGGTCATATGAGTCATACCCGTTATCTGAAAACCAGAGGTTGTGAAGCATCGGTTTCTTATTATGAGCAGGTTACAACTTTCGGTAAGACTTATATGGCGCGCAATCTGATGTTAGTTATCAATATTCTGGTAGCAGGAATTTTATACATTGCAGCATCTGAATCACTGCTGGTTCTGGGTGTCTGGGTTATGTTGGCATTGTCGATTATCGTATCGGCACTGGTCAGTCGCGCATTGTTTTATGTGCTGGTCATACCCACCACGATGCCGGGAGCATTCTTCTGGAAGAATAAAGGTTTTGAAGAACACGCAAGAGAGTCTGGCCTGGCACAGATGCCACAGGTCGGTGTTATTGCCGATGTGCATTAATTCAGATATTTGTTAACAGGGGCTATACAATGGAAGCTAAATTATATTATCCAAACATGCAGACCAAAATCATTGAAGTCGATGGTATGGAAATACTCTGTGATGGAGAAGGCTATCTACTTGATCTGGATGCCTGGTCAGAAAATTATGTGCGAGCTGCCGCCAATGAAGAACAGCTCGAACTTACCGATGAACACTGGGAAGTTATTCGCTTCATTAGAGATTATCATGACCAGCGAGGCGTGCAGGCACCAGTAAGAGATATGGTCAAACATTTTAGAAAAGCCTGGGGTAATGAAAAAGGCAATAGTGCTTATCTACACCGTATCTTTCCACAGGGTGGCCCGCAAAAGCAGGGCAACCGCCTGGCCGGTGTACGTAAACCCAAAGGAGAGCATTAGCTCTCCTTTTTGTTAATTCATTTTACTATTTTAAAATCTCATGCCAGCTTACAACGGTAAATTCAACTGATTGACGTAACATTTTGTCTTTAAATGTAAGATGCGGGCATACGCTAATAGAATCCTGCCAAATGTCGATGTGGCTATGTATGCGTTCTGTAGAAGGACTCTAATGTCGTGGTTGCAATTCGTTTCTGGCTTGAGGTAATCGCCAGGGTTTACCCGCTGAATCGTCTTCTTTAGTAAGTGATTGATATAGATGAAAATAAGGTATATTTTATATTCCAGAATTCCAATAATAAGGAATGAATTACGTTTAACAGATGTCAGGTGTTAAAGACAGAAATGAATAGTAGCTACACAAAAAAGAGAATACGTCTAGGTTTGGTGGTTGAGGAAGGTTCCTTTCGCTCCTTA
>JAOUMX010000018.1 GCA_029881275.1 Gammaproteobacteria bacterium | reverse complement strand
CGATACTGGGTGAGATCTGATCCGGGAGGGTCACTGACATGGGTACCGTCCTGAGTCCAGAAACCATGATATTGCTCATAGTCGATAGCGGCATTCAGCATCGCGCGGGTAAATTTGGGTAACACCAGTGAGGAGGCCGAACCGCCACCACAACAGGATGCTGCAAATATTGAAGAGCTGAAAAAAAGAGGAGCCCCCAGGAGGAGGCTCAAAATTACCTGCTTCGCGCAGGCAGGAGATGTATCGACTGATCTCGATGTTAACAACTTCATCATCAAACCTTTTAAGGGGTTACGGAGAAAGTTGTATAATCATTGTTGCCGTCCGGGTCAGCGCCATCTGTTGTTTTGACTTCACCATTTACGATTAGTTTTACGTAAATTTCGTCTTGAATCCCTTCCGATAGGGAAAGGTCGTTGACTGTGAAATGCCCCGAGCCATTATCGGTTACCGGATAACTTATCCAGTCAGATGCATCTAATGAAACCTGCACATCAACAGAGGTAATCCCAAGTACGCCTATATCTATGGCAGGCCAGCTCATCATGGTTTCCATGGCTGCGACAAAGAAATTAAAGCTGTAGGTACCTGCGGAGCCAGTCAGCGATTCCCTGAAAAGTTTGTACTTTCTAGGGCTGCCCATGACAAGGTCGGATCCACTGATTAATGCACTTAATGTGGTGACTGCGGTCGTATCCATGGCTACATCAATTACAAAGGATGCTGTTTCATCATTTATGATTATGTTTAATGTCCATACACCACCACTGGATGACATTAGATAATAGGCTGTTGCATTATATGTCCCTGGTGTGCTCGATTCCGTGACTGATTCTACTGGTGTGCTATGGGTCTTGTCTGTCATAACCATGACAGGTTTAATAGACGCTGTCGCTCCGGTTATCGGATTATTAGTGGTTTTATCAGTAACTTTAAATTGAAAGCTAGTCTTACCCTGGGTCGCATCTGTGGCACCAGGAATATATTCAACGGTGTAACTGTCAGTGGTGTCCAGTATCCGGGTATCGGTAGACGAACTGCCACAGGCGGCTACCAGACTGATGAGTGTTAATGCCAGAAGATATTTTATTGTTGTTATTGCTTTCATTCAGGGTCCTTAAGGGTAAAGTTGTTTGATATTCACTGATATATAAAGCAAACTTGATGCCATGCATAAAATTCAATGACTTAGATGGCTACCGGCTGAAACTGCGATGAAAACTGTGTGATATGACACAGTTATGTGTGTTATATCACCCATCCGGGCTTTTTGAATACAATAATAAACAGGTAACGCGATTACTTGCTGTTGCTTCCGAATGAGTAAAAAATAAACAGGTTAACCCATGGCTAAAGAATCAACACCCAAAACGATTTTTCTAAAAGAATATACGCCACCAAAATACTGGATCGACAGTGTTGATTTGCATTTTGATCTGAGAGAAGACGAAACCCGTGTTGTATCCCTGTTAAGTATTCGTCGTAATGAAACAGTCAGTGGTGATAATGATCTGCTGCTCAATGGTGAGCAGTTGCGTTTGGGCGATGTGTTTATTGATGATCAGGTATTACCAGCATCGGCATACCGTGTTGATGAAGAAACATTAGTAATCAGGGATATGCCACCACAGTGTGTCCTCAAGATCGAAACCTTTATCAGGCCGCAGGAAAACACATCACTGGAAGGTCTGTATAAATCCAGTGGCAATTACTGTACTCAATGTGAAGCCGAAGGTTTCAGGAAAATTACTTATTATCTTGATCGCCCGGATGTGATGGCAAAGTTCACCACCACCATTGTTGCGGACAAAGAAAAGTATCCGGTGCTGTTATCCAATGGTAATCCGGTTGATTCCGGTGAGCTGGATGGGGGCAGGCACTTTGTCACCTGGGAAGATCCTTTCAAAAAGCCCTGTTATCTGTTTGCGCTGGTAGCAGGCAGACTGGAATGCATTACTGATACCTTTAAAACCATGTCCGGCCGTGATGTGGATTTACGCATTTATGTCGAAAAACATAATCTGGATAAATGTGATCATGCCATGTTGTCACTAAAAAAATCCATGCTCTGGGATGAGCAGACGTTTGGTCGTGAATATGATCTGGATATTTATATGATTGTTGCGGTTGATGATTTCAATATGGGTGCCATGGAAAACAAGGGGCTGAATGTTTTTAATTCCAAATATGTACTGGCCAAACCGGATACCGCAACCGATGTCGATTTCATAAATATTGAAGGCGTTATCGGTCATGAATATTTTCATAACTGGAGTGGTAACCGGGTAACCTGTCGTGACTGGTTTCAGTTAACACTGAAAGAAGGCTTAACTGTTTTTCGTGATCAGCAATTTACTGCTGATATGAATGCTGCCACGGTGAAACGTATTGATGATGTGAATATACTACGTACCCGTCAGTTTGCAGAAGATGCAGGCCCCATGTCTCATCCGATTCAGCCGGACTCTTATGTTGAGATTAATAATTTCTACACAGTCACTGTTTATAATAAAGGCGCTGAAATTATTCGTATGATTCATACCCTGCTGGGTGAGGCAGGTTTCCGCAAAGGTATGGATCTGTATTTCGATCAGCATGATGGTGAAGCCGCAACCACTGAGGATTTTATAACGGCAATGGAAGATGCCAATGGCAAAGAATTAAAACAGTTCCGTCGCTGGTATCATCAGGCCGGTACGCCTGAACTGGAAGTATCAGGTCAGTATGATGCAACGGATAAAAAATATACGCTGCGGGTCAAGCAGGCATCGGCGATTGAATCTAATCAGCCCTTTCATATTCCATTGTCGGTGGCCTTGATCGATCAGGAAGGTGGTGAAGTTGCGGATACAGCCCGTATTCTTGAGGTGACAGAAGTAGAGCAGCAATTTGTCTTTGCTGATATTCAACGTCCTGTGGTGCCATCCTTGCTTAGAAATTTTTCAGCACCGGTTAAGCTGATTCATAATCTGAGTGATGTTGATCTGGCATTTCTGGTCGCCAATGATACCGATGAATTTAATTGCTGGAATTCATCGCAACAGCTGGCAGTCAATACCATACTGACATTAATTAATAATTATCAGCAGGGAAAATCGCTGCAACTTGATGATGATTTTGTCAGAGCGTTTAAAGCCGTTTTAAATAATCCAGATCTGGATAAGGCACTGGCTGCCCGCGTGCTGACCTTACCCGGAGAAGATTACCTCGCAGAGCTGATGCCCGTGGTGGATGTTGATGCTATTCACTTTGTGCGAGAGTTCTGTTGCTATCAGATAGCTCGTCAGCTGGAAACGGATTTACTACATGTATTCAATGCTAATTACTCGGAGCAGTTCGATTTATCAGCTAATGCCATGGGGCAGCGCAGTTTGAAAAACCTGTGTCTGTCTTATCTGGTCGAGCTGAATAAAGTTGAAACCCGTCAGCTCGCCATGTATCAGTATGAGTCTGCCAGTAACATGACCGATCAGATGGCGGCTTTACGTGCGCTGGCTCATATTGACTGTGTGGAAAGAGAACGGGTGCTGGCTGATTTTTATCAGCAATGGCATGACGATAATCTGGTGATTGATAAATGGTTTATTGTTCAGGCTACCGCTTCATTGCCGGATACCCTGCAACGCATTCAGCAGTTACAACAGCATGAAGCTTTTGATATCAAAGTACCCAATCGTGTACGATCATTGATAGGTGCCTTTAGTCAGGCTAACCCGGTAATTTTCCATGATAAAAGTGGAGAAGGTTATCGTCTGTTGACAGATTGTGTCATGCAATTAAATAAAGTGAATCCGCAGATCGCGGCCCGGTTATTGTTGCCGCTAATTCAGTGGAAACGTTATGACGATCAGCGACAGGCATTAATGAAACAGCAATTGAATCGTATTGCGGAAATGCCTGATATTGCCAGGGATGTATATGAAATTGTTAGCAAGGGTCTGAGTCAGTAAAGTGATCAGTCCCGGGTCGGAGTCAGATTGACTCCGACCCGGGATAGGTCAGCTACTAAATAAACAAAGATACATCCGATGTTTGTGCTACTGGCAGAAAGCTGGCTGCGCCAATCCAGTCAGACACTTCCGGTATGAATTCACTCTTGTCATAACCAAACATGTCCACTGTCATCAGGCAGGCGACCATTTTGACATCGGCTTCCAGACAGAGTGTTCTGAGTTCTTCAACACTGGCAATGCCTTTTTTGCGGGTGGTTTTTTTCATCATTGCGGTGGCCATCTTTTCAAAGCCTGGAAGATTGCCCATGATGGCATTGGGAATATGCATATTGATATTCTGTAACCATTCAGGTCCAAATGGCATTTTCATCGGCATGGCTGGATTACCCAGTGGGCTGACTTCCAGATCGAGGTTTTTTTTCAATAGACTGAGACCATAAAAGGTAAAAAATATTGATACATTCCAGCCCAGTGCGGCAGCGGTTGAGGCCAGTATAAAAGGTGGGTAGGCCCAGTCCATTGTTCCCTTGGTGGCAATGATGCTCATAGAAGGTGTTTTGTTTTCTTCTCGTTCAGTCAGTTTCTTTTCGAATCGTTCATCAAACCACTGATTCAGTTCTGATCTGCTCAGTGTGATCAGGTCGCTGTCGGAATCTTGTTGCTGTTGAGGTAGTGTGCTCATGTCCGTTTCCTCCCGTCAGTCAGGTTTGACTGAGATGTTATAAAGGCTGTTTTCGCATCCAGAATGACCGATGCTTGAAAATAAGATATATGTCTGACTTTTAATTGTCAAGTAAAACGGTCGGCAGAATATTCATGCCTTACAGGTTGAAATCAGTGTGTTTCAGTGGCTTGGACAGGTCGTTTGAATGAGGATTATTGTGTTGTGTCAGCCAGTAATCCTGGAGGGATGCTGTCCAGTGAATATCAGGGTTGTAGCCAATTAATCGAGTTGCTTTTCTGTTATCAATCATGGGGTTATAAATAAAGGTAGCCAGCCCTACGGGTAATAGTTGCTGTTTATTGTGGATCATTAGATGGGTGAGATACGTGTATGGTCGGGTGAGTCGAGCGGGTAATTTGATAACCGGACGTGCAAGCTTAAATTCTGTGTGCATGAAGTTATAAACGTCGGTTTGCGAAGGTACAACCGGTCCGACTATGTTGATCGATTCATAAAATGGCAGGTTTGGTGCCAGGGCGGCTCTGGCGAAAGCCTGACCAATATCGCGACCATCGATCAAAGGTAAATAGCCATAGCGCCCTGTGACCTCCGGTAACCATCTGGAATTTACACGGCTGAGCAGGGCGGGCAGAACCCCCATTGTGAGTTGTTTACCAGAATAAATGCCGATGCGTAAATTGACCACAGAGAAGGTCTCTTTGGCATGGGCTTTAAGGTAGTTCTCAACCGCGATCATGCAATTTAGCATCGATGTATAAGATCGTGGTTTGCCTTCTAGCGCGGCGTTATTTTTATTCGCCATACTGGCAACGGCAATATTACTCAGATTGACGAAGCGTTTGACGCGCCATTCAAGTGCTCTGTTAATTAAATCCAAACTGGGTTCAAGGTAATATTTTTTAGACAGATTGTTGTCACGTTTAAAACTGGGCCAGCCCGCTGCATGACAAATAATATCAATACCGTTAAGCATACGATCCAGATAATCTTCATCGAGCAGATCACCTGTGCGAACTTCGCCTTTATAGCTGGCGGGTAGATTCTGTTTACTGCGGCAGGCAGCAACTATTTCCAGTTCCGGGTGGTTAATTGCTGTCAGGGTTTCAAGAATATGACTGCCGACAAAACCGGTGGCGCCTGTGATGAGGATTTTAGCGATAACAGCCCTCCTGGAAATAGGTATTGATCATTTATGTATTGCTATAGAATATATCTAATAATTTATTTCAGTACATTAAAATTAAATTAGCTGTGATTAATCAACACAGTGGTGATAACAGACTTTAAAATAACAGCCATTAATATCAGATAAAGCACTTACTATTGGATTCATCACTCACCCTTACTCAGGTTTTTTTTATCGGACTGGCCAGTACTCTGCATTGCCTGGGGATGTGTGGTGGCATTATGGGGGCATTGAGTCTTAGTCTACCGGTCGAAGTGCGTTCTAAGCGAAGTCGTTTGTTTATCTTTGTTAGCCTGATGAATATCGGTCGAATTGTTAGTTATATGGCGGCAGGGCTTGTTGCCGGTGCCTTTGGGCTGGAAATTCTGAAAGCCGTGGGGCTGGATCATGCCCATTATATTCTTAAGTATATCGGTGTTATTTTTATGGTGGCGATCGGTTTTTATCTGGCAGGCTGGTTTCCGCAAATGGCCAGAGTTGAGAAAATTGGCCAGCCGGTGTGGAAGATATTACAGCCCATTGCTCGAAAAATGATGCCGATCAATTCCAGCGGGCGCGCTTTGGTATATGGTATGGCTTGGGGTTGGCTGCCCTGCGGACTGGTTTATGTTGTATTATTGTCAGCTATAACGGCCGGTTCGGCAGTTCAGGGTGCCAGTATGATGCTGGCTTTTGGGCTGGGTACTTTGCCTACGATGATCTCTGCCGGGTTTATGGCCAGCTGGTTAAGACGCTTTGCCAGCTCGCAGCGAACACGCAGGATTATTGGTATTCTGATTGTGATTATGGCAATTGCCAGTTTATATCTTGGTGCTGGATTTGATGAACATCAGCATCATCAACATTAGTGTAACAGGTTGCTTGTTATGAATGCATTTGAACAGCTTATTGGTGAATCTCCAGAATTTCTGTCGGTACTTAGATCTGCCGAGATTGTGGCAGCAACAGATGTTACTGTTCTTATCGAGGGTGATACCGGCACCGGTAAGGAATTACTTGCCCAGGCAATACACGATTCCAGTAACCGTTCCAGTAAACCTTTTGTCACGATTAATTGTGCTGCATTACCTGAAGCACTGGTCGAATCTGAACTGTTTGGGCATAAGAAAGGTGCATTTACCGGTGCAGTCAGTGATCAGGCGGGTTATATAAAACAGGCTGAAGGTGGCACCTTATTTCTAGATGAAATAGGTGAGCTTTCTTTGGCAGTTCAGGCAAAACTATTACGTTTTATTGAGTATGGTGAATGCCAGTGTGTGGGTGATTCACGTACACAGAAAATAGATGTGCGTCTGGTCGCAGCAACCAACCGGGATATTAGTGAACAGGTATCAAAAGGCCTGTTCCGTGAAGATCTGTATTACCGCCTTAAAATTGTTCCATTGGAGTTGCCGGCATTAAAACACAGACATAAGGATATTCAGTTAATTGCCGGGTACTTTATATCCTCTCTGTCACAACGACATGATCTTGCTAAACCAAAGTTAACCAGTTCAGCACTTAAACAGTTACAGAATTATAGCTGGCCAGGAAATGTGCGTGAGTTGCGTAATCTTTGTGAGCGGCTGGTTGTACTGCTGCCGGGTCAGGAAATCACCGAGTATAATTTACCGGCTGATATAGTTCAGAAAGAAAATACCAGTCTGGCAATTTTAAAATTGCCATCACAGGGTTTGAATCTTGAACTCCTGGAAACGGATCTGTTAAAGCAGGCACTGGGTTTGAGTCGTGGCAATAAGAGTCGCGCTGCTCGTTTATTGGGTATTAGTCGTGATGCATTTCTTTATAGATTGAAAAAATATTCAATTTAACTTTTATAAAATAATTATTTTTCTAAATTATAGGGGCATCCAGGCAATTTATATAGTTAATCTGCTGGTTAACTGGGTCTGGTTTTATTGTCAGGTCTGGTTTTATTGTCAGGTCGGGTATTATTGTCAGGAATAGTATTCGGGAGTATTTGTTTTGCATCGAAATCCAGATAATCAATTGTATTGTAGAGCATATGCAGAACAGGTACGGATGCTCTATGATTCAATGGCAGCTGCGGTTATTGCCAATATTTTTACCTCGTTTTTATTTGTATTAGCCCAGTGGTTTGTCATTGAGCATAGTGTTTTATTCTGGTGGTTTGGTCTATCTGTTCTGGTTATTGTGTTGCGGGCATTTTTGCTCATCGCATACAGAAACGCGACGCCTTCATATGATGAAATGAAGCGATGGGGAAATCGATTTGTTATTGGTTCCTCAGTTTCAGCGTTAATGTTGGGTTCGGCGAGTATTTTTTTATTTCCGGATGATGAGCCTGTTCATCAAATTATGTGTGCTTTTATACTGGTGGGCATGTCTTCGGGTGCGCTGTCCAGTTTGTCATACAGTCGACATGCCTATCCTCTGTATTTGAGCTTTGTTTTAATTCCATTGTTTATTAGTCTTTCGCTGCAAGGTACTTATCTATCGTATCTATTGATGCCCATGGTGGTTTTGGCTTATGTATTTATGTTACGCAGTGGCATACAGATTAGTAAAAACTCCGAACAAAATATTATTTTGCGTTTAGAAGCTGTGGAAAGGGAAAATGAATTATTGCAGTCGCAACAAAAGCAGGATCTACATATTAAAAATACCCCGCTCGGCGTTATTGAATGGGGTGGTGATTTTCGTGTTGTCGCATGGAATCCAAGTGCCGAGCGAATATTTGGTTACACTGCAGAGGAGGCTGTAGGACAGCACGCAAAAGACCTGATATTACCTGAGTATGTAAAAGATCATGTTGATCATGTCTGGCGTGAGCTGCTGTCTGCGGAAGGTGGATTTCGTAGTACTAATGAAAATATTACCAAGGAAGGCAGTATTATTATGTGCGATTGGTATAACACGCCACTGATTAATAATCTTGGTAAGGTTGTGGGTGTGACTTCGCTTGTCGAGGATATTACTGAACGTAAACAGGTTGAGGCAAGATTAATTCTTGCAAAAGAAGATGCTGAAAAAGCTAATCAAGTTAAGTCAGAATTTCTTTCAAGAATGAGTCATGAGTTGCGTACGCCATTGAATGCTGTGCTTGGATTTGCTCAGCTTCTGGAGCTGGATGTAGAGGATGAAAAAAGTAAAGATAATGTTCAGGAAATCCTGAGTGCAGGTTCGCATCTGCTGGAATTGATAAATGAAGTGCTCGACCTGGCTAAAATCGAAGCAGGAAAATTCGATATGATTATGGCTGATATTAATTTGTATGAAGTAATAGATGCGTGCATTAATATGGTTGCTGCCCAGGCTGAAAGTTCCGGGATTAAAATAATTACCAAAAATAATACAGCCGATAATTGTACAATTCATGTTGATAAAATGCGATTTAGGCAGATTATTTTAAATTTATTATCAAATGCCATTAAATATAATCGTCAGAATGGATTAGTAACTATTGAATGTAGCAGGCAGTCAACTGATAAAGTAAGAGTTTCAATATCTGATACTGGAATGGGCTTAACCGTTGAGCAGCAACACAATCTGTTTAAGCCATTTGAGCGAGTCGGTTCGGAAAAAACGGATATTGAAGGTACCGGTATTGGTCTGGTGATTACAAAACTTCTGGTGCAGAAAATGGATGGTGATATTGGTTTTTCCAGTAGTCCTGGTGAAGGTAGCACTTTCTGGGTTGATGTTAATGCGGGTGCTGAGAATTGATTTTTATTATAACTGTAAACGATGATTGTAACATTGAACGATGATTTAAAAAAAATAATATCAATTATTACCTGTCATGCAGAACAGGAAATAATGTCCCGTTTTAATCGAGTAGGATTTGATTTAAAGAGGGATGGAAGTCTTGTAACGGAAGCTGATCTTGCTATGCAGGAATCTGTTGCCAGAGAATTGAAAACACACTGGCCTGATTTTGATTTTCTGGGTGAAGAAATGTTATCTGAAAATCAGCAGGCATTACTTGATGCTGATAACAAAGGATTGTGGATACTGGATCCTCTGGATGGTACCAGTAATTTTGCATCCGGTGTGCCGATATTCTCTGTGTCACTGGCGTTGGTTAGAAATAAGCAAATCCAGTTAGGCTGTGTCTTTGATCCGGTTAGAAACGAAATGTTTTCAGCTATAAACGGACAGGGTGCCTGGTTAAATGGTAAAGCACTGCATGTTGAAACAAAAAGCAGAACGATTAATCAGTGTATTGCCCAGATTGATTTTAAACGCTTACCTGAGAAAATGGCGACACGCCTGGCTGCTGAGCATCCTTATGCATCACAAAGAAACTTTGGTTCTGGTGCACTGGACTGGTGCTGGCTGGCGGCAAGTCGTAGTCAATTATATGTGCATGGCGGGCAGAAATTATGGGATCATGCTGCCGGGCATCTTATTCTTCTTGAGGCCGGTGGCTGTGCCTGTGATTTTTCGAAGCAAGAAGATTTCAGCCTTTCTTTAAAGCCGCAATCGGTTGTGGCAGCGACCAACAGGCATCAATTAGAGCAGTTTATAAATGCTTATCTGTAATTATTTTGTGAATATATTAAAAATGTGGGCTATTACGCTACACTTTACCTGCTAGACAACATAAAATCCTTTAGATATTGATATGACAGCAAGGTAACAAATGACTCCTTACGTAATTGACAAACAGAAACAGCTGACAATTTATCTTTTATTTATACTGGGCATTATCGTTAGTTTTGGACTGGGTTTTGTATTTGGTTATCAGGCCAGTAATATGGAATCACTCATATGGCCGCCTCCGATTGTTGAACAACAGTCAACTGAGTCCGAAGCGGTAACGGATGAGCAGGGGGAAGAAAATAAAGCTGAAGATGACACTATAAAACAGGAAGATAAGAATCCGGTTGAGGAAAAAAAAAGCGCTAAAGAGGTAAATGATAAACAGGCAGAGGAAGCCAGAAAAGTAAGTCAGTCCAGGGAGCCGGAAAAAAAAATAGTAAAATCATCACCAAAGCCGGTTGAGCCCGTTAAGAAAATCAGCGTTGCAAATCAGCAACAGAGCAAAATCCCTGTTAAAACATCCTCCATTTCCACTAGTAAGCCGACACCGGAACCAGTACAACAGGTGACACAGGTTGTGTCACCGAAGATTACTACACCGGCGTTAGCGAATAGTATCCGGACAGACGAATCCGATATATCAAGGGTTACTGAACAGAGTCAAACAGAAAAAGCACAATCTAAAGCTGATGTAGTGGATGTAACAACCAAATCATCTGAGACAGCTAAATCCTATTATTCTGTACAGGCAGGATTATTTGCCAGTCGTGATAATGCGGTCAAATTTCTCGATGAACTGATGGGTAACGGTTTTGATGCCTATCTGATTGATTTTGTTTCCACCAGTGGTGACGTTAAATATAATGTTCGTTTTGGTCGTTCAGACGATAGAAATACAACGAAACAACGGCTTGAAGAATTTCGTCAGGCTTTTTCCTCACCCGCTTATATCGTTATTGACAATTGAGTCTTAAATCCCGGATAAAACTCCTTACCATTGATCTCGATGATACCCTTTGGCCATGCATGCCAACGATCATCCAGGCTGAAAATATATCTTATCAGTGGTTGAGCAGACATCTTCCCAGAATTACCGAGCGTTATAACATTGAAAGCCTGCGGGATAAGCGTAAGCAATTATTACAGCGCGAACCTTCATTAATTCATGATTTGTCTGCAGCGCGACGTGCACATTTCCGTGAGCTGGCGGATGAGCTCGATTATGATTATGACTGGATCGACGAAGGTTTTAAGGTGTTCCATGATGCCCGTCAGCGGGTAACCTTGTATGATGATGTACTGCCGGTACTGGAACAGTTAAAACGTCGATTTCATCTGGTCGCCCTGACCAATGGCAATGCCGATATTCAGAAAACCGGTCTGGGCAGGGTATTCAATATACAAATTTCAGCCGCGGATGTTATGGCCGCCAAGCCAGCGCCGGCCATGTTTGAAAAAGCCATGCAGCATTATGCGCTAACACCTGAGCAAACACTGCATGTGGGCGACCATGCTATTCATGATATTTACGGTGCTCACAGGGTGGGGATCTCATCTGTCTGGGTAAACCGGCATGCTGATAGCTGGAAAGAAACAGATTTTTCAGCAGATTATGAGATTTCTGATCTAACGGGCCTTCTAGATTTGTTGTTATAAGCCACGGCAAGATAATTTTCCTATATAATGCGCTCCATAGATTAATAGCCATCAAGTAATTCAATGAAGTACAAGACAGACGATTTACGTATATCCGGTATGCAGGAAGTAATTCCACCCGAGGAGCTGCATAAGGAATACCCGCTTACTGATAAAGCATCGGATACCATTTACCATGCCCGTCAAACTATTCACGAGATTCTGAATGGTGAAGATGATCGCCTGCTGGTGATTGTTGGCCCCTGTTCGATTCATGATCCGAAAGCAGCCCGTGAATATGCCGAGCGTTTAAAAGTCATCAAAGATGAACTGGCAGATGACCTGTGTATTGTGATGCGTGTTTATTTCGAAAAACCCCGCACCACCGTTGGCTGGAAAGGATTGATTAATGATCCTCATCTGGATGACAGCTATAACATCAATCACGGTTTGCGCGTAGGGCGCAGTCTGTTACTCGACGTGGCCGAAATGGGCGTGCCGGCCGGTACCGAATTTCTGGACCTGATCAGTCCGCAATATATCGCCGACCTGGTGAGCTGGGGTGCCATTGGTGCACGGACCACGGAAAGTCAGGGGCATCGTGAACTGGCATCGGGTCTGTCCTGTCCGGTAGGCTTCAAGAATGGAACCGATGGTGACCTGAAAATTGCCATAGATGCGATTCAGGCGGCATCACGCCCCCACGTATTTATGTCGTTAACCAAGCAGGGTCACTCGGCAATTTTTTCAACTACCGGTAATGACGACTGCCATATTATTTTACGTGGCGGCAAACAGCCCAATTATGATGCGGCCAGTGTTGAGGAAGCTGCCCGGCAACTGGAAAAAGATGGACAGCGTGCGCGCCTGATGATTGACTGTTCTCATGCTAATAGCGGCAAGGATCATAATAGGCAGCCTGACGTCTGTCGTAATGTGGCAGCACAAATTAGCAAGGGTGATACCCGTATATTTGGGGTCATGCTGGAAAGTCATCTGGTGGCCGGTCGTCAGGATGTTAAGCTGGATAAGGATCTGGTTTACGGTCAGAGTATTACCGATGCCTGTATGGGCTGGGATGAGTCTGAAGTTCTGTTGCGTGAACTGGCCAAAGCGGTTCAGCAACGTCGACACTAATTTTTATCTTCTAACGCGTTACGGGTCATTGAGCATTTCATTGATCTGGGCGCGTCGCCATTTAGCCTGCAGTAATTTCCATTCATCATTCTTTTTAATTAATGCCAGTTCAAATACATAAAGCCGTGCCCGAAGGCTGATAAAGGCATCCATTGAATCGACAGCAGTTCCGGTCATGGCTGCAAATAGTGTGACATGGGCCTGATCAGGCCTGGTAATGTGAATATCTTTAATATGGGTAAACAGGTTAATGTTCTGGTGGCCCATAAAATAAGCCTGAGCAAGTCGTAGAATCCCTTTCTGGTCCAGGTTTCTTTCATCACGGTAATTTTCCGAGATCAATTCTTTTAAAGCTGAAATTTTCCGTTGTTCAGCATACTCTTCGCCAGTAGCAATAAACTGGCGGATTTGCTGCTCTGCAGATTCAGGTTCATCACTGCATGCCATCAGCCATGATAAAGTGAATAGCATAAAAACGGCTGTCAGATAGGGACCAGGATGTAACATAAAGTATTTAGATGGTGTTGGTAAATGGAATTTAACGGATTAAAGCATAGTAGCAATAATAAGAATAAAAACTACCAGTGAGTAACTATTTAACCGAAATTTGTATGATTCACCTGAACAGGTGGTTGTTATAAAAAATCACTGATTTAGGTGATTGTTATACGATACCTGTCATCTATCCTTTATTCGGAAAAACTTAATAAAAGAATAGTAATTGCGAATGCTGTGATTGCTAACTTTATAACGTGAAAGAAGGATAGTATTATGAAGTTAAATTATGTCGCGTCAGCTCTGTTTGGGCTTTCAGTTATAACCACGGGTTGTGGTGGCGGTGGTGGCGGTTCAGCTACACCAGTAACAACTACATTGTCTGGAAAAGTAGCTGATGGTTATCTTTCTGGAGCTAAAGTTTGTCTTGATCTTAACAAAAATAAAATTTGTGATTCAGGTGAGCCTTCAGCCACATCTACTGCAGGTGGCGCATATTCTCTAGATGCTACTCAGACACAGATTGATACTTATCCAGTCGTGGTGGAAGTTATAGCAGGTACAACTATTGATGAAGATACTGGATCGGCTGTTACTAAAAAATACACTTTAACTGCGCCTGTAGGTAAGACATTCGTTAGTCCATTAACGACTATGGTTCAGGCCAAGATCGAATCAACCGGCCAGACAGCTGAGCAGATTGAGCAAGAAATGCTGCTGACTATGGGCCAGGATGTTACAGCCGTATCACTGTTTGATGACTATGTAGAAAAAAAGGCTGATTTAACTGTAACCAATACAGCAGACTATGAAAAACTGCATAAGATTGCACAGGTTACAGCGACTACACTGGCCAATAATATTGAGGCAGTTGAAACAGCAATCTCAGGTAGCTCGATAACTTTGACAGAAGCACTGGATGCTTTAATCGTAATTATTGTTGATAAAGTAGTTGCTACGCTCAGTACCATTTCAGCTGAAATTGATACGGCGACTACTGCGGGTACATATGACCCAGCCACTGTGGCTACTACAGTCAATGCAACTGTTGATACTACAACGATTGAAACAGATATTGCTATTGTAACGGCAGCAACCAATTCAACAGCTACTACTTTCCGGGCTCAATTAGCCGATGGTTTCAACTGGATTTGGGGTGAAATTAATTCATCCTGGCAGGATCTTGAATATGGCACAGTTACCGAGAGCAATGGTTCAATAACTGAAGCTATGTATACTTATAATTTCACGTCCGGTGCATTTGAAGCACTGACATCGACTTCAAATGAAATCATATTAACTTCAACTGGCTGGTCTGTTAGTGCTGATGACCTTAGCCAATGTAGCATAGCGTATAATGCCGATAACAGTGGCACCTTTACCTGTCCGGATGATAGTTTCACCGTTGCCGCATCAGGTGCAATTGATGTGTCAGGTTTGAATATTGCTGCATTTATTGCGAACAGTGATAACGGTAATTTCTCATCGATTATTGATTCTGCTGCCACATTCTCCACAGGTGCAACGGCTTACAATATGACGTTTACGGCAGGTGCAGATTTATATGAGTTATGGGGCGATTCCGTGGTGACCATTCCGGATCCAGTAAGTGGTGGATCTATCAATGCCACTACACTCGATGAATTGCTGTCTCCGTCTGCGTGGGTTAATGATGGCAATAGTGATCCTCAGGCTTATTTTGTCGCATTCAAAAGAATACCTGAAGGTTGTGTTGAGCCAGCCTATGCTCAGCCAGGTGAAACTAATCTATGTACATTATCTCAGGGGCTTCAGGTAGAGCTGGTCGGTACGGGTACATCAGGTACAGCTAATTTCTATTTGAATGATTATGTGAATCGTAATACTGCAACAAATTATCATTCGGTAATTCCGGTTGCGAGCAGTACCTGGAGTATTCAGACTATCAATAATGAGGCTATTTTAACTTATGATGTTCCTGCATCTGTCAAAACTAATTATGCTTATTTATTGCTAAGTGACCATGACAGTGTTGATGTGAAGAGAATCTTCTCTGTCTATAATGGTTTGGTGTATGAAGGTGAGTTTGAGCCAGCCGGTACGGTTGACTCAGGTGAAGTCGGTTTTGATAATACGGCAATTGCTGATATCAAGGCAGCCATTACAAGTGCAGGTGGTACTACTACACCTCCGCCTGTTACATCACTGACATGTGCTTATGAGTCAGGCTGGGATGATCTTGCCAATGGTGGTCTGGGTGCGCCTATTACGCCAAACAGCTTTGCTGAATATGAATCAGTTGTAGCTGACTGTGCTAGTGCAGTGGCATTTACTGCTGCGGATGTCGCTGGAAAGACTTTTGATGAAAACCCTGAACAGACAACATTTGATGCTTTTACGGGTAGTCAGGATGGCTCACAGGCTAATCCTGGTACAGGCCAATACGATGATACAGCCGGTTTTGTACTTAACTTCGAGTGGTATGTTGAAACGGTTAATGGTGTAAATTACGTGGTTGTTTACACGAATGAGGCTATTGATCCAAATGTTGTTACTCTTATGGGTTCAGGTTTTGAGTTTAGAGAAACATCTGCTGTGATTGGTGTTTCAGGAACAACTTTTACTTACAAAGTTTATTCTGAACAAAGCAATTATAGTGACATGGTACGTGAATCAGGTACTGATGGTGAAATATGGACAGCCATACGTACTCAGCTGTAATTTGATTATCTTATAATCATTGAAAAGCCACCCTTTGGGTGGCTTTTTTTATGCCTGAATAAAGTTAATTTCTATATTTTTCAATGATTTAAAATAAATATTAGAATTTGATAATGATCAAATATTAGAGGAGTCTAATTTGCTATTTTGTCGCCACTTTATTTAATACCACGGAGATGTCACATGTCAGAAAACAAGGCCCGAAAACTGCATCGTTTATTTCAGTTCAATATCATACTGGGTGTTTTTATTTTCGCAATTAGCTGTTTTTTTATGATTACCGGTGAATATGAAACATTGGCGATGCGTAAGCAGGCAGAAGGCATGTTAAATTTGATTGGTTTAGGTGCCATGCTCTATTCGGTCGTGTTCTGGTATATGACCATGTTTGCTAACCCGCTGAAACGCATTTCCAGATAAAGTGGAAAGGCCGGTGGTGATATGGGTGCTACCGGCCGTTAGCTTTAATCGTACTCTCTTTGAGCGTCTACTGTCGGTAGCGTATTTCCCTGACAACTAATGGTTAGCCTGATCGGTTTGCAGCAGACTTCACAGTCTTCGGTGTATTCCTGATTTTCCACTGAGCAATCAACATTAATATCAATGTCTTCCCAGCAGTGTGGGCATTGTATTTTGACAGATTCGATGGGTAGCATGATAAAGTCCCTGTGGTTTTCCGGTTGACTGCCGTCAAGCTTAATTCAAAATGGGGTAATGAAAACCCTTGAACAATTACAGTTTGAAAATACCTACGTGACATTGCCCGAGGAATTTTATCATCGTCTGGCTACCTCGCCGTTAACTAATCAGCATTTAATCAGTTTTAATCAGCCGGCAGCGGATTTGATTGAGCTGCATCCCGATGAAGCCCGACGGGCTGATTTTGTTGATATCATCAGTGGCAAAAAAACATTGCCGGGCTATGAGTCGCTGGCGATGTGTTATTCCGGGCATCAGTTTGGTCATTATGTGCCCAGACTGGGGGACGGGCGTGCCATATTACTGGGGCAGGTGAAAACAGATGCAGGTGAGCGCTGGGATTTGCAGTTAAAAGGCGCAGGGCCAACACTGTATTCCAGGGGTAGTGACGGTCGTGCGGTATTACGGTCAACCATTCGGGAATATTTATGCAGTGAGGCTATGCATGGTCTGGGCATTCCCACCACCCGAGCACTGTGTATGATTGGCAGTGATACTGAAGTCTATCGTGAGCAGATTGAATCCGGTGCCATGTTATTACGCATGGCGCCGAGCCACGTGCGCTTTGGTTCCTTTGAATATTTTTACTATACCCAGCAATACGATAAATTGAGATTGCTTGCAGATTATGTGATCGAACACCATTACCCGGATTTGAAAGATGAGGTTAATCCCTATCTGGCTTTATTGAAGCAGGCGATTACGGGCACCGGTCAATTGATTGCTGCGTGGCAATCGGTGGGCTTTGCTCACGGGGTTATGAATAGCGATAACATGTCTATTCTGGGGCTGACCCTTGATTATGGTCCCTATGGATTTCTGGATGTCTATGATCCGGATTTTATCTGTAATCATTCTGATCATCAGGGACGTTATGCGTTTAACAAGCAGCCGGATATAGGTGCTTTTAATTTAAGTTGTCTTGCCCAGGCTTTGTTGCCTTTGCTTCATGATGTGCCGGAAACAGCCGCTGAAATGGCTATAGCGGAACTTAATGAATATAAAATAGTGTTTGTACATCGTTATGCTCAATTGATGCGTAGCAAACTCGGACTGTTTGATCAGCAATCACAGGATCAGGCACTGTGTGATCATTTATGCAAAATTATGCAGGCAGATCGTGTTGATTACACCATTTTGTTCAGAACCCTGTCCGGCGAATCATCTGAGTCGGCGCGTGATTTATTTATTGACCGTGCCGCCTTTGATAACTGGTACGGTGATTATCAGCAAAGGCTGGCCAGTGAAAATAGCGATGGTCAGCAACGTAGTAAACACATGAAGCAAACCAATCCTAAATATATTCTGAGAAATTACATGGCAGAGCTTGCTATAGAGAAGGCGACCCGAAATCAGGATTATAGTGAGATAGACCGGTTATTATTATTGCTACAGAAGCCTTTTGATGAGCAGGCCGATTATGAGGTTTATGCACAACCCCCACCGGCATGGGCAGGTCAGATATCAGTGAGTTGTTCTTCATGAAAATAATTCTGATTTATATTTAGATTGATTCAGTCTTAATCACTTATGCTGCATTAACGATATCGACAGTTCCCATATTGATTATGTTTGTTAGTATGCATATTTAGTAATGAGTTATAATTCCATCCAAAGTACGATATGATCTAATGCTGCTTTGTTTTTTTCTTGTCTCAAACGATTTTTGAGCAAAAAATAATTTCATTTAAATGGACTTTTAACTATAAAAGAATATTTGTTTTATAGGGGCTGGTTTTGTCTATTAAATATGTGAATTCGAGTCGTTTAGTTTTACTTGCAGTTGGTATTTTAGTTTACAGGTCAGGATTTTCAGCCGGGTTTATCATACCCGAGTCATCAGTAGAAGGTATTGCACTGTCAGACGCTATGGTGGCTAATCCTGATAGTGCGGGAGCATTTACCTATAATTATTCATCGATGATGTTTGCTGATTCTCACAAAGCATCATTTGATTTGATCGGTGTGTCAGTGGATACTTCTGTATCGCCATTATTACCCAATCTAGAAAAAGGTAAAGTCGATAACCAGGCCAGTGATGCTGTATTACCTTCTGTCTATCTCAATCAGAAAATAACAGATCAATATTCCTGGGGGCTGCATGTTGGTGTGCCTTTTGGTCTTGAAATGGTCTGGCCGGCAGATACTTTTTCCCGGTTTTTATCTGTTGATACAGTCGTTTCCGCAGGTGGCGATATAGCCGGTCTGCACCCTCTGAAAAGTAGTCTCGAGTTGTTTGCGCTGAGTCCAAGTATCGGTCTCAAAGTGAATGATCAGTTTGCAATTGCATTTGGCCTTGATTATTACAATATCATAAAAGTTGAATTTAATACGGCGGGTAGTCAGACCAGTGGTGATGGCAGTGAAGCAGGCTGGAATGTGTCAGCACTATATAAACAGAATAACTGGTCGGCAGGTGTCAGTTATCACTCTGCAGTTGATATAGGGCTTCAAGGGGCTTCAAATATTACCGGCATGGGTGTGGTGACAGCAAAAACAGAACTGGGGTTGCCGGATCGCCTGCAGATAGGGGCAGGGTATAAACTGAGTGATGCTCTGTATGCCGAGTTTGATATTGAGCGAATAGGCTGGAGCCAGTATGACCAGACCGTTCTTCAGGCAACCGGTGGTGTGCTTCCCCCGGGAACTGTTTATTCTGTGACTTCAAATTACTGGAGTGATGTTACAAATTACAGAGTGGGCATTATTTATCAGTTAAATGACAGTAGCCAGTTGCTGTTGGGCGCCGGCTATGAAGAGGGTGCGCAGAAAGATGCCTATTTCGATGCAACGACAGCTGATGCCGATCGTTATATGCTGAGTATTGGGTTTGTTCATAAAATCGATAAGCTCTGGCTATTCAAAGCTGCTTATCAATATGCAGGGATTGATGACAGAACAGTGAATGGCCAAAGCTATCTCAATCAGATTATTTCATCGGGCGGGCTTGATACCGATGCTAATGGTACTGATGCCTATAATGGTCAGTATGAAGGCCATATTCAGATGCTGAGTCTGGGTGTTTCCCGGTCATTCTAAATATATAAAATAATGCAACGTCAGTTCTCTCCCCATCATATTGTTATTTTACTGTCAGCAGTTTTAATGCTGGTGACAATATTTGCTATCAGCCTGGCCGTTGACCATCCCTGGCTGGGTTTAGAGTTTGAGCCTGATGAATCGGGTATCAAAATAACCAGGGTAGCTGAAGATAGCCCGGCAGACAAAGCGGGTTTAAAACAGGGTGATGTCGTTAAGCAATTATCGCTTGCGGATGGGCGTGCTGTTGCTTTGCATGCTGATGATCTGTTGTTTGAGCCAGATGACCATGCTTTATATGAGAACTATCTGAGTTTTTTTGAAAAACAATCAGAAATATATAATTTATTAACACATAAAACTGTTTCTCTAATGACTGTTGATGGTAGTTATGTTGTTTCACCTTCCAGTAGCAGGCCAATATCGCAGTTATCATTTTATTTCTGGTTCCAGCTGTTTTGTGCTTATAGCATTCTTGTAATGGGTGTTCTGGTCTGGGTCTATAGCCAGAATGAAATGGCGTCCAGATTGTATGTATTAGCAGCCATTGGGCTAGTGATTACCATTGTGCCATCAGCGATTTACACGACAAGAGAACTGGCCTTTGATGGCCAGTTATTTTATTTACTATCAAGAACTAATCAACTGGGTGTTATGTTGTTTGCCGGGCCGGGAACAGCACTGTTCTGGTTTTATCCAAAGCCGATAAACCGATTCCCGATATTATATTTTATTGCTTTTCTGGTGGTTATTTTTCTTGGGCTTAATTTTTTACAGATATACGATTCACTGGATTATGCTGTTCGTCTACCGGTTGTTTTCTGGCTGTTGCTTGATGTGACATTTGGTGTTGTGCAGTGGCAAAAGTCCAGTGCTGATCCAGTGTCACGTGCCCAGTTAAAATGGTTTATTCTTGCCTGGATATCAGGGCCTATTGCGTATGTTGCTTTGAATGTGGTTCCTTTGTTAATTGGCGCTGAGCCATTGATTACGCAAAAAACCGGTTGGGTATTATTTGTGTTTGTCTATCTGGGTATGGCACTGGGTCTCAGGCGTTATCGTTTATTTAATCTGGATAGCTGGATATTAAATGCCTGGTTCTGGTTAATGTGTGGTGCCGGGGTGGTTCTGTTCGATATATTTATGTTTACGAGTCTGGGGCTTGATCACGAGGAAAGTATTATTATTTCGCTGGCCTTAATTGGCTGGGTTTATTTTCCACTTCGCCAATGGCTATTTGATCATCTGGCCAAAAAGAAGATGAGATATAACAGCAGGCAATTATTGCCGGAATTACTGACAATACTGTTAACGCGATCTCAGCTTGAAAGCCCAAAAATACTTTGGCCTAAATTACTTGAACAAATGTATAGGCCTTTGCATCTGGAGATGACTGACAATGAAAAGACAGCAAAGACATTAATTGAAAACTATGGTCAGTCGGTTTTAGTGCCAAATCTACCAGATTGTTTATCCTTAAGGATGCATAATGCTAATAAAGGTGCCCGTTTATTTTCACCGCATGATGCAAAAATGATTGATGCAATATCATTGTTATATAAGCATATAGTCGATTTTCAGCATGCACAATTACAGGGCGCAGAAAAAGAACGCAAGCGTCTGGCAAGAGATCTTCATGATGATGTGAGTTCAAAAGTATTATCATTGATTTACCGTTCAAACTCCGAGCAGAATGCCGATCTGGGGCGTGAAATACTGGATGAGCTTCGTAATGTGATTAATGATCTTGAAAATGGTGAGTTATCACTCGAGGTAAATCTTTTTGACTGGCAGTGTGAAATAAGACAACGCTGTGAAGATGCCGGTATGCAGCTAAACTGGCAACAATTTAATATTCATAAAAACATACAATTATCCAGTGCCGAAAAGTCAAATATAAGAAAAATATTGCGTGAGTCAGTGAGTAATATCATTAAACACTCGAATGCGTCTGTTGTGACTATCGAAGTTATTTATAGTAATAATCAGGTGCGACTTAAGGTAGCTGATGACGGCAAAGGCTTTGTTATGTCGAAGATTAAAAAAGGCCGTGGCTTACTAAATATGAATAGAAGAGCCGAAGAAATGGGTGCTGATATTGAGTTAATGTCTGAACATGGTGCTGGCAGTATACTCAATATCAATTTGCCATTAGTCACAGAAGAGGCGAGATTATGAAATCGAACAAACAGATAATCACGGGGCTTATTCTTGAAGATAATAATGATGCACGGCAATATTTATATGATGTTCTCGAAAGCAGCTTTCCTGGTGTGATGATTGAGATGGTGTCTTCTATTGAAGAGGCCAGTCACTTTCTTGATCGTGCGCAACCCGATATTGCATTAATTGATCTTAATCTGCCTGATGGTTCTGGTGTTGAGATTCTAAATAGACTGAGTCACGAAGGATTTGATTGCATATCGGTAGTAACAACTATTTATGATGATGACAGTCATCTGTTTTCAGCGCTTAGGGCAGGCGCGCAAGGTTATTTGCTGAAAGAGCAACGTCGTGAACTATTAATTGAAGCACTGCAGGGTATTACCGAAGGTAAACCTGCTTTGACTCCCAAAATAGCATTAAAAATACTGGATCATTTTTCAAATTCTGAAGAACCTGAGGCTGATATTGTACAGAAGCCAGCTGAAGACGATTTGAGTAAAAGAGAGATCCAGGTTTTAAGGATGATTGCTAAGGGTCATTCAGTTAAGCTTGTGGCAAAAGAGTTGAATATTTCTCATCACACTGTTGCTTCTCATATCAAAAATGTCTATTCAAAACTGGGTATTTCCAATCGGGCAGAAGCTACTCAAAAGGCCGTACAATTAGGCTTTGTCGATTAGATTGTTTGGCTGTTGATTATCCGCACCCGTTTTAAGTTTAGCTGTATAAGATTGCTAAAATATATTGATCAAAAAATTAGATGGTTATGATTATTTTATATCATTAGACTCATTTACAGGCTTTTACTAGCATGAGCTGCCTGACTGGTAGGGTTTGTTTCATGTCAATAGTAAAACGTCTCGCAAATCTGAAAGACCTTGAATTCATCTATAGCTGTATTCTTTATGGCGCAAGGAAAGGGCGTTATTCATTCAATGCTGAAAATCCTGAAATTGTTAAATCAATGAAGTATGAAATACAGTCGGTGGTTGGCAGGCAATTATTGCTTGATCAAAGATATGCACGGGCTTTTGTTTTTATACAGAATAACAAACGTATCGCTACATTAATTATGAGTGCAGCTTCGGACAATATAAGGGGTTCTGAAATTTATGCGCTCTCAGTAGCCAGAAAATACCAGAATCAGGGATATGGAAGCAGGATTGTTGATGATCTGCTTAACGAATATCAATCTTCAGATATATATGCGCGTTGTTCTCCATCATCTGAAAAGATGAGAACTCTGCTGGAGAAGCGAGGGTTTAGAGTCCATTCTATGGATGATGATTATAGAATTCTGCTTAGAGATGCTGTGGATAATATCGGTCCCCTGTATTTGAGCGGTATAAATCATGCGGAGAAATCAGTAGAAAAAGAATATGTTTGAACAGCTGTGTGATATGAAAATGCTTTTTGCTTATTGCCTGTTTTCAAATTAAGACCAGAACAGGATCCGTTGATGCATCTCTAGAACAACCCTGTACCCTAAAGACCGGCTGGAAATAGGCGTAACGAAGTACCGGTTTAATAAAATGCTCAGGCAAAATATATAAATCACAAGTATGACTGTGATTTTACGAACAGTGGCTAAGGCTG
This sequence comes from Gammaproteobacteria bacterium, assembly GCA_029881275.1. Classification (GTDB taxonomy): domain Bacteria; phylum Pseudomonadota; class Gammaproteobacteria; order SZUA-229; family SZUA-229; genus JAPHQX01. The sequence continues at coordinate 4,028 of JAOUMX010000018.1, read as the reverse complement.
TGAAAATGCGATATCTGACCGGGTCAGCAACGAGGAGATAACAGATGGATATGGTCTGATTAATGTAGCTGGGGCTGTAGGTATGAGTTGTGGCTATCGTCATTGCAAGGGAGCGCGATGTGGGTGTACAACTATGGCCTGGAATTACCTTCAGGTATGACAGGCCATGGAGACATCAAACCGTTATAGCCTGAGAGTGATGCGGTAGTCAGATCGGAGATCGGGCGCTTTTGTCTGGTCAGAGTGAATCTCAGCCTGATATTAATTTAAAACAGTACAATTAGTTAGTCGAAAAAGTTTCAGTGTCAGGCGTAAAGGCCTGAAAGCTTGTGTGGCCTGATATTGTCGATCAAAAATATTGATCGTGACGATTAATATTTTTTTCTTTACAGGTCGGTGTCACTAATGAATATTACCAGCCGCTAATGATTTTGGTAAATGCTTAGATAGGCGAGATTAGGTTTTATGGCTGCAAAAATAGACGATGATGAAGATGATTTTGATGAAGTCGATGATGAGGACGGTGCTATGCTTGAGGATTTTGATGAAATAGATGATAAGGAAATTATCTTAAAGGATTACTCTGATGCACGTCGACGCCTGGAGCAGATCCGCGAAGATAAAGAGCTGGAGCGTCTTATTAGAGGCGAGTTTGATGATTGGGACTAGATCCAGGTCTTATCAAACCAGGTTAATACTTCATTAATAGCAACCTGCTTGCTACTGGCCTGTGAATAAATAGCATAGGCATCTTTATGAATAACAGGGGCGTCCTCAACTTTGAAAAAAGTTGAGCCCAGTTGTTCACTCACCATGGCTTCAGGAAGGTACGCAGTACCTCCGGATTTATTCAGAAAACCAAGTGCTATTCGACCGACACTGACCCTTAGTTTTGGGGGTGGTATGTCTGGATACTGTCTGGCGTGAATCATGCCAAATGAGGTTCCCCAGTCAACAAAAACATAGTTTGTTTTAACGGCATCTTCGGCACTGATGTTTTTGTGTGTGGATACCATGATTAATGGGACAGGTATCAGTTCTTTTACCAGTAACTGAGGTGTCTTCGGGGGATCGAAAACAAAACCAAGATCCAGGGTGCCATCCAGCAGGTTTCGTATGATGGCGTCGGGTTGCATGACATCGGCCTGCAAAGCGGTGGCGGCGTTGTTTTGCTGAACCCAGCTTAACCAGTTTTCAAGAAAGATATCCCAGATACTGGAAACAGCGGCAACACTTAATAAAGTGCCAGCCCCTTCCGGGATGGCAATTTCCTGTTTTGCTCTGTTCCATGTATTAAGAATGTTTTCTGCATATAACAGAAATTTCTTGCCGGCGGTGGTTAATTCAATGTTATTACGGTCACGGGTAAAGAGTCGTATCCCCAGTTCTTCTTCGAGTTGTCTGATTCTGGCGCTAACCGCTGACTGACTAATAAAAAGATTCCTGGCTGCGCGGCCAAAATGTCGTGCACGATATACTTCAAGAAAAGCTTTTAGTAGTCCTACGTCCATTAAATCATCATCTCAATATGCGCCTGATCTGGTTTTATTCCGAATTTGTGAACTGCCTGGCATCAGTAGGCAAACTGACATATTAATCGAAAAATGTAATTGTGACATGCAATTTTATTCTCTTTACTGATTAGAGTGAATGCCATAAAAATGCCGCAATCTGTCTACAGCTTTTGCCGGAAAACAGGAAAAAAACCTTGATATTTACTACGGGAGTCACCTTTATGAAGTTTGCTACATTACTGGCAATTTTATCCTTAACTGCAACATTCAATACAGCTTATGCTACACAGGACGCTGGCAATGAGGACGCAATGGCTTATTGTGATGATCAGGCACAAATGGCCGGTATCGATGATGCAGAAGAAAAGAAACAGTATATACAGGAATGTGTTGACAGTTTCGGTTCCACATCAGGTGATTATCAACAGCCAGGGCAATAATTAAATTGCATGGCACAGGGTTGTTTAACGACCTGATATAAAAAGCCCCGGCCACAACCGGGGCTTTTTTATTGTTACTCAGATTAAAACAGTCTATTGTCACAGTATTGAAAAAATAGTTCTGGTGGCCTGATGCATGACAAATAAAATATTCGATACCCTGAAAAATCTTATTCAGGATGTAAACGATGCATCTGGACTTGAGCAGGCATTGAACATCATTGTTCAACGTACCAGACAGATAATGCAGGTTGATGCAGTTTCAGTGTATTTCCGTGATGACAAGCTGGATCAGCTGGTGTTAATGGCCACTGATGGATTAAACAAGGATGCCATAGGTAAGATCAGATTTAATCTGGATCAGGGTCTGGTAGGGCTTGTTCTTACTCAGGCTGAACCGGTGAATATTAAAGATGCCCATAGTCACCCCAATTACCGTTTTGTAACTGAAACCGGGGAAGTGTCATTTCATGGCTTTCTGGGTGTGCCAATAACCCAGCATCGCCGCGTTCTCGGTGTGCTGGTGGTACGACAAACCCGGCAAAGGCGTTTTTCAGCTAATGATGAAACATTTCTGGTTACGCTGGCAGCACAACTGGCGGGCGCTATTTCTCATGCAGAGAAAAAAGGTGAATTAACCCGCTTGCTTGAAAATGTTGACGACCATTCATTTAACATGAAAGGTTTAAGTGGTTCACCGGGTATTGCTATCGGTGAGGCCGTGGTTGTCTTTCCGCCCGCTAATCTGTCTGCAGTACCTGATAATGTTATTACCGGTGACGAGATTGATGAGCAGATAAAATTATTTCAACAGGCAGTTGCTAATGTTGAGCGTGAATATAAAGATCTGTCTCAGCGAATGGAAGGCAGCATATCAAAAGAAGAACTGGCATTGTTTGATGTATTTGGTCTGATGTTGAAAAGTGATTCATTAATTGAGACGGTAATTAATCGAATTAAAGCGGGGCAGTGGGCACAGGGTGCATTGCGTGAAACTATTTCTGAGCATGTTAAAAAATTCAATTCCATGGATGATGCTTATTTGCGTGAACGTGCAGTTGATATAAAAGACCTGGGCAGGCGTATTCTAATGCATTTGCAGATGCAGCAGGCAAAAACCCAGCAAGTATCAGGGCCAGTCGTACTGGTCGGTGAAGAAGTGAGTGTTTCCCAGTTTGCTGAAGTTCCACTAAAAAATCTTGTTGGTATTATTTCAACCAAAGGTTCAGCTTCTTCACATGTTGCAATACTTTCCCATGCTTTAGGTATTCCTTCTGTCATGGGTATAGATAATTTGCCGGTGCATCGTATCAAGGGGCAGGAAATTATTGTTGATGGTTATCGTGGGCAGATTTTTGTTAAGCCAACGAAAGCTATTCTGGATGAATTTAATCGTTTAATCAGTGAAGAGCAGTCACTTCAGGCTGAGCTCAAGGAATTAATTAATAAACCGTCTGAAACACTTGATGGTATTCATATTCCTCTGTACGTGAATACCGGTTTGCTTGCTGATATATCACCTTCGTTAAAAAGCGGTGCAGAAGGCGTCGGTTTGTACCGTACTGAAATTCCTTTTTTAATTCGTGATGGATTTCCCGGTGAAGATGAGCAGGCAGGTATTTATAAACAGGTTTTACAAAGTTTTTCACCGCGACCAGTGACCTTTCGTACTTTAGATATTGGTGGTGATAAGGCGCTGCCTTATTTTCCTGTGGTCGAAGAAAACCCTTTTCTGGGCTGGCGCGGTATACGTATTATGCTCGATCACCCGGAAATATTTCTGACCCAGATTCGTGCCATATTAAAATCTAATGTGTATGCAAATAATTTGCGTTTAATGTTACCCATGATCAGTGATGTTAGTGAAGTGGATGAAGCGCTTAAACTTATTACAAAGGCACACAAAGAATTAAATAATGAGGGCATCGATGTGCCCTATCCGGTTATAGGTTTAATGATTGAAGTGCCTTCGGCGGTTTATCAGATGGAAGCTTTAACTAAACGTGTCGAATTCTTCTCGATTGGCAGTAATGACTTAACCCAGTACCTGCTGGCGGTGGATAGAAATAACAAA
>JAOUMX010000131.1 GCA_029881275.1 Gammaproteobacteria bacterium | reverse complement strand
GCAAACGTTCTGCATGTTTGACGGTGTCATTAATGCGGCATGAAATAGAAAGAATAATGAATTCTTCTCCACCATAACGTGCAGTGACGTCAGATAAACGGTTGGTTTTTTTTATCAGATGAGCTAAATCAGACAATACCATGTCACCGACCAGATGCCCAAATTGATCATTGACCTGTTTGAAATGGTCTATGTCGAGAAAAATAACAGAAAAAGTGCCACCATAACGGTTGGTTTTTAGAATCTCTGTTTCCAGTAATTGCTCGAACATCATGCGGTTGAATGCGCCGGTCAGCATGTCCGTGTGTGCCTGCATTTTAAGGTTCTGGCTGAGTATTCTATTTTTTGCCAGCAGGTAGCCAAAAATAGACCCGGCAACAATGGGTATCAGAAAGCTGGTGCTTTTTACAGGTATATCAATGATGTATGAGTGAATGGTATTTAGAAATGCAGTCAGAATACAGGAAACAATAATATAAACAACATAAGTAATGTTATCATTCTGGAGCTTGTCAGGGTTTGGCATATGATGATTTGTAATAGTGTAATAATATCTGTGCTTAGGATAACTGCGGTCAACATTAAGTGTAAGACTAAATAAAGGGGTTCACAAATGAAATTGTATTATTTATGTGCTTTGTTTTTTATTTTATTACAACCGTTACAGGCGGCTGAAATTGCAGATAGACAATTTGATGATGTGATTTATATAGATGGATACCAGAAGCAATTACAGCTTAATGGTATTGGTATTCGTTACAAATTCTTTTTCAAGATTTATATAGCGGCTTTGTATCTGGAAGAAAAAAGCAATGATATTACCCGCATCATCGAATCTGATCAGGCAAAGCGTGTGCTCATGCATTTTGTATATGACAAAGTCGAAAAAGAAAAACTGGTGGCTGCCTGGCTTGAAGGATTTGAAGCCAATCTTTCCAAAGATGATTTTAAATCGCTAGAATCACGTATTAACATGTTTAATAGCCTGTTTGAAACAGTTGAAACGGGTGATGTTGTGTTGCTGGATTTTATTCCTGGCAAGGGCACAAGAGTCATCAGTAAAGGGCAGGAAAAAGGTCTTATTGAAGGTGCTGATTTTTATGCTGCATTATTAAAAATCTGGCTGGGTGATGAGCCTGTTGATAAGGAACTCAAAGACGCTTTATCAGGGACTGATTAACCTGTGGCCTGACTGGTTTGTGTATTGTTATTGAACAGGGTGTTAATAATGTTGTTAAGTTCAGCATGAATGTGTTCTGTCGACGATACGGTTTCCAGTTGCTGGCAATATAAATTCAGGTTATGTGTTACGCAGTCAATGACGTCAGATTTTTTATTTCTGGATTTCTTTTTTAGATTAATCGCTTTTTCCAGTGCCAGCTGATTCATATGCTCCGCATTTAATTCCATCTCGCAAATATTTTTATGGGCTTGTTCGCGCAGTTCTTTCTGTATCACCACGGTACTGATTTTCAGGGTTTTGCGTGCTGAACGTAAATGGGAAAGAATATTGGTTTGCCAGGGCTGACTGATATTAATCAGTATTTTGATGTCGTTTTCAGAGAGTGATATTTGTTTTTGACCTGTCCAGCAGCAGTAGAGCAGTATGTTGATATCCGCCTGATATTTATCCTGCAGCTTAAGGCAGCTGTTTTCCACTTCCGGGTGGTTATAAATGCTGTTTGAATAATTCCAGAATTCGCTGGGGGGGAATTTCATTGTCTCATTGTCTCGTGTTAATGCTTCCTGAATATGAGATTAGACCAAAAAATCAGGTGTGTCAGCCGGACATGTTTTTTGCGGCTTTCAGTAAGTTGTCTGTGCTGACGACGCCGGTGAGTATGTTCTTGTCGAAGATGAAAGTCGGTACACTGCGGGCCTGAATGGCACCGGCATACTGTAGATAGGGCAGTAGAGCTGCAGGGGTATTGTCTTCATGCCCACGGGTAAACGGGTCACTCCAGGCGGTTTCAATAATAGCGTCTGGAATATGACAATCTGCGGCCAGTTGACGTAATACCTCTTCCTTGCCGATATTGAGTCCTTCAAGAAAACAGGCATCAAATATACGTTCATGTAATGGGTAAAAATAATCGGCACCCAGGGCCTTGCTGGCCTCTGCCAGTAACAGTGCCTTGCGAGAATTGGTGATGATGGTCTGTGGTGATAATGTCAGGTTTTCTTCCCTGGCGAGTTGATGAAGATTTTTCATCATCAGATTCCACTGGTCTTCGTCATAATTAAGCAGGGTGACATCATGTCCTTCTGCCGGTGTTTCAGGATGGATTTCCACAAAGCACCAGTTAATTTTAAGATCATAATGGTCACGTAATGCCGCCAGACGTTTATGGCCAATAAAGCAAAACGGGCAGATATAGTCGCTGATAACAGATATTTTTAATTCTGGTTTTTGAGGGTTTGGCATGACGTTATCCTGAACAAGACATGATTATCAGACGATAGTCTTATTTTTTGCGGGATGCAATTAGTTTCCAATTCAGGCTATATTCATGATTAGAAATGAAAAGGATCAGGTAATGATAAAAAGACTGTGTTTTATTCTCTTGTTGCTGCTATCAGGGGCATCTCATGGGCGGGATTTTGAAGATAGTTATGCGGTTTATGGTGCAGGTGCCAAGACCTGTAGTATTTATGTGCGTGCCATGGAACGTGGTGGGCCGGAACAGGATTATTTCATCGACTGGGTGATTGGTTATCTGTCGGCGTTTAATGTCATTATGCCGGATACTTACGATATTCTTGGCGAAACAGAGTTTACCACGGCCCAAAACTGGCTGGAAATTCATTGTCAGAAATTTCCCCGTGAACTGGTTATTACGGCGGTGGCTCGGTTGACTGAAGTGCTCTATCCCACGCGGTATCAGTCAGGATTAAAGGAACCCTTGCCGGCATCTGAAAGCACGGAAAAACCAGAGGCCACGCTCAATGACGTTAAAATTCAGTAAGTAATAGTTTGATGGCGACAACGAGCAGAAACAGGGCAAATATCTTTTTTATGATTTTTATCGGCAGGTTATGAGTCAGTTTTGCACCCAGTGGAGCGAACAGCGCGCTGCTGATAATAATGCCCAGAAACGCGGGTAAGTGCACATACCCTAAAGTATAGGCGGGTAAATCAGCATGCTGCCAGCCGGTCATGATGTAGGCCAGGGCGCCTGCCATGGCGATGGGTAAGCCGCAGGCCGCGGAGGTGCCAATCGCCTGGCGCAGTTGAATATTGTTCCAGTTTAAAAATGGTACCGTCAGTGTGCCGCCGCCAATGCCAACAATGGCCGACAGGCTGCCAATAGCGCTTCCGGCTATGCCCATCACCCATTTTCCCGGCAGGTTTCGATGTGCTGAGACCGGTTTATCCAGGAGCATGTAGATTGCGACAGACAGTTCAAAGCAGCCAAACACGGGTTTTAGCCATTGTGTGCTGATTTGCCCTGCAAGCCAGCCACCCAGCCAGGCACCGATTAATATGCCCGGTGTCAGTTGCCAGAACACCGGCCAGAGTACCGCCTGATGATGGTGATGTGCACGTACTGATGACAATGATGTTACTACGATGGTGGCCAGCGAGGTCGCCAGCGCCAGATGCATAATAATGTCACTGGAAATACCCTGTAACAGATAAAGGCTGGCCAGTGCCGGTACAATAATCAGCCCGCCACCAACACCCAGTAAGCCGGCTGTGAGACCGGCAAAGGTGCCTAAAATCAGATACAGACCCAGATAGACACCGGCCTCGGTCATATTAGCTGGTGGCCGGTTTCTGTCGGGGTTTGTGCTGAGCGTGTGGTCGTCGATTTTGATGGGGCTTTTTGGCAGACGACGGGTGTCGGGCGGGACGGTGGCGTTCTATTTTGGCCATCGGCTTGGGTTCTATCAGCAGTTCCGCGGATACCGCTTCGCGAGGAATGCTGTGGCCGATATATTCTTCAATTTCCGGCAGGGTATGGGCAAAGTCTTCGCAGGCAAAGCTGATGGCATGACCGCTGGCGCCGGCACGACCGGTGCGACCAATGCGATGCACATAGTCTTCGCACTGTTGTGGCATATCGTAATTAAAGACATGACTGACCTCGGGAATATGCAGTCCACGAGCCGCCACATCGGTTGCTACCAGAATATTGAATTCACCATCCTGAAATTTCTTCAGCAGGGTCTGACGTTTTTTCTGTGGTATGTCACCGGAAAGCAGAGCAGACGGATAATCATTGCCCGTGAGCCAGGCATAAATATTTTCAGCGGTGCGTTTGGTATTGATGAAAATAATGCTGCGCGCCGGATTTTCCTGTTTGAATAATCCCAATAGGAGAGGGATTTTTTCATTATTCGCCGGGTAATAGACGCGTTCGTCAATTTTATCTGCAGTGCGTTTTTCGGCTTCAATGGCTACTTTCTGTGGGTTATTCATGTGTTCATAGGCCAGCTCCTGCACCCGGTATGACAGGGTGGCAGAAAACAGCAGGCCAAGACGTCTGGTCGGATCAGGACAATGTCTGATGAGGTATCGAATGTCCTTGATAAAACCAAGATCAAACATACGATCGGCTTCATCCAGCACCAGTGCCTGAATGGCTTTCAGGTCAAAAACATGTTGTTTGAAATAATCGATGAGCCTGCCCGGTGTACCAATGAGAATATCAATACCGTCAGCCAGTTGCTGGCGCTGTTTGTCATAATCCGTACCACCATAGACCAGCCCCAGTTTGAGCCCGGTGAACTGACCAATGATTTCTGCGTCTTTGTGAATTTGAATCGCCAGTTCTCGCGTCGGCGCCAGAATTAGTGCCCGGGGTTGATTGGCCCTGCGTCTGTCCGATGCGGGATGGTGCAGCAGGTATTGATAGGTCGCTACCAGAAATGCAGCCGTTTTACCGGTGCCGGTTTGTGCTTGCCCGGCAATATCCTGGCCTTTTAGGGCAATGGGCAGTGTTTCTGCCTGAATAGGCGTGCAGAAGTCGAAACCGGCTGCTTTCAGGCCATTAAGAATGGGTTCAGCCAGGTTAAAGCTGGCAAAGCTTTTATCAGTTAAATGTGTTGTCATAGGGTGTGAGCATAAAGCAGTATCTAACTCTGTACAAATGTTGTAACTTGGCTGATCATTGAAAAATGCATACAATGCCCTAAATAGCTAAAAAGTAACCCTGAATCTGGCTGGTTAATTTTTTGCCAGAGCTGATTTATGTTGCCTGATAGAGAAAATGTTAGTTATAGTTACCCCATAAGTTTGTGCTAAATCTGGAGGCCAACAAACGTGAATGATATTGTCCATGTATCTGACGATAGTTTTGAAAATGATGTGATTAAGTCTGATGTTCCTGTTCTGGTTGATTACTGGGCAGACTGGTGTGGTCCCTGCAAAATGATTGCTCCCATTCTGGAAGAAATTGCAGGTGAATATAACGGCAAAGTTAAAATTACCAAATTAAATATCGATGAAAATCCAGGCACACCACCTAAATATGGTATTCGTGGTATTCCAACATTGATGTTGTTTAAAGGCGGTGAGGTTGAGGCAACCAAAGTCGGTGCCTTATCCAAATCACAGTTAACCGCATTTCTGGACAGTAACCTGTAATGATTAGTGGGGTCGTCCACAAAAAGTGGACGACCTTAATTAATCGTGCTAGAGTATCTCCATTGTCAGCAGGCACCAATGTCATAGGTGACGCCTGCGATCAAGACCAAGGCTAATTCAAGCCGATATAACCTTAAACATAATTAACAATAACCAAAATTAATTTCTGTTTAATCCTTATCTAAATCCTTTTCTGAAAAATCCAATTATTTGTTATGAATCTTACTGAATTAAAGACCAAAAGCCCCTCTGAACTTGTCGATATTGCCCAATCGATGAAACTTGAAAATCTTGCCAGGGCAAAGAAGCAGGATATTATTTTCGCAATGCTAAAAGCACATGCTAAAAATGGCGAAGACATTTTTGGTGATGGTGTACTTGAAATTTTACAGGACGGCTTTGGCTTCCTGCGATCGGCAGATTGCTCTTATCTTGCAGGACCGGATGATATTTACGTGTCTCCCAGTCAGATTCGACGTTTTGGATTAAGAACCGGCGATACCATTTCTGGAAAAATTCGCCCACCCAAGGATAGTGAACGTTATTTCGCCTTGCTCAAGGTTGATTCGATTAATTACGATTCACCTGAAAGTGCCCGTAATAAAGTGGCATTTGAAAATTTAACACCATTACACCCAACAGAGCGCATGAAACTGGAACGGGGTAATGGCAGTACCGAAGACCTTACCGCACGTATACTGGATCTGGTTGCTCCATTTGGTAAAGGTCAGCGTGGCCTGATTGTATCACCACCGAAAGCTGGTAAAACCATGATGCTGAGCAATCTTGCCCAGTCCATCGCTTCTAATCATCCTGACTGTTATCTGATTGTTCTGTTGATTGATGAACGCCCGGAAGAAGTAACTGAAATGCAGCGTATGGTCCGCGGTGAAGTGGTTTCCAGTACCTTTGATGAGCCTGCCAGCCGTCATGTACAGGTTGCAGAAATGGTTATTGAAAAAGCCAAGCGTCTGGTTGAGCATAAAAAAGATGTCGTCATTCTGTTAGATTCAATTACCCGTCTGGCTCGAGCCTATAACACGGTTATTCCTTCATCGGGTAAAGTATTAACCGGTGGTGTTGATGCCCATGCCCTGCATCGTCCAAAGCGTTTCTTTGGTGCTGCTCGTAATATCGAAGAAGGTGGCAGTATTACCATACTGGCAACAGCGCTGGTCGATACCGGTTCAAAAATGGACGAGGTTATTTACGAAGAGTTCAAGGGTACCGGTAATATGGAAATTCACCTGGATCGTCGTATTACAGAAAAACGTGTTTACCCGGCTATTAATGTTAATCGCTCAGGCACACGTCGTGAAGAGCTGTTAACTGCGCAGGATGAGCTGCAAATGATGTGGGTACTGCGTAAAGTTTTGCATCCAATGGATGAACTGGGTGCAATGGAATTCCTGCTGGAAAAGCTCACAGCGACCAAAACCAATGACGAGTTTTTTGATTCCATGAAACGAATCTAAATACACGCATCAGGTTACAATGAAAAAGCCGATCAATGATCGGCTTTTTTATGTCTGCCTGGTTTGTCTGGGTCTTTATTTAAGGCTGGCGCAGTTCACTTCATTTACGGCGTTAATGATAATGTCCTCAATGGGTGCATCCTGGGGCATCATGCCCTTGGTGCCGGTTGGTACCTGTTTGATTTTATCAACCACATCCATCCCGTTAATGACCTGACCAAACACTGCGTAACCCCAGCCGCGAGTGGTTTTTGACTGGTGATCGAGATTGTTGTTATCGCTAACATTAATAAAAAACTGTGAAGTTGCCGAATGGGGCTCCATAGTACGGGCCAGTGCTATGGTGCCGCGACGATTTTTTAAACCATTGTCAGCTTCATTGAGAACCGGTTCATTAGTATCCTTGCGATTAAGGTCAGTGGTCCAGCCGCCACCCTGAATCATGAAGCCGTCGATAACACGATGAAATACCGTGCCAGAATAAAAATTGGCATGAACATAGTCCATAAAGTTTTTAGTTGATAGCGGCGCGTGTTTGCTATCCAGAGCGAGATCAATGTCACCCATTGTGGTT